>DFFH01000030.1:0-13260 GCA_002368805.1 Mageeibacillus sp. UBA3781 | reverse complement strand
TTACCAAGGATCTCGCGCTTGATGACGTCCAGTTCTTTTGACGCATTATCATCTCTAGGGATACATGTCGTGATCATGGAATACCGTTCGGATCGCGGTTCGATCGAATGCTGCACATCCGGAAGAACGGAGAAGCACTCCCCTTCCGAGCATGTGAACGCCTGATTGCCGACGCGGATCAGGATCGCTCCTTCCGTCACGATGCCGAACACATAATGCCCCACATGAGTGTGCGGCGGGTAGGAAATGCTGACGTTCTCCAGACTCACGGTCTCGATTCCGGTAGAGTTATCTTCTATATACTGAAGTTTTTCTGTTGCCAATTTCGATTACTTCCTTCACACAGCATCATTATTATTCAATCCGGTTCTATTCTAGCCTTTCCACTCCTCTTTCAGAATAGAGAACACTCTTCTTCCTTCGTAGTGATCAGATCTCCAGAAGAAATCGCGGAAGACGCCTTCGTATGTCAGGCCGCACTTCTCGATCACTTTCCGGGAGGCTTCATTTTCCGTCCGACAATCGATCTCGATCCGGTGGAAGTTGACCTTCTCGAAGCCATATGCAATGACTGCTTTGGTCATCTCGGTGGCATATCCCCTGCCCCGAAATGCGGGGCCGATCACGTACTCGATCTCGCCATGCTGATTCTTGCTATCTACCGTAAAATACGCGATCTGTCCGATACATTCGCCGGAACTCTTCTCGATCACGGCCCAACGGTAATAGTCTTCTCTGGCGTAGGAGACAATATACTTCGTATCTAGAAGTTCCCGGACGGCTTCCGGTGTCGTATAGCACGGCTCCCCGTAGTCCCACTGCGTCTTCTCGTCCGCGATCCAGTTACGGATCATGGAGTCAATATCGGAATACTCGAAACGGCGAAGGATCAGCCGCTCCGTCTCGATTTCTATAGTTCCTGTATGTGTAATCATTTTACTGTGCCACCTATCATCCAAAATTATACTGCATGAAATTCCCGTTACGCTTGAAGCCGTTCGCCTCATAAAGTTTCACGCCCGCATCCGACGCCGTGATCCAAAAACTTCAGTTTTTCAGGCCTGTCATGATTCATATAGTTCCCTCGGGATCGGATCTGCCGAGATGCATAGATCCCTGTCTGCGCGTTCCCACATCGTCTTAAGGATATCCGTCATTTTCCGGCAGTCGCACACATAAACCAGTGCATTTCCAAGTTTGGAATAAGTTACTGCACCAGCATATTCAAAAGCTTCTTTATAGTTCGGGTAATATTCGGAGACGCAGCGGTCAGCGGCCGCCGTGTAGTGTGAGTGAAACGGCGGCGATTTCAGTTCACGCCCCTGATGGTCGATGATCGTGATCTCGAAAGGATTCGGATTCAGACGGTCCGGGATCTTCAGGCGCTCATCCACGGAGTGAAGATAGGTGTTTCTCTCATGTCCGACCCCGACCAGAAGGACCTTTCCGCCCTCTTCATAGAGGCGGCTGATACAGCTTCCGACAGGCGCCGGTGACGCACACTTTTCCTCGCCTTTTACAAACTCTTCCGCGCCTTTTCCGAAGACCGTCACGGAGTGGGTCGGGTGAAGCGAACGCACGCCATCTTTTCGAAAAGCAGCGACCTCGGCAAGTGTCCCGATATCCGGAACCGTCGATCTGACATCGTAGTAGGGAGTATCTCTCCACACCTTGTTCCAGGTGTGTGTCGGCACGATAAAAAGACCATCTTTCAGGTACTCTCTGAATGCATCAATCAAGCCATCCGCCCCGTTCTCGGTTTTCCCGATCGAGCGGAGCGAACAGTGAATCGTTACCTTATCATCGTGTTTGATTCCCGCATCTTGAAGAAAACGGAATATATCGTCTCTGGTCAGCATGCAGATCTCCTTTTCTCATTCTTTTCTCATTCTTTTCTCATCGTAGTGATTCTTCGGGGATCTGTCAAAGTCTTCTAAGTATAATGCTTCTACTTCTTCAGATACTTCTCGATCGTAGTCTGTTCCACGATCTCCTTTCCCAGAAGAGTGATCGCCTGCTTCGGACACCGGTTGATGCACCGGTAGCACATCGTGCATTTGCCCTCCGGCACCGCCAGTTTTCCTTTTATATGAATATTTTCGAGCGGACAGAGTTTCTCACAGAGCCCGCATCCGATGCAGCGATCTGCATTGATTTTAAGCTTCGACGAGTATTTCTTCGTCATATGTCCGAAGTAAAGCCTCTGCCCGAAAAGGCCCGCCATCCGGTAAAAGAACCCTAATCCTTCTTTGGTCGGTTTTCCTTCCCTGTATGCTTTTGCGGACCTGCGGATCTTCTCCTCGGACTCCCGGATATTCGCCAGGTTCTTCTCAAATGGGCGTTTCAGTGCTTTTTCATCGGCAATACTGTCCGGCATCTTCAGATGAAGTCCACCGGTAATGACTGCTCCGTATCTCTTAAGATATCTTCCGAGAATTCCGGATCCATCCCCGCTGAAAAGCCCCATCGTAGCGATCACAAAGACCTTCTTCCCGTTCCAGATCCCGCTGTTCTCATCGATAAAGTCACGGACAAATATCGGAACGCTACTATACTGAACCGGATAGGAAAAGACGATCTCCTTCGCTTCACGGATCTTCTCGCCAACGCACTCATCCTCTATAGAAAAGACATTCCCTTCACTTCCGCACTCCTTGCAGAAGAGCTCCGCCGCATACCGGGAATTACCTGTCCCGCTGAAATACACACCAATCATTGATTCTACTTCCACCTGAATATTTAAGCCTCCCGCGAGTTCCACGGAAGTTATACTAAGTATCGATTATAGCATAGAAGATTGCTCCGGGCGCCTATACTCACTGCACTAAGAAGCAACAATCAGTGTGAATAAGTTCCAGTAATCAGCGCGATAATATCTTCCTCATCCCAATATTCATTAGGAAAAGGTGTATTCGCCTACAATGTCAAAATACTTGGTTATCGTACTCTTTCCAGATCCATTAGGTCCGGCAAAGCACAATAGCATGGGTTTTCTTGAAGCTTTATCCAATTTTGACCTGCTTTCCATCGGAATCGACTAGATAAGGTGCTTTTTTATTCTTGTCATATACGGCCAACGGCTTTTTACATACTTTAGCCTTTTTCTTGGCACTACTGACAGCCTGTCTAGCCCTTTTATCCATGTCTGCATCATCAGGAGAAAGAATTCCTGATTCCAGCAATTTTGCATTAGTAACTCGTTTCTTAGCGACTTTAACTTCCATGTTATCTATCTTCACAACATGTTTAATTACTTTTTTCTCTTCATCACTCATGAATCAGTACTCCTTCCCTTCATTTGTAATATTTTAACTCAATTTAATCGAATTTGCACACTTTAAATACTTTCGTGAACCATTCCTGCATACCGGAAAGGCCATCAAACTTTTCAGGAGGCTCCGGCAGCACCATATTTAACTGTTCGGCCAGCCAACTTCGACTGCATCCCTTCGTGGAGTGATTATGAATATCACTCATCGGGACCTTAAGAAGCAACTCTCTGTTATTCTCCGCTAATGCTGAAAAG
Source organism: Mageeibacillus sp. UBA3781 (assembly GCA_002368805.1). GTDB lineage: Bacteria > Bacillota > Clostridia > Saccharofermentanales > Saccharofermentanaceae > Scatonaster. The sequence goes on along the minus strand of DFFH01000030.1, from coordinate 9,734 downwards.
AAATCCGACTTCGTCACAATCTTCGTTTCCTATATGCGTCTTGTGTTCTCCGATGATCTTCCCACCCATTCTCTCATAAAACGCTCTTCCGGTGTTATTCTCCTTCAGGCACCAGATGACCATCTTCTCTCTATTCTGCTTCCTGAGATCCTCGACCGCGTAGGAAAACATCTTCCTCCCCACGCCTTTCCGCGCCATCTCGGGAAGCACATAGATAGCGACGATCTCACAATCGATATCGGAGAGTTCTTTTGAAAAAGAATTATCATTCACATACCAGCAATACCCGACGACACGTCCATTTACCTCCGCCACGATATAATCTTTGTATTGCCTTCTTCTTCTTCCGATCAGCATCTCCCGGTCCTGATGATCCAGGACATCATCACTGACGATGCCTCTATATGCGGTCTTCCAGGTATCGATCAGTACATCGGTAACCGCCTCCGCATCCTCCGGCTTCATTCTTCTTATAATCGTGTCTTCCATATCTTTATATGGCATACGTTCTCTCCAATACTAGTCATCGCAAAGTAATGTTCACATTATATCATTCTGTGTTTATCTGAACTGTAGTTGTAAACTCGAAAGAAGATGTTATAATGAACATAGAAAGGGTGTTACCCTAGACGGTTGCCCTCTTAGTTTGGTATTAAGAACCGCTCCGAGCTGCAAACCTGGGCGGTTCTATCAATATTTCTCGTTTTGTTTAACGAGAGCAATGATTGCAACGATTTACATTCCAAAAGCGAGTATCAAACTCAGAATTTCGAAATCAGTCATATCATCTTGCCTCCTTTCTCCCGAAAGGGCAGATCAGAGGACAACCGCCTGTGTCAGAGTAACACCCTCACAAACATTATATCATCATTTTACCGACAGAGAACATTTGTTTTACTTATATTATAACCCGAAAATCTCGTCCAGAAGTTCTGCAGTCTGCTCGATCGTTCTGTTCTCATCTCGGTGAATAACAGCAAATCCGGAGTGAAGTAGTGTATCATAGGCTTCCTGCGAACAGATCAGTTCCAGGCCTTTTCGGTAATTGGCCAGCGCCGCTTCCGGATCAGGTTCTTCCAGCATCAGCTTATACAAGAACTGCTTCTCCGGGTCCGGACGGTCGAAGAAACGATGGATCGAGATCTGCGGATCCGAAAGAAGAACGACGACATGGTTCTTCGGTGTGATCACAGAAAGGTCCTCAAGACTGATATTCGTATCCACAAATACGGGCTTTCCCTGACTACAGATCTCCGGCAGCATGCGAAGTTCCAGGATCCCGCTTTCTCTCTTGGCGCCGTCGATCCAGTCCTTATATTCCTGCGGAGAACGGCGGATAAAGTCATGCCAGTCCACCAGATCGCGGGTATACGTCAGACAAGGAAACTCTTCTTTATCCAGTTCCTCCGGATAGTTATCGTGATAGTTCTCTTCACAGGCGATCCCGTTATGTTTCCTGGCAAGTTCTTTTACCATCGTGGACTTCCCGGCATAGGAAGTACCGATCACGAAGTAGGCGTTTTCAAAAAATAAGTGTTTATCCATAGTTGTTATATCCTTCATACAGTAACTGGCACTCGTTCCGCGCATGATTCTACATTTTGTTTTACAGCACGAGTGCAGATGTCGAACGATATGTCGAATACCGCGCCCATTTTACACTTTGTTCGACACTCACTGCTCAAATGTCGAACGATATGTCGAATACCGCGCCCATTTTACATTTTGTTCGACACTCACTACACAAATGTCGAACACTGCGCCCATTTTACATTTCATTCGACACTCACTACACAAATGTCGAACAATATGTCGAACAACATAAAAAACTTAGTCCGGACAGGTCCCCATCCGAACTAAGTTGAGTATATCATCTATTCTCATCGCCGAGAAACAGCCTCGTGGTATAAAGTGGTAAAAGCGGTACTAAAAGATCAGTGTGCTCTCAGGAACTGCTCCACTTCTGCCTTTCCCGGAACTGCCGGGATCCCGCCTCTTTTCTGGACGCATAACGCGGCAAAAGCACTGCCGGTCCGCGCGCAGTTCAGAAGGTCCTCCCAGGCCATCTCGTCTATGCCAACACCATACGAGAGCCAAAAGCTCAGGAAACCTCCCCAGAAAGAATCACCCGCACCCGTCGTATCCGTGCATTGCACTGAAAATGCAGCTACCCGTTCCTTGATAGATTTTCTTGCGATCAGGACGCCCTCACTTCCGAGCGTGATGGCTACAAACTTCGGGCCCATGGCTAATAACCGGTCCGCCGCCTCCTCGAGGACAGCGCACCCCGTCAGTAGCAAACTCTCTTCATCAGAAACCTTCAGCACGTCTGCCAGTGGGACCGCCGAGCGCATCACCTCGACCGCGGTCTTTTCGTCTGGCCACAGCGATGCTCTATAATTCGGATCATAAGAGATCACCGCGCCGGAATCTTTCGCAATTTTTACCGCCTCGAACGTCGCACTTTTAGCAGGCTCATCCGTCAGCGAAAGTGAGCCGAAGTGGAAGATCCTGCACATGGAGAGGATCTCGCGATCCAGTTCGTCAGAGCGGAGCATCGTGTCCGCGCCGGGCTTTCTGGCAAAGGAGAACTTCCGCTCCCCGTCCTGGTCGAGCCCGACAAATGCCAGCGTCGTAAACTGCTCCGGATCCCGGATCACCGCCCGGGTCCCGATGCCCTCTTTTTCCAGCGTTTCAATAAGGAACCGGCCGTGCATGTCGTCGCCGACTTTCCCGATAAATGCCGTCTTATATCCGAAGTGGCTCACGGCGGTAAGAAGATTGGCCGGTGCCCCGCCCGGATTCTGCTCGAAAAGCTTCATGCCGTCGCTGCTTTTTCCCGACTCGGTAAAGTCGATCAGGAGCTCACCAAGTGCGACCACATCGCACCGAGCCTCCTTGATAAGCTCCAGCACTCGCCTTTCCCGGCCGATCATGACTTCATTAAAGAAGCACTCACTTCTGTACTCTTTATTCACGCGGATCGCTTCATCGATATCCACATAGGAGAGCTGAAAGCCCGCCTCCGCCTCGTAATCATCGAGGTGCTGCTGTCCCGGCTGCACCTCGGTTCTACATAGAAAATAGAAGTTCTCCTGCTCGAAGATCGTATCCGGATCGCGGTCGCTTCTTTGTCTTCTGAGGACACTGCCGTATTCGCGGATGCTTTCGGGAATGACGTCCAGCCCGACCTCTTCCTTCACCTCACGAAGAAGCGCTTCCTTCTTATCTTCGTCCTCGTGCATGCCGCCACCGGGGAACTTATAGTATTTCTCATTGGTCGCATAGACCATGGCGATCTTGTCTCCCCGGAAGATGATTCCCCGCACCGAGGGTCTCCGGAAGACTTTACTGCAGCCTTCGTAATCCTTAAGATCGATTTCAAACAGTCGTCTCATCGTTTCTCCCCTTCATTGAAATGTGATGCTGCTGATTAATCATGAGATGAGCGAATGAAGTCTTCAAGCTCATCCAGTTCCCACCATCTCTTCCAGTCCAGATAAAGCGCCACAGAAATAACAAGCCATATAACGAGATGGAAAACGGCGATATTTATTGCTCTTTTGGCATGATCTGCCGCCTCGAAGTGATTCCCGAAGTAGTTCTGATCTACATTCGAAGGGTTATAGTGGATCTGCACGGAATCGCCCGTCTTTGTGTAGGAGCCGAGGTTTCCGGTAGTACGGCAGTAGTAACTCCCTTTTATAGTTCTTCCATCTACCTCGAACTCGTATTCCACATCCAGCACATCGCTATCGCCGGATGAATGGGTTACAGTGCCCCATGTAGTCGCCGTACACAGCTTTTTCAGATCAGTTCTTCTATTATACTGATCTATCGCAGCAAAGAGAAAAACGACGAAGATCACGCCAAGAACAGCCACGATAATAAAAAAGGGCTTCTTCTTTAAGTGGAAAAACTTGCCATCGTATTTATATAGGTTATCCATCGTCGTTCTCCCGGCGATTTATGCCTCTTTCCAGCTCAGCTTGCAGGAAGTGATCTCGCTTCCGTCTCTTACTATTCTAAACAAATCCCCGTCTTCTGTCTCCATCTTCTCGATATCCAGTTTTTCTCCGGAAAAGGACTGTCCGCCGTAGTGTATCTCCAGGCTCACCGGATCGTGGGTCTTGAAGAACTCGATATCGTAGGTATTCAGCATAAACCGCACGTATTCGATATTATTCGTGTGATAGCAGTAGTCCAGGCTCGTGGAGCGCACATTGATCGAGTCCACTGCTTCGGTGCCCGTCTTCGGGAACCGCGTGAACTCCGGTCCTTCCTCCTCCGAAGGATGTGCCATATCCGGGGTAAAGCCCACTGTCTCAGCCTTACGGATCCTTCCGCCTTCAAGATCGATGGCGGCAAGCTCGGTCCGGGCATGCAGGAATTTCTCTCCATCCGCTCCTTCCACGATCGTATCGAGGATGAGCTTCACGGCGGAATACTTCGATATAAAACATCTTACGGAAAACTCCTCGCGCCATGTCGGACGTCGGTAAAAGAGGAAACTGTTCTTCGCGATCAGCCACATCGCCTTATATTTCTCCATCGCCACGATACCGTCGATGCCGAGATCTCCCATCAGTTCGGTAACGGCATTCTCCACGATCTCATCTGCGGCCAGGATAGATAGCTTCAGCTTACTGTCACACATACTTCCCGTGACATAGGAATTCTTTTTATAAATCATGCTTCGTTTCTTATCTCCTTCTAGGACATTTCTGAAGAGATCTTTCTTCGAAATGAGCATGAATTATTATATCACTTCTTTTTATGTATCAGGTGGATACTGATCAGCATGATTTATGTTTCACAAGATCACGTTTGGCAGGAATAGCGCATTCGAATTCATCAGATTCTTCAGGGCTTTCCTCTACGGTAAAAGCACTCTCGGATACGCTCTCTTCTGCCGTTTCCACGGATTCGGATACCTTCAGAGGACCGTCTGCCTCGTCATCCAGATCCAGTGCGTCCTTTCTATCCACGACGGATTTGCCGTACCACTTTTTCTTATACCAGTAGTACATGACGATCAGGCCTCTGATGCACTCATCGGTCGCGGTTCCGGCGTAGATGCCCCAGACTCCGACTCCGGCGAGGACACCGACAGCATAGCCGGTCGTAAGGCCCAAGCCCCAGTTACAGAGGATACCCATCAGAAGCGGGAATACATAGGCGCCGGCTGCTTTTAAGCTGCTGACGAACGTCATATTGAGGCATCGTCCGGCTTCGACGAAGATATCGACGATCATGATCGTCGTTCCAAGAGCAATGATATTTTCGTTATCCGTAAATAATTGCAAAGTATATCGGCATAGTATCGCATTAATCGATGCCAGCGCGATCGTGATCGGCATAGACGTCCGAAGCGTCCTGAAGACTCGTTTATAGGCCGCATCCTGTTTCCCTGCGCCGACCAGATGTCCCGTAATAATCTGCGTGGACATGGCGCAGGCATTGGAGAAGATCATGGCAAAGGAGATCAGGGTATTGCAGTAGGCTCTGGCACTTACCGCGTCGTTGCCCATTCCGTTTACGAAGGAAAGGAGTGTCGTCTGGTAAAGGTTGTATGTCAGGTTTTCCCCTGCTGTCGGAAGTCCGATCTTGATCATCTTCCCGAGAAGTCTCTTCGGGAAAGGACGAAGAAGCTTAAGCGAGATCTTACCTGTTCTGGTCGCATAGAAGAATGCGATCACGACGATCACGGCGACGAATCTGGCAAATACGGTCGAGATGGCGACACCTTCCACGCCCATACCCAGGCCGCTGAGAGGTCCGTAGAGGAACAGATAGTTTCCGACGATATTGATGATATTGATGGCAAAGGAGACATACATGCCGATCTTCGTATATCCGTTACACCGCATGATCTGGACCATAACGTTAAATACGGCCAGCAGGAATCCGCCGCCTCCGACGATATAGATATATGCCATGGAATACGGACGCATCTCCGGGGAGACATGCAGGAATTTCATGATAAGAGGGTTTGCCGCGCAAAAAGTACCGCTCAGGATCAAGCCGACCACGAAGTTCACTGCGATCGCAAGAGTATAGATCATGTTCATCTTGTCATGGCGCTTGGCCCCGAGATACTGCGCGACAACGACGCTCGTCGCCGTGGCGATGACATTAAAGAGGATGTTCATCATGAACATGATGGTATTGGCGTTTCCGATCGCGCCGACGGCGTAATCGTTATAGTGGCTCAACATGATGGTATCGACATTGTTGAGCATAGTGTTCAGGAAAAGTTCGATGAACATAGGCCCCGCGAGGAAAAGAAGCGGCGTCTTCTCATCTATGACAATCGTTTTTTTCTTACCCATTGCTGCACCTTCATATTATTGCCTGAAATCACGACTCCAAATGATACTACACTTCAATAAAAGAAAATACCATTTTTTTGCCTTTTGATGTCGTCAAGTTGCCATCTCAAAAAAGAACAATATTATAGTAAAAGAAAGCACGATTATTCTATTGTTTTTTGTGCAATTAGATCATTCTACTAATATAAAAGCACTTGCAGGGCAGCTTATTTCAGCGTATCGAGATCCGGCATATCGATCGTGGTATATTCGAGCGGCATCTGATAGACCCTCTCATAGATCTCTTTCCAGACTTCGTAATTATCCGAGCGCAGCTTATCGACCTGCTTTCTGTATGGCAGGCTCTTGTCCGGATAGATCGGCTCGGAGATATGCACGGTATATTCCTGGATCGGGAATCCGTCTTCGCCGATATTCTCGGTATCTCTCATCGTAATGAAGCACGGCAGTACCGGCACGTCGTTTTTGGCCGAGAATATAAAAGCACCGTTCTTTAATGGCTTCGGTTTTCTGTAGTTCCACCACATGCTCTGCTCGGGATAGACCAGCACGAAATGTCCGTCCTTGAGGACTGTGTTCGTCGCCTCGAAGAACTTTCTCATCGTGCGGATGTCCGACGACAGCGGGAGCGTGTTGCAGTTTCTCATAAGGAATCCGTAAAATCCCGGGAACGAGGTATAGTTGCCCTCACGGATGACGCGGTAGAACGTACGCTTCTTCTGCTTTGCCGCCTCATAGACGAGCTGGATGATAAAGCTGTCGAAGGCATTAAAGTGGTTGCAGGTGATCACGGCACCGGACGTAAGGTTCTGGAAATTCTCGATCCCCTTCATGTCCTTGATGATCAGCTGCCCGTTCTTGATGAGCTTATCAACTACCTTATGTGCCTGGGAAAAGGCGACTTTCGTCCGGATCTTCTGAGCCAGGCTCTTCTTTAAGTAATCGATATCGTCCGGAAGCAGCGGCTTTGTCGGCGGATCGTCCTCGACGTCCTCGAAGAAACGCCCGTCACGCTCGAATTCCTCGATCTTCCTGACGATCTCGACTCTGTCCTTGGCGCGTTTATCGCGGTTTAAGCGCTTGAGGTAGTTATCCTCGCGGTTTGTCTCCTTGATCGCAAGTTTCCGGAGATTCTCTTCGCCCTTTTTGTCTTTGGCTTTGTTTTCTTCCGGATAGTTCGCAAGTTCTTCCTCGATTCTCCCGAATACCGGCGTCTCCTTGGCATAGCGCAGATAGATATTCCCGTACGGGCAGTCTCTATAGTGCCAGGGCTTATTGAACATGATGTAATGAAGGATATGCGCTTCTTCGATCGGATATGCGATCTCCCCGAAGATCTCGGTATTCCATCTTTGATCCAGGAAAAGCACATGGTCCTTGCAGATGAGGTTTAAGTAGTCTTCGTCCTGCGTGACGACAAAGTCATAGGTATGCAGTTCCTCGAGGAAACGGTGGAGGATCTGCTTGGTGCGGAACACCTGACAGTTCAGAAGCAGCACGCCGGCATTAAAATAGTTATGCCGCGAGACTCCGAGGCACTGCTCGACATATTCACCATATTCTTTGATCTGCACCATGACCTGTTCGTGGCAGGCGGCCAGATAGTATTCTCCGATCTCTACGTTGTAAAAAGCACTGATATTTCCCTGTATGATCGTATCGGCGTCGATATAGACGGCTTTATCCAGTTCCGGATGCATGTCCGCGATCAGGAGGCGGAAGTATGTGGTCTTGGAGTAGTAGTCGCGCAGCGGAAACTCATGCTCGATGAGGTTTAAGTTATCCGTGACATCTTCAAACTGCACCTTATACTCGGCGGAAAACGGAATGCTTCCGAGGTCTTCCTGGAATTTCTTCTGCACCTCATCCGGGATATCCGTGTTGAGAATATAGATGCAGTAAATATAGTCCGGCGACGCATTCTTCAGGAGTGAAGCCATCGACACCAGACAATATTGCAGGAAATTCTCATCACATGAGTAAAAAATCGGGATAACCGGTTTAGCCATTCAGATACTCCTCGTAGTTTGCTAATATTGTACCATATTCCTGATAGATATCGTCAAACTGATGGTATCGGAATTTCTTATGGACTTTCTCGATCTGCCACTGCTTGATATTCTCGGTATGCGGATACGGAAGGTAGAAAAGCCGCTTCGAGAAATGCCGGACGACCGTATGCTTATGCAGGAACTTCTGGTCGTTAAATCTCTGCGGCAGGACTTTCTTCTTCGATGTCGAGCGGATCAGGGCGCTCTGGTCGGCAAAGACGAGTTTTTTCTTCTTGATCCAGCCTCTTGCCTTCTCAAAAAGACCCGTCTCCCGTGCCTTTTTCATGTTAAAGAGCAGCACTCCGGCATTGATATAGTGCGGCTGGATGAGGTATTTTCCGTAGTGGTCCGGGCATGCGGCGTACTCGACCGCCGAGATGTCCGTATCATAAAGCAGATGCACGTCTCTGTTGAACATGATGTCCGCATCGAGATAAAGGAGTTTATCCGGGATCTCGGGGATCAGGTCGGCAAAGAGCCGGATCAGGGTATATGGCGAACAGTAGGCCGTCTCATTCGGGCAGCCCGAGAAGTGCTCCTTATAAAGGTCCGAAACATCGATCACGGATACTTCATTTTCTGGGTTATACTTCTGTATGGTCTTGCGGAATACTTCGATCTGGGATTCCTTCAGCGGGATATAGTTCTCCTTGATGGAGCTAAGATCCATCGTGAAAACGAAGAAACGGAAGGGTTCTTTGGAACCGGTGCGCATCATCATCGAGAGCGCGCAGGTCAGCAACCCGTCAAATACTCCGGCATTTCCGCAGAATAGTATGTTAACCATGGTCCGCCTCTTTTCCGACGCTCGGAATCGTCTTCATGTCAGGCTCAACCTTCACACTTCCTGCATCTGTTTTCTTTATGTACTTGATAACCTCGACATCCGAGTTCTTAGCGAGCTCGGTCATCCGTTCGAACACCTGAGCCCTGAGATCTTTCATCTTCTCTCTTACACCGGATCCTTCCGTCGCAAAGAACGGCCCGTCGATGTAGGTGATCATCTTCGGTCTCTTTCGGAACTTTCTCTTATGGTAGGTGTTTACGAAACAGAAAGCAGGAACCCCGCACTCCACCGGATAACGGAACGACGTATCCGGGAACGGACGAATCTTCGTATAGTACGGCCAGATATGGGCTTCAGGGTAGATCACCAGAGGATGCCCCTCTTCTATCCGGTTTCTGATCGCCGCGAGGAAATTCTTATACGCGCCCATCTCGTCCGGAAGCGGGAGTCCGCCGAGCGCCGGTGTCCATTTTCCGAGGACCGGCACGCACAGGTTATTCGGATGCACGATGATAAACGTGCTTCTCGGCCACGGAAGACGCGTCTGAAGAAGCGCATCGCCCA
>DFFH01000021.1:968-2608 GCA_002368805.1 Mageeibacillus sp. UBA3781 | reverse complement strand
CCGACGATCGGACTTCCGATCAATTTTGCAGATATAGTACTCGGTCCGGTCAAGCCGGAAGAGGAGGAAGAGCAGGAAGCGGAAGAAAAAGGAAAATCTTGACAACGCTCTTTATATAGAGTATAAAATGTGACGGTATTGACAATGGTGTCTTGATTTAGCACAACAGGACACCATTGTTTATTTGAGAGCTTCGCACATCAAGAGGAGGCAAAACACATGAAAAACTGCGCAATCGTGGGCATCAACTGGGGAGATGAAGGCAAGGGCCGTATGGTCGATCTTCTGACGGAAAAGTACGATATCGTCGTTCGTTTCCAGGGCGGAGGAAATGCCGGTCATACAGTCATTAATGAGAAGGGTAAGTTTGCTCTGCACCTTCTGCCGTCAGGTATCTTCCGCGATGGTGTTGTAAATATTCTCGGAAACGGTGTAGCGCTGGATCCGGAAAATCTCTGGAAGGAGATCTCCGAAGTATGTTCCCAGGGAGTGGCAATCACACCTGCGAACCTGAAGATCTCTGACCGTGCATCGCTGCTTCTGCCGTGGCACAGAGAACTGGACGGCCTGGAAGAACAGCGTCTGGCAGATAAGAAATTCGGTTCCACCAAGCAGGGTATCGCACCTTTCTATTCTGACAAATACCAGAAGAAGACGATCCTCGCCGGTGAACTCTTCTATAAGGATCACCTGATGTCTCATCTGGCAGATCTTCTGGAGTGGAAGAACCTGACCCTTACCAAGGTATATGGCGCAAGACCTTATACCATGGACATGCTCAAAGAGTGGGTCGAAGATGCATGCGAGAAGATCAAACCTTTCGTTTGTGATACAGGTGCTTTTTTAGCACAGGCAAAGAAAGAAGATAAGAACATCCTCTTCGAGGCTCAGCTCGGATCTCTCCGTGACCTCGATTACGGTATCCATCCTTATACCACTTCCTCGAATACCATGGCGGCTTATGCGCCGATCGGATCCGGTTTCCCGGGAGCAAAGATCGACGATGTTGTCGGTGTCGTAAAGGCATACTCCACCTGTGTCGGTGAAGGACCGTTCGTATGTGAGATGTTCGGCGATGAGGCGGAAGAACTCAGAAAAGCCGGATTCGAGTATGGCGCCAAGACAGGAAGACCGCGTCGTGTCGGTCCTCTCGATATCGTTGCCACACGCTACGGCATCGAGGTACAGGCAGCTACCGAGATCGCACTGACGAAGCTCGACGTACTGAGCTACATGGACAAGATCCCGGTATGCACACAGTATGAACTGGACGGACAGAAGATCGACCGTTTCCCGTTCCCGGTCGCACTCAATGACTGCAAACCGGTCATCGAGTACTTCGAAGGCTGGAAGACGGACATCACCGGATGCAGAAAATGGGAAGACCTTCCGAAGGCTGCGCAGGACTATGTACTCTATATTGAGAAGGCTATCGGATGCCCGATCACGTATGTGTCTGTCGGCGCGGAAAGAGAAAGCATCATCATTAGAAAATAACGCAGCGGGCTCAAAACGAGCCCGTTTTCGTATCGGAAGAGACAGGGAGAGTCTCCCGGAAGATACGGAAGAAAGGAATAGAATATGTGTGGAATCGTCGGATATACAGGAACTCAGCAGGCGGCCCCGATCCTTCTGGATGG
>DFFH01000021.1:0-861 GCA_002368805.1 Mageeibacillus sp. UBA3781 | reverse complement strand
CGATCAAGGTCGATAAGGTCAGCGGCCGTATCGCGAATCTTTGTGAACTGACCGGAGACGGTAAGGATTGCCCCGGAACGACCGGTATCGGACACACCAGATGGGCGACCCACGGTGCGCCGACAGATACCAATGCACACCCGCACTTAAGTAATGACGGCCGTTTCGCTATCGTACACAACGGCATCATCGAGAACTATATCGCCCTTCGTGAAGAACTGATCGAGAAGGGATATCACTTCGACAGTGAGACAGATACCGAGGTCATCGTTCACCTTATTGAGATGTACTACAAGGGCGACCTCCGCCGTGCCGTCATCAAGACATCCGCACGTCTTTCCGGTTCCTATGCTCTCGGTGTTATCTGCACAGAAAAGCCGGATACGATCGTAGTGGCCCGTGAGGCGAGCCCCCTGATCCTCGGCGTCGGCGCAGGCGAGAACTTCTTCGCTTCTGACGTTACCGCGCTCGTTGCCAATACAAGAAATGCGATCTACCTCGATGACGGCGAATTTGCCGAACTGACTTCCGAAGAGGTCAAGGTATTTGACGCGGCAGGCCAGACCATCACCAAGAAGATCTCCCGTATCACATGGGATATCGAAGCTGCGGAAAAAGGCGGATATGAGCACTTCATGCTCAAGGAGATCATCGAGCAGCCGAGAGCCGTTAAGGCTACTGTTGCTCCGCGTATCAAGGACGGCAAGATCGTTCTCGATGATATCGAATGGTCAAAAGAATATCTCGAGTCCATCAACAAGATCGTCATCACCGCCTGCGGTTCTGCGTACTATGCAGGATGTGCTTCCAAATATACGATCGAAAAGCTCTGCCGTATCCCGGTTACATGTGAGCTTGCAA
>DFFH01000103.1 GCA_002368805.1 Mageeibacillus sp. UBA3781 | reverse complement strand
ACTCGTGGAAAACTAGAAAAACTGAATTGATTTTGACAATAGAGGAAAAACTTGGAAGGAATATGTAGACGCTAAACGCCTTGAAATATCGTGCGGTGAAGCACCATACATAGTCAGTTTTTATGATGCAGTAAGTGGAAAGGAGATTCCTCTTTCTAATAGAATTGGGTTGCTCGATCGAAAGCTAAGAGTCGTAAATGAAAATGCTACATCTGATGAGGATTGGAATATATGGGCACTTCGAGCTCTCGAGAGCGTCTATGGGTATGAGTTTCAAGGGGATAACCTTATTCTTGCTAGAATAAATGTTTTTGCTTCATTTGTAGCATGGTATTTATAAGGCTTGCTCGACCGGCTTCATCGTCATACAGTTGATATATTGATTCACGGCGGATAAGAGGGCCCATATGTACAGCATGAGGTGGAAATCCTAATTCTTTGATATGCCTGTCAAGAATGGCTATTTCATCAGTTATATCTATTCTTTGCTCATGAAAGACCATACTGACCATATAATATGGAGCTTTTGTAGAAAACTCGCCAAATACACCGGATTCATCAATAAAAACACTTAAAACGTTTTTCAAGCGATTAACCCCCATAAAAAATATGGCGGGGTATATCCCCGCCGCTTGGTGGGCCAGGGTCTTTCGACCAGCCCAATCAGCTCATGCTGATTCTTACTGTTATTCTAATTAGTAAATGCTGTTTTGTCAATGAAAACACTTCGTTACAACCATTCCAAATCTAAGCCTAATTCCTCTTCCAAATCATTCAAAACATCATCTCCCATGCGAGTTCCTAAATTCAGTGTTTCATCTTGTTTGGAATAACTTCCCTATCGTAGATAATCTTTCCGGCGATTCGTGATAATCCAGAGAGCAAGAATGCGGCCGAGAAACTGTGAAGATATCTATTCCAATAGATATTCAGGGCGATCACGCATGACATCAGAAAGAGAGTTGTGATTTCAGATCGGATGGTCAAAGGTCCTCTCTTAGCGTTCAAAAATGACTTGTTGGGGTGAAGCACCAACGGAAAAGAGAATAGAAGAACACTCCCGATTCCGAAAAAGACCCATAGTACGAAGGTCCATTTTCTGAAGAATACGAAACCCAGACCGGCGAGAAGTCCGAGAATCATCGTAAGCAGACATGCCAGATGAGATTTCGCATGGTATCCACCACCGGTTGACTGGAATGTATAGAACAAAGAAACGATAATGACAGCTGCCCAGAATTGCTGCAGTGCGAGTCCGATCAGGAGCAAGGCAACCGTGGACCATATCGTGTAGAATGTGATATCAAAGCCATAGAGATAGATATCTCGGTCTTCCTGAGGTATATGCCCTTTTCTGATAAGGTTATCTGTAAGAGATTCAATCATTTTCATGTTCTGTATCCTTAGATGGTTCGGAAACGGATTTATCTTTCGGAGGAATAAGGGCGATGGCGCGGAATTGATCGCCGGCGATGACGATATCGAATTGTCCGCCCGCTTCGCGAGCAATCCCTTCCATAATGGAGATTCCGAGTCCGTGATAGGGCTCTTTCTTCTTACTGAGGAAGGAGACTTGCTTCATCTTGGGAAGAAGGCCAAGAAGCGGGTTCTCGCAGAGAATCAGAAGACCGGCCTGATTATATATGAACTCCAGGGAAATATAGCGTGTACCATGACGATCTTTTCGTTCTTCCAAGGCTTCAACAGCATTATCCAGCATGTTGCTGATGAGAGAGCAGAGCAGGTATTCGCTGATGTTCATGCCTCCTGTATAGTGAAGATTCGCGCCATTGAATTCAATCCCGAGATCTAGGATTTTCTGGATCTTGAGTGGGAGAATAGAATCCAGAGCCGGATTGCCGGTACAGTAGGAAGGAGTAGCCTGTTCTTCCAGTTGGCGCAGGTATTCCGGCTGATTTGGGAGTTTTCCTTGCTCAATCAATCTCTTTATATCGCTGACATACGCCTTGATGTCGTGACGCAGCTGCAAGGTGGTTTGGTAATTCTCCTGCAATAATTCCATCTGTTGTTGCTGTTCTTTGATTTGATGGTTCTGGAAAAGAAGTTGCTGTTCGCGGACGGTTTGCCGGGCGATCGTGTGATTGGTAACAATGGTAATAATGCCTATGGAAAGCGAGATTGCGCATCCGATTAGGAGAAAGCGGATGGGAATGTGATATTCGGTGTTGATTTCAAATAGCAAATCAATCAGGAATACGCATAGGAGATTTGCAATCAGAAGAAGATATGATGGGTTCATAGAGAGTTCTTTTCTTGGATAGAACTTCACTATCAAGAAAAGGACTGCCCACATAAGAATATTGGCTGTCAGAGTAAACATGATGCGATGCGAGCCGGAAATCATCAACTCGTTCATGTTCTTTTCGAAAAATGCCGAGAACAGATAATATGTTATCCCGGCGATGGAATTGACAACGAGAATGGGGATGATGCTCCAGAATAAGCGCTGAACCAGCGTCCCTCGAAAGAAAAACACAGCATATAAGATAAGAATCAAGAATATCCATGTATCCCAATCCGGCAAGGGAAATAGCAGATATGAAGAATAAAAAGCGGATAGAAGAAGTGCGCAGCAAATTGATGAGATATGTTCCGGCGTCTTCTTCTTGAGCATAGAAGTCACGAACCACGTATAGAGGAATCCCTGAAATAGATTCAAAGCAATCTCGTATAGTGTCCAGCCCATTTTCAGATCCCCCTGTGATACTCTACCATCTTGTTAAGAAAGTCATCGCGGTATTTCCTTCCGATGGAGACATTCATCTCGAAGTCTCCCCATCCCAGACAGACCGAGTTGTGGCTATATTTCTTAACGTGATGCATGTTAATCACGATTCCCCGGCAGCACTGAATGAATTCCTGTGGAAGATGCTTTTCAAGAAGTTCGGAAAAAGAACAGGTCAGCTTTACGGTCTCGGAAGTTCCGTCAGTTAGCGTTATCTTTGCTTCTCGAAAACGCGCGAATGCTTCCAATGAGAGAATCTTGTCGTATTCAATCAAGAGGTTTTCCTCTGTTCCGTGAAAGAGAGAGACGAAACGCTTGGTTGAAGATTGGGCAGATGCGAGATTTTCAAGCGCGCCCCAGACTTTTTCTTCCCGGACGGGCTTGACCAGATACCGATATGTGGAGATTTCGAAAGCATCTGCCATGTACTCGGCACTGTTCGTCGTGAAGATGATCGCGGAACGGATATTTCGCGCGCGGATGTTTTCTGCCAGGCGATACCCGGCATCATGGGCCTCCGGCGTTACGATATCCAGGAAAAAGACATCGAAATGACATTGATTATCCAATTCGGAGGAAAGCTCACGGATGGTGCTAAATTCACGGATTACAGTATCCGAATGCTTCCCGTTTTTTATCCAGTCGTGAATCATTCGGGACAAGCTCTCCCGATCTTTTGGGTTGTCATCAAAAATTGCGATTCTCATATTCACTCTCGAGTCAAGTTGATACACATAGTATAACATGGTCAAAATATCAAAAATGATGTCGTTCGTCGCAAATTTCGTGTCGTTCGTCGCAAACGCCTATGAATCTATTTCCGGCTGTGCTAGATTGAAGCCATCAACAACTACGAGGAGGGCATTGCCTATGAGACTGTATGAAAGAATGAAGAAGAACGCTTTGGATAGAGTCCTTGGTTCTATTCGAGCAGGCGCTATCAAGAATGCCGGCATTCCGAGTGCAAAGGGGACGTTTGAAGCGAAGGTGCCAAGTTGCCTTCTTGAGGAAACACGTTTCGTCGAAGAAGAGGCAAACAATCTATCACGTAATTGAGAGGAGTTAACTATGAAAAAGCAAAAGATTCTTAGTAAGTTAGCTGCATTGGCAACGGCAAGATTTGGATATATGGCTACTGCTTCAGGAAAGGTTGTATCAGTGTGATGAGGTATCGACATGAGACGAGAATTGGCTTTAGTATGCGCAATCGTATGCTGTTCATCTCTGATCGCCTCCTGTTCTTCTGATGTGAATAAGGAAATCGCAGGGACGGATCAGTCTGGTACAATCGTATCTAGCACGAAAGATGAAGCGGATAGTTCTCAATCTGAGACGGTTCCGATTGTTTCGACGTATCCGCGTGTGGGTTTGTCCGGATATTTTTCCGAGTATTCGAAA
Organism: Mageeibacillus sp. UBA3781; assembly: GCA_002368805.1. GTDB lineage: Bacteria > Bacillota > Clostridia > Saccharofermentanales > Saccharofermentanaceae > Scatonaster. Next base: position 11,737 of record DFFH01000103.1, on the reverse strand, counting down.
AGTGTTCAGACGGTATCAGGAAAAGAGTATAAGACGATGGATTTTTCTCGGTGCGAGTTTGGAAATGTGCCGGAAACGAAAGAAGTTGGCATATATAAGGTCAAGGATCTTGATATCACTCCCGAGGAGAGCCTTGCCACGATTGAAGCATGGCTCTCTTCGGAGCATATCGAAAATGTTGATCTCAAGACTGAACTGCGGGATGCAAGCGGTCAGTATTCGAGTAATGACAATGCGAAGTATCCTTACAATTATCCGGCCGTGTTTAGTTACTCTTCTAACTTTGAGACCGGAAATGGCTTTTTTATCGATACTCCTGATTGTCATATACAAATGGGCGGTTACAATATCTATTCCATGAGCAATGGTGTTATCACTCACTATATTAGTCCCGGAGAACTGGCTCATCATGATTTCATGGATCCTTCTTCGGATAATATCGTAGAAGAAGGTCTCGTTTCAGATTTAAAAGACAAATCGTATACACTTTTAAATGGAGAAGTAAAAATCGGAGAAGCGGCAGATACGGTCAAGGAGTATTTTGAAAAAGGAACGCCACTTACCGGACCCGAAGGGATGACGATAGATGTTCCTTATGCCTCCGTATTCTCCATCGGAGACATATATGGCTATAATTTCAATGTTAGAAGAGTTTATAAAGGTGTTCCATTCTTATATGGAGACTTTGGAACCTTCCAGGCGCCGGAAGATTATCATATAGATTGGGATATAAAGAAAGCGTATACAATTGATGGAAATGTGGATGCGTATGTTGGTTTTACACAGGGATTCGAATTTGAGGATATAATCGGTCCACAAACGCAGATCATACCACTGGAAACAGCGACCGATATACTTGAAGAGTTCCTAGCAAAACAGATGAAGATAGAGGTATATGACGTTTCGTTCATGTACGTAACGATTGAGGAAGTATCAACTATGAATCGGACAGTTTATCCGTGTTGGGTCTACACAGGTCATAACAATTCCGACGGAAGAAATATCCGCTGCGCAGTTGATTCCATTAATGGAGAAGTCTTCTATTATACGTATCTCGACCAGTGATTCTGGCAGAGAGTATGAAAGAGCGTTGATTCTGATGTCAAAGGAGAGTGCGGATGTAAACAATCTATCACGTAATTGAGAGGAGTTTTAACTATGAAAAAACAAACGATTCTTAGTAAGTTAGCTGCATTGGCAGCAGTTGTTTCTGTTATCGGTGCGATGTCGGTAGGCACTTTTGCTGCATCATCGGATAGTTTTTGCGTCAACTACAATCCGCATGTGCCGTCCATGTATAGCAACCAAACAGACACTGCTACGGTATCATACTACTCCGATGGATACAAAGCGTACTGCTCTTCTTATTCAGGAGTAAATGGAAGTCAAGTTACCGTTACTTCTTCGAGTGCCGGTGGAATGAATAAAACAATCATCATCACATCAACTGGATACACACCAGTCTGGAAGATGAGAATTAGCACTTCAGGCAATGTTACATTTACTCTTACTGCAAGAACTGATTATTCAGTCTATGCCAGTGGAACGATTTCCATCAACTCTTGAGGTCGCGATATGAGAAGGGTACTGATAGTAATAATCGCCATGATGCTTTTCACGACAGTACTGGTTTCCTGTTCTTCAAGCATTAATGAGGAGATAGCAGGGACAGAGCGACAGAACACGGCAAATCTTGGTAATACAGATATATCTGACAATTCCCAAGTTGAGAGTGTTTCTGTTCTTGCAAATTATCCGAGAATCGGATTGCAGGATTATCGTGCATTGTATACTGATGAAGGAAAAACCGTTTCTCAAAAGGATTACGGTAAAATACATTTCTCGGAATGCAGATTTGCTGCATTTCCGGACACATCTGAAGTTGGAATTTATAATGTCATGTACCCGGATATTACTGCTGAGGCAAGCCTTGCTACGATTGAGGCGTGGCTTGCCTCAGAGCATATCGAAAACATAGATCTAAAAACGGAGCTCAGGGACGTAAGTAACCAATACCCGTCTAATGAGAGTGCGGACTATCCTTACGACTACCCTGCGGTGTTTGACTATTATCCTGAATTCGAATCAGGAAACGGCTTTTTTATTAACACTCCTTTCTGTCATCTACAGATGGGCTATTACAACATCTATTCTATGAGCAATGGCGTGATTACTCAGTATGTTAATCCGGGAAACAAGTCGGGACTAGACGCCATGGGTTTTTATTCAGAGAATATCGTTGAAGGAGGTCTCGTTTCAGATTTGAAAGACAAATCTTATCAGCTTCTGAATGGAGAAGTGAAGATCGGTGATGCGGCAGATACGGTTAAGAAGTATTTTGAGAAAGGAACGCCACTTACCGGACCGGAGGGAATGACGATAGATGGTCCGTATGTTTCGGTATTCTCTATCGGGGACATATATGGATACAATTTCAATGTCAGAAAAGTATACAAAGGAGTCCCCTTCTTGTATGGAAATAATGGTACGCAAAGAGGTCCGTCGGAGTACTATGTTCAATTTGACATAAAGAATGCGTATACGATTGACGGGAATGTTGATGCGTATGCTGGCTTTTCTCAGGGATTTGAGTTTGTGCCATTGACTGACTCACAGACACAAATTATATCGCTACTGACGGCTACAGATATTCTAGATTCTTTCCTTGCCAAAGAGATGAAGATCGATGTATCTGAAGTCGAGTATTTGTACTGTACGATAGTTGATAAAGAAACCAACAAAGAGACAGTCTATCCTTGCTGGGTTTACACTGGCTACAATCATTCTGATAGCAGGAATATCCGCTGCATGGTGGACTCCATTAATGGAGAGGTCTTCTATTACACATACCCGACGGAATCATAAATTGAGGTAACACCAACTACAAAGATTTAGGAGAAGAGATAGCGTGAAGGTATATAGAGCAATAAGAGCAAATGCAGTAATCCTCGTGATGACCATGCTGATCTGTGTGACATCAACAACGGTATCAGCTGCAAGTTCTGATAATTGGAGTATCGTATATAATCCAAGTGCGCCTAATGGATATAATCAAATAACGGACACATTTATCATGCCATATTACACTGATGGATACATTCTCACTTGTTCCTACTATTCGGGGGCTCCAAACAGTTACTTAAAGGTATCTTGGCAATTACCAACCGGGGAAAACAGAACAGTTTTCATCAATTCTGTCGATACGGTTTTAATTGATGTGGGAATTGGTTCCTATCCGACAGGGTATGTAACCCTATATATGTCTGCGAGACCTGGTTATGCCTGTTATGCATCGGGATCAATTAGCTTGAATAATTGATGAAGTGAATTCTGAATATGGTAATGAGAAGCATAGGTATTGAATTCCGAAAAAACATGCATCCGATCTTTTCCCTGATTTCGTGTCTGGGGATCGTCATCCTGTGCCTTCTGAATGTCGGATACACGACGCCTTCCGGGAAAGGCTATACGATTCTGGAGCTTCTCGTCTCTGCGAAGAGAAGCACGCTTCTTACTTCCGCGGAATTAAACCGGTACCAGATTTATCAGATGGCCATGAACGGGTATATCACGCTACTTCTTCCCATGATCGTATCTTTAGGATATGTCTATGTGACCGCATCTGAGAAGAGCAACGGCGCGATCCGATTTCTTCTGATTCGTGAAGGGAAGATCAAATACAGTCTGTCGAAGACGATATCCGCCATGTTGTCTTCCGGGTGCACGTTGGTTCTTGGCTATCTGATTCTGGGAATCATCATCTATCTCAAGTTTCCCGCTCCTTCGGAATATGGTGTTGCACCTTCATTCATGTCAGATCTGAGTGAACTCCAGTTGCTTGCTATCCGGTTCGTCCAGATGTTTATCTATGGCATGAGGGTATCCCTGATTGCCATATATACGACTATCTTTTTCACGGACAAATATATCCTGATGTGCCTTCCGGTCATGCTGAACTATGTAATCCGAGAAATCGAGTCAAGACTCTGGACGAAGTTTTTCATGACGAATGAGAAGATAGCGAAGTTCATCGAATCCATCCGTATCGATGCAGTGATCCGGGTAGAAGGGAAGATAGGAACCATGAGCGTATGGCTGGTTCTTATCCTCATGGTTCCGGCGGTGATTTTGACATATATATCGTTAAGCGAGGATGGTCGTTATGCTCTGGAATAATCTGAAAACGGCATTTTCTGTTGCCACGATAGAACTGAATAAATCCCTTCGGAGTACCAAGATCCTCATATTCGCCTTGTTCGCGATATTCATCAAGTATCAGGCAGTCGATCCGTTACGGCAGATCCATACAGATATGGGCGGCATGAAGCTTTCCCTGACGGAACCCTTCATCGTGTGCGGGAATTCCGGCGTCATCCTCCTTGTCCTTCCGCTCCTGTATCTTGTCATGATGGCCGATTTCCCCAGACAGGGGCAGGAGATCTATTTCTTTAAGATCCGCATGAATGACCGCATCTGGTACATGGGGCAGATCCTCTATTCGCTGCTATCGGCCGTGTTCGTAGTCGTGGTTATCTTCCTTCTTTCCAGTATTCTTTCGTGCGATTTCATATCCCTGCGAACCGGGTTCAGCCGGGCAGTAAGGGAGTATTACGAATCGTATCCGGATAAAGACCATTTTTTGATGGAACTGATTCCGACGAATCTCCTGAATAACATATCTGCGGAAAGAAGCTTCGCATATACGTTCTTTATGCTGATTCTATATTTTCACTTTATTTCTCTGGTCATACTCTTATTCTCCAAGATCGGAGGAAAGCTTATCGGCCTGGTAACAGATGGATTTCTGATCATTGGAGGAACGGCGGTCTGTAATTTCGAATCCGTACTCCGCTGGGTATTCCCGCTGGCACACTCGATTACATGGCTCCATTACAATCAATATAAGAGTGAGATGGCATTCCCGCTTTATGGGTCGTTCCTGTATTTCCTGATACTGGATATCACACTGATTATCCTTATCCTGGCGGTCCCGAAAAAAGATGAAACGAAGGTGATGACGTGATAGAAGTAAAAGATGTGAACCTGACGATAAAGAAACACGAGATTCTGAAGGGAATCACGTGCAGTTTCGACTATGGGACGATCACCGGACTTGTCGGGAACAACGGCTGTGGAAAGACGATGCTGATGAAATGCATCTGCGGCTTCATCCGCCCAAACTCCGGACAAGTGCTTTTCGACGGGAAAAGGATCGGCAAGGATACAGACTATCTCAGGCATGCGGGAATCATTATCGAGACGCCGCGATTCATCGACTACTATTCCGGCATGAAGAACCTGAAAGTCCTGTGCGGATTGTCCGGAAAACCTGATGTTGCAAAACTCAAGGAGACACTTTCGATGTGCGGGCTGGATCCGGAGCTTCGGATATCGGTTCGAAAATACAGTCTGGGGATGCGGCAGCGACTCGCGCTCGCGCAGGCGATTATGGAAGATCAGAAGGTGCTGATCCTGGACGAGCCTTTTAACGGACTGGACAAACATGGCATCGCGGAGATGCGAACTCTGCTTCTTAAACTGAAAGAAAAAGGGCACCTGATCATCCTGTCCAGCCACAACGCAGAAGACGTGAAGCTCCTGTGCGACCATGTCATCGAGATGGAAAACGGGGTGATCCTCCGGGCAGGGAAGTAATCCGCGCATGGCAGAATAAAAGGGTCTCAGGGAATCTCCCTGACAAGATAATTGCGCCTGAACGTTCAGGCGCGTTGCTTGATAAAGCATGGACAAATGGAACAGGTCAAAACCGTGGATGATTTCAAAAACAAACAACTGACTCGACAATTGCCGAGCCAGTTGCTTTTTACCTTGCTATACCCTGATAAGTTTTATATCCTTACGAGGCTGTGCCAAACGCAGCGTTATTTTTTCTCGGGGCGCGTGGTTTGACGCTTACGAAAAGCATAGAGCTTTAGGAAAGGAATTGATTTAAAATGAACAATTCAAGCGGATGGAATTTTCCTGATTTTTCAGGATTGCAAGCATTTCTTTCGGGCCTTCGAGAGCTTGTTCGCCCAATAAACGAAGTAATGCAAAATCTAAGAGAGATAGTTAAGCCTTTCACTGAATTTGTTGAGGATTTGAAGCCTAAACTCATAGCAAGCAGTCAGGTATTACTAGGAATCGGACGAAAGATCAAAGCGATTGAGCGATTGGGAGAAGCTCAGTTTGTTTACTGGGATTATATGAACCAAGATTTTGTAGATGACATAGTTGATGCCAAAAATATAAACTCATTTCTCAGACAGTGCATGATAAAAGACAAGTATAAAAAGGTAGATGAGATAATTAACAAAACTCTGAGTTCGAATCAAATAGAACCTTTTAGGCGCTTATATACTCAAGCAGTTGATGCGTTCAGAGAAAAGAAAAATGATCTCGCTGTAGTCGGGTTTACTGCTGTATTTGACGGACTTCTTTCGGTGGTCAGCAATGATCAGACTCACAGACTCAATACTCGAATTGCTGTAATCAAAGAAAAACTGAATAAGGATGCAGTATTAGACAATGACGAGTACGCTATGATTACGCTTATAATGACGTTGGAAAAAACACTGGACACATTCGTAGCATTTTATGATTTCAAAAATGAAGAGCCCAAGGGACTAAATCGACACTGGATCGCACATGGAAGAACACTGAGAAGAAAAACTCAACTCGACTGTGTGAAAATGATTAATCTGCTATATGGATTGATTCTTGTATCAAATCTTGAACAGTCGAAAACGTAGAAAGCCATCTTTCCAGTATGCTCCCTCAATCGTCCTATGACATAAAAGTGAGGATGATTCCAATTAGTTACGTAAACAACCAATCGGAATTACTAATACCCCATCATCTCTGCGGTAGCCGTATTTTGTTCCTGTGATGACAAGTTTCAAATCCGGTAAACGCAAAGGTGATTGAGTACCATCAGAATTGTGTTCCTTAATAAGTCTCTCGATTTCGCACAGATGATTTGCACCTTCATCTACTTCATTTTGACCTAATTTGATTTCAATCAGAGCATAACGACCATCCTCAAGGTGTAATACTGCATCAGCCTCTAGGTTGAGACGATCGTGGTAATAGGAAATAGTACCGTTATTGGCAGAAGAGTAGACTTTTAAATCGCGTATGCATAATGACTCAAACAGAAAACCAAGAGTCTTATAATCTCGAGAGAAATACGCCGGAGATATACCAAGTGCTGCAGTTGCTATAGACGGATCTATGAGATTTCGCTTGTTTGATGATCTCATTGATGTACGCGATCGAATTGCCGGACACCATGCCGATATATCCTCGATAATCATCAGCTTTTCAAAACCGGATATGTATTCGTAATATGTCTGTTTGGACATGTCGCAAGTTGCTGTCACATCCGCAAGAATAGTTTTTGTTGTAGCAAGCGTACAGAGATTGCGTGCATAGGATCGTAAAATAGTCTGCGCCCATATTGGATTCCGCTCTACTTCATCAACCTTTGATATATCTACTCCACATGTTTGCTGAAACAAATCTCGAGCTATAAGCAATTGTGCTTCTTGGCTTTTTGCTTTAAAGCATGCTGGCCATCCACCACGGCAGATGGCAAATTTAATGCCATCTATTGTTAAATCCGATTCGCAACCGTCGAATGTATCAGGAGCATCAAAAAGAGCTTGTAACGATATTTGACCATTGGATTCGCCACTCTCGTAAAGACTCATCGGATACATCTTCATTTTTGAAATGCGAAGAGTACCGGTATGTGGTGTCTTTACTTTTTTCGCACTCGATCCAGTCAGAATATATTGTCCGACTTCGCCAGAATCATCCACATCTTTCCTTATAGCCCCCCAAATCTTCGGAGCATCTTGCCACTCGTCGAACAATCTTGGTTTTGCACCTTTTAATAGATCTGATGGTTGCGTATTGGCAATGAGAAGAAGGTTTTCTCGTTCATCCTCGTCTTGGAATTCAACAACGCTTTTGGCTTTTTGTTTGGCGGTGGTTGTTTTACCACATCCTTTGGGTCCGGTAATCAGTGCGGCTCCAAATGCCTCTAATTTCAATGATAACTGGTCATCGGCAATTCTTCTCAGATATTTCATTACGCTGCACTCCTTCACATAGTGTCAACTGAGATTCTACCATTCACTTGACAGATTTGCAATGTTTTACTTGACACTTTTGCAGTGTTTTGGTTGACAGATTTGCAGTATTTTACCTGACACTTTTGCAATGTGCTTTACAGTAACTCTTTAGTATGCTCCCTCTCCTGTCCTAAAATTGGGACAATGTGGTCCGACAGTTGTCCGATTGAAAGTTTACAATTAGCCCTGATCTTAGGCGTTTGGAGGCTTTCGGAGATATATGCTCATTTGTAAACATTTTTATCATGGTTTTCCTCTTGTACAGTGTAGAATATCGTGCTATTATTCGGCTATATAGAATATATGTTCGTTTTCTAAATCTGATACAAGGAGAGATGAAATGGGAAGACATGACACGGTAGCTTGGCAGAGAATAATTGCACTGTGCACGATATACGGAGTAGACATAAACGATATTAAGAAGAAGTCCAAGAAGATCCTGTCTCTCTATTCGGATCTTGTTGTACTGAAAAGAGCGAAAGAAGACGAGTTTTCTTTTCTCTACCCTTGCCCGCCGCTGGACTATATGAAAGCATTGGATATTCTAGATAAACTCGATCCGGATCAAGGGAAACATGACCTTTCGATCATCATATACCACCATATCAAAGTTGAATGGTTTACGGAACTCGTAGAGGATACAATAGCGAAGCTGAGAGAGTTTCCGGACGGAGACCTGTATTCCGGTGTCATAAACCAATACTATCTGACATCTTTCGTTCAAGATGATGAGACGATTGCTCATGAACTCCGGGTCGAATACAGCCGATTATATGATCGGAAGCGTGAAGCGATGATTATGTTCGGTTTGTGTCTCTGGCACTATGTTATTCCTCGCAAGCGTGATGAGATGATAAAGCTATCTGACCTTCCATTCGCTACTATAGATTAGTCCCAGCACTTGTCCCAAAAACTGTTCCAAAATCGGTTCATGAAACTTCCAAGTGACAGACGAAATGGACCGCCATACAATCAAGGTGACGATAAGAAATCGGCACCACGAAGAAAGAGGAGAAGCCTCGTAACCTTGTGGTTGCGGGGCTTCTTTAGTCGGAAAGGAGTGATGAAAACAGACAATCGGAAGATGAATCTCGACATCTTCTATGAACCTTGAAAACTGAATAGCAGTTCCCTCCCCTCCATAGGAACCTTACCCGTAGTCACAGGCCGAGCGTTGAAGCGATGAACGAGCATCGTGAGCCGTCACACCCAATGAGCGAGGTAAGAAGGATCAGAAGTCCTGGGGGAAGGAGATCCGAAGGAACCCTCGTAAGGAGGGAGACTTCCTGCCCGGGAGTGGACGGTAAATACGGGCAAAGAAGAAACTATATTACAGAAAGGAAAACAACCATGTACAATTCTTATGAACCTTTGGAAACAAAGACGATCGAAGATCTGATGGAAAAAGAATTCGAAGACAAGCCGCACTTGGTGGATACGCTTCTTCCGGGTGTAGGCGTGTATATTCTGGCAGGCGATCCAAAGAGTGGAAAGTCATGGCTTGCACTTGATCTGGCACTTCATATTGCTTCAGGAAAACCTATGTGGGAACACGAAGTCTTTATGACAGAAGTGTTGTATCTGGCACTTGAGGATGGAGAGAAACGGTTGCAGGACAGAATCCTTCGAAATGGAACCGGAGTTCCACCGGGTTTCTACTATGCAACCAATGCACTGACCGTGCGAGGCGAACTTATCCGTCAGCTTTCAGATGAAAAGAAAAAACACCCTGGCATAGGCCTTGTCATAATTGACACGCTTGCTGCGGTAAAAGGCGAATCTATCGCAACAGCCAGCATATACCAGGATGATTACAACATTATGAGAGCTCTTCACGAGTTCTCTACCAACAATAATATCACGATTCTGGTAATACACCATACAAATAAGAGCAAGTCCCCTTACCCGATGAACAACATTTCCGGATCCAATGGAGTGACCGGTGGTGCTGATGGGAGTTTTGTCCTCGAAAAGGACAAGTTCGAAGATGAGGTAGCGAAGCTCTATTGCAGCTGCCGAGACTATGAGGATCACGTACTTACGTTGAAGTTCAATAAGGAGACCTGCAAGTGGGAGTGCTTGAAAGATAACTCTTCATATATGGACTCGCTGGAAAGTGATCCGGATATGCGTAAGGTGGTTGAGTACATCAAGGAGACGAAAGAGTATCGAGGCAGTGCCAGTGAATTGTCCCAGAAACTTGGGATTGACAAACCGGGTCAGATCCTGAGTGGGAAACTCAGAAGAAAGAGATTGGATCTGGAACGTGCCGGGATCCTCTTCACGAGAAACCGAAGCCGCATCGGAAGAGAAATCACTCTCATGCTGATCACCCCAAGCGATCAGGTTCCAAATGTGGAAGGTGGTGGTGACGATGCGTGACGATGTGACGATGAAAAATACCCACCCCCTCCAAGAAAGCGTCACATCGTCACAAGCGTCACAAGTGAACGCAGAAATGAACGGTAACGCAGACACGGAAGTGGAGAAGCAAACCATTTCTTTTTCAGCCAATCCATCCGCTCAGTGGCAAGCCACAAGAGATGTAGAAGTAGTGGAAGAGAAAAAGGCAAGCAGAGCATTCGGCATGCCACCGAACGCGGAAGAATCGGGCGGTAGCCCGAACCCACTCGAAAAACACAGTTCCACCGGGAAGAAAATCACCCGGAAAAGAAGCAAAAATCTGTCGATCCATCTCACGCCAAAGGAGAAAGATGTTATCGTCACAGGAGCCAGGAAAGCAAAAAAGACCGTCACAGATTTCATTTTGGACTCCGTTCGAGGCGCAGAATTTATTGTGTGCGATGATCTTCACCCGATGCTGCTGGAAGAAAAACGGATCGGAAACAACATCAATCAGATTGCAAGGAAGATCAACTCCGGTGAAGTGCAAACTCAAAATTTCGAAGAACTTGCGAGAGAATTGAAGCTTCTGAATGCTTCTTTGTTTATGATCGTGAGGCGATTCTATGGCGACAGTTAACTACATTCAGGAGAAGACTCAGTCCGCATCGGTCATGAAAAAAGTCATCGACTACTGCTCCCGACGATGAAGTCGTTGGACAAATAAAGCCTGAGATTTCAGTGGTTTCAGGGTTTCGATTTTGCGACTTTGCGACCAATTCGCGACTGGGAACTAAAGATTTATAAACAGAAATAAAGAGAACACGCTACAGCGACTAGGCAAAATCTGCCTAGTCGCTTTTCTAATCTTCGCCCCTCATTTACGACCAATTTTTTGTTGTATAATTGTTGTAAACGGGGGTAACCCTTAGTATAGAAAATTATCAGCAAAATGAACAACAATTCATCATATAAAGGTTGGCAGACAAATGCAAAAGGGGGATATTACTTATGTATGACAAGATAAGCACTTGGCTTGATAGCGTTTTTGACAGAAGCATACCTGAAGGAGTGGTATCAGTCTGTTTTAATCTGTATGAGGATGGAGATGGCAGCTGGTCTCTGGAAGTGGTTGGATGCTCTTCTTTTGACAGCGAAGATCCTGATTGGGCTTGTGATGAGGTAACGGATTTTGAGACCAGAGATGAACCTTTTACCTGGACGGAAGAAGCCATTTGGGAGAAGGTGCTGTCTGA
>DFFH01000093.1:32412-37088 GCA_002368805.1 Mageeibacillus sp. UBA3781 | reverse complement strand
ACGGCGGGAAGGAAAATGCGGACTCGGAGCGTTTCCGGAAGATCACGGAATACCTGGAGATCAAAGATATTCTCAACAAGTTCCCGTCCCAGATGTCGGGCGGTGAGAAGCAGCGTATCGCGGCGGCCCGCGCCCTGATCCTGAATCCGGGCATGATCCTCTGCGATGAGCCGACCGGCGCGCTGGACTCCAAGAATGCAAAAGCACTGATGACGAAGCTTTCCGGCCTGAATAATGAAGAAGGATCGACCATCCTCATGGTCACCCACGATTCCAATGCCGCTTCTTTCTGCAACCGGATCATGTTTATCCAGGACGGTAAGCTCTTCCACGAGCTCAGAAAAGAAGATGAGGAGAGCCGCGAATCTTTTTACGACCGTATCCTGAAAGTGCTGGCACAGCTGGGAGGAGGATCCGCAAATGTTCTTTAAGCTCGTCTTCCGTAACAGCGTCAGAAGTCATAAAGAGAATGCGCTTTTCATGGGGTCGCTGATCATCTCGATCATCGCTTTTTATGTGGTGCTTTCTCTGGACAGCCAGGATGTGATGCGCTACCTGAAAACACTGGAAGGTGATGCGATCAGAAAATTGTTCGCCATGATCTCCGTCCTTTACGGCTTTACGCTCTTTATCGTTTTCGCCCTGATCTACTTTGCCAGTAAGTACCAGATCGAGAGGCGGTCCCATGAATTTGGTGTCTATATCATGATGGGCATGAAGAAGACCAAACTTCTTCTGATGCTTCTTCTCGAAGATACCGGCAGCTCCGCTCTGGCGCTTCTGATCGGCCTTCCGGTCTCTGTCCTGATCACGGAGGTGATCAGCCTGGTGACAGTAAAGATAGTGGGGATCGGATTTATGGGACATCAGTCCACATTCTCGCTCTCCGCGGCGCTTCTTACGGCGGCAGGGTTTTTCCTGACAAAACTTCTGGCTTTCCTGATCCTTTCCGTAAAACTCGCGCGGAAAGAAGTGGGCTCGCTTCTTTCCGATGCTCCGGATAATGTCAGAAAGAAGGACTGCCCGGCGCTCTCCGCGGTGTTTCTTATCCTGGGTGTGGTATGTCTGGTACTTGCCTACAGGCAGGGCCTTTCCGGAAATGCATGGGCAACCGTTACTACACTCCGTGACACCGTCGTCCTGGGGCTTCTGGGCACGATCCTCCTGTTCCGGGGGATCCGCGTCCTGATCGGTATTATCGCTCGAAAAGCACTCGGCGGGAAACTCTCGGTCTTTACCTTCCGCCAGATCGAGGATACGGTCATCTTTAAGTCGGGAACTCTTGCGATCTGCTCGATCCTGATCCTGGTGGCAAGTTCCTGCCTGGCCGCCGGTATCGGTACATTTGCTTCCTATGATATGTATGACACAAAGCGCATCGACTACACATTCACGAACTTCTTTAACGGATCGGAGGATGACCTGAAAGCGAGACTTTCGGAACTCGGAGTATCCGAAAACTTCTCCTATCTCGAGGAGCTTCGCCTCTCCCATCCATATATCGTCGGAGAGAAAGATAATGACAGTGCTTTTGAAGCAGGAGAATTTGCAAAACTTCAGGATGAACTGGATCCGGAATTTGAGAAACATAACCAGAGGGGAAGTATTGACGGATTCCCGTTCATGATCCGACTCTCGGACTATAATGCGCTTTTGAAAGCGATGGGCGAGGAACCGCTTGATCTGAAAGAGGACGAACTCGGACTCTACAGGAGTAGCAGCTTCACATATAGCGAAGACCTCGATAATCTCGTCCTTTCGAAGAGACCGCATGTTATCCTTTTGGGAAAAGAATACGTGATGACCGGGAAGATGCAGAGCGCGCCGATCGTGACCGACAGCTTCATCACGCTTTCCGGTGCCCTGATCGTGCCGGATCAGGACTTTGATTACTTTGCAGCGGGAAAAGAAGAGGTCTATCTCAATGGCCTTCTCGATAGAGCGAAGTACAGCCGCAGCACGATGGTGAAGACCTATACCGATATTAATGCGGTTCTGGATAAGACAGATATTGACTACGAGAGTTATCTGCAGAATATGGGACGGCAGCTTTTCTATCTGGTAGCGGCAAGCTATGTCACGATCTACCTGGCCCTGATCTTCCTGGTCGTCGCAAATACCATCCTCGGCGTGCAGTTCCTCATGGGACAGAAGCGTGCATCCGGAAGATACAAGACGCTCGTGAAGCTCGGTGCGGACCATAAGGCGATGAATAAGAGCTCGAAACGGCAGATTAACTGGTATTTCGGACTTCCGATCGCTGTCGCCTGTGCGAGCACGTTCTTTGCGGCCAAGTCTCTCTTCTTCGGGATCCTGAGTTCGAGGACGAAGATGAATATGGATAAGATGCTTCCGGTCGTAGCGATTGTAGCAGTAGTCTTTTGTTTGGTAGAATGTGTGTACATGCTGATCGTAAAGCGCAGCAGCTCCCGGTTCCTCGAGACGCTGATGACGCCGGAAAGGGAAGAATGATCTTTATTCATGAAACACATTGCTGTTGTCGAAGATGAAAAAATGGTTGCCATGGAGCTTGCTTCCATGCTCGAAAAAGAAGGGTACCAGGTGACCCGTGTCGAGGACTTCTCCCGTGTGACGGAAGAAGTCCTTGCGCTCGCTCCGGACCTTCTGCTTCTGGATATCAACCTTCCGGAAAAGAGCGGATTTCAGATCTGCCGGGAGGTGAAGAACAGAAGTGCGATCCCGGTCGTAGTGCTTACTTCGCGTGACCAGCTGCCGGACGAGCTTCGTGCGCTGGAACTCGGCGCGGATGAATTTATCACGAAGCCTTACCGGAAGGAGAGACTTCTGGCACGCATCGCGAATGTTCTTCGAAGGTATGAGGGTAGAACGAACATGCTCGAAGGCCCGGGATTCCTTCTCGACCGCGGCACTTATACGCTCTATGTGGACGGCGCTTCCGTTCTCCTTCCGAAGAATCAGGGGAAGATCCTGGAGACGCTTCTTCAGGATCTTGGGAAAACAGTTCCGAAACAGACGATCTGCGAAGCGGTCTGGGGGACAAGTGAATTTATCGATGAAAATGCACTTCAGGTGAATCTTACGAGACTGAAGAAAACGCTTTCCGGGCTTCCGCTGAAGGTCAGGATCACGGCGGAACGTGGTGTGGGATATAAGCTGGAGGATCTTTCATGAGGCATATTCTTCGCCTGCTTCGAAACTATATCCCGTTTCTTATCTATGTCCTTCTGAGCGACATCTTCTTTATAGTGCTTCTGTGGACGACGGATACAAGTGCTTTTCGATTCGTAGCGTCAGCATTGGTTCTGTTCTCCATCCTCTCGTTTCTGCTTCTGTGTGCGGTGCTGTATATCCGGGAAAGGCGGATCGGGAGGGCATTTGAAGACTATCTTTCCGACCCGGATGAGAACCATATGAAGATCCTGCTGTCCAGGCTTTCCGGGATGGAGAAGGAGCGGACAGATACCCTTCTTTCCATGATCGAAGAGAAAGAACAGCAGCGGGCGCGTCTTCTGTCGCAGAATGAAGACTACGAGGAATATGTCGAGGCGTGGGCGCATGAGGCGAAGACACCGATCGCGCTTCTGACCCTGATCCTCGATAACAACAGGGACAGCATGGATCCTGAGCTGACCTATAAGATCGAGTATATCAGGGCGCGCCTGAGCGGCTCGGTCGATCAGATGCTGCAGTACGCGAGGATCAAGGGCGAGCGGAAGGACTATCTCTTCGAGAAACTGTCTTTGCGGGAAGTTATCGATGAGGTGGTCGAGGAATACCGCCCGCTCCTTCTCGAAAAGAACTTTACCGTGATCAATAAAGTGAAGGACGAGACGATCTTCGCCGACAAACGCGGCCTTTCCTATATGCTCGGGCAGTTTGTCAGTAACTCCATCAAGTATAGCGCGGATGATCCGAGGCTGGAATTCTATATAGAAGCGGATGACCGGCTGATCGTGGAAGATAACGGTATCGGCGTCAAAAAGTGCGATCTTCCGTATATTTTCGAGCGCGGTTTCACCGGTGACAGTGGCCGGGCCAGGTCAAAAGCGACCGGGATGGGACTGTATCTGGCCGCAAAAATCGCCGAGGATATGAATTTTGAGTTAAATGTTTCCTCGGAAACAGGAAAAGGATTCCGAATCGTGGTACAATATCCAAACGTGGAACAAGGACGTTATCACGATATAAAGTAATTGTGGAGAAGACCCCTTCGAAAACGGGTGCTTCTCGAGAAGGAGGAAAACCATGCTGGAATTACAACATGTCTCATTCGAAGTGAATGAGGACGGAAGCGGCAAAGAGATCCTCCGTGATATAAGTCTTACGATCCCTACAGGTAATCTTACGGTCATTACAGGACCGAACGGCGGCGGTAAATCCACGCTGGCCAAGGTCATCGCGGGCATTATCCGCCCGACTTCCGGTAAGATCCTGTTCGATGGAGAGGATATTACGGAGATGTCCATCACGGACAGAGCGAGAAAAGGCATCGGATTTGCTTTTCAGCAGCCGGTCAGATTTAAGGGCATCCAGGTCTTCGACCTGATCCGCCTCGCGACGGGCACCAAGCTCTCTACGGTGGATGCCTGCAAATATCTGTCGGCGGTCGGACTCTGCGCCAGAGATTATATCAACCGCGAGGTCAACAGCAGCCTGTCAGGCGGTGAGCTGAAGCGTATCGAGATCGCGACGGT
>DFFH01000093.1:31608-32365 GCA_002368805.1 Mageeibacillus sp. UBA3781 | reverse complement strand
GCCAAGGCATCGAAACTGTCGGTCTTCGACGAGCCGGAGGCGGGTATCGACCTGTGGAGCTTCCAGAACCTCATCGAGGTCTTCGAAGATATGAGAAAGAACATTCATGACAGCTCGATCATGATCATCTCCCACCAGGAGAGGATCCTGAATATCGCAGACGAGATCGTCGTTCTGAAGGACGGACAGCTCCTGTATTGCGGTCCGAAGGACGAAGTGCTGCCAAAGCTGAGCGGCACGGATTCTTCCGTCAAGGGCTGCGGCAAGGGAATCATCAGGAAGGAGGCGGAGCAATAATGCTGAATCTGGATTCGGTCTCTGACCGACTGTTAGAAGAAGTTGCTGATCTGCATAAGGTGCCGGTCGGCGCATATAACATCCGCTCCAATGGTAAAGCCGTCGCGAGAAACTCTACGGCGAATATCGACATCATCCCGAAGGAGAACGGTTCCGGCATCGACATTAAGATCAAGCCGGGCACAAAGAATGAGAGTGTCCATATCCCGGTCGTCATGACAGCGAGCGGAATCAAGGAGCTCGTTTATAACGACTTTTATATCGGAGAAGGATCCGATGTCGTGATCGTCGCGGGCTGCGGTATCGATAACTGCGGACCGAAGGACAGTGAACACGACGGTATCCACCGTTTCTTCGTCGGAAAAGGCGCGAAGGTGAAATACGTCGAGAAACATTATGGTTCCGGCGACGGCACGGGAAAGCGCATCTTAAATCCGGGCACGGAAGTCTATATGGAAGA
>DFFH01000093.1:22585-31524 GCA_002368805.1 Mageeibacillus sp. UBA3781 | reverse complement strand
ATGGTCCAGATCAAGGGCGTGGATGACACGGTCCGTGATACGAAGGCAGAACTTGCTGCCGGTGCGAAGCTGGTGGTAAGAGAACGCCTGATGACACATGGAAATCAGAACGCGGTGAGCAACTACCGTGTCGATCTGAACGGAGAGGGCTGCTCCTGCGATGTCGTCTCCCGTTCTGTCGCCAGAGATGATTCCTACCAGAAGTTCGATGCGGTCCTGACCGGTAATGCACCGTGCTCCGGCCACACCGAGTGCGATGCGATCATCATGGATAACGGTCGTATTCTGGCGGTGCCGGGTCTTGAGGCGAATAACGTCGATGCGGCACTCGTGCATGAGGCGGCCATCGGTAAGATCGCCGGCGAACAGCTCATCAAGCTGATGACCTTCGGTCTTACAGAGCAGGAAGCGGAAGAGCAGATCATCAACGGCTTCCTGAAGTAATTCATATTACAACTTGCGGAACGTTTATGCCTATATCGTCGAATGACCGAAGAAAGATCTTCTGTGATAAAGCAGGAGATTTCCGAAAAAAAGAAAAGGACGGCGGATGCCGTCCTTTTTCTTTATGGTGGAGCATATGAGGATCGAACTCACGACCTCCAGATTGCGAACCTGGCGCTCTCCCAGCTGAGCTAATGCCCCGAATCACTTCACTATTATGGTGGTTGCACCCGTAAATGTCAAGGCGAATTTTCTTTCCTGCTGTGGTATAGTAGCTTTAGTAAATAACGATTCCGAAATGCGGAAAAAGGAGACTCTTATGAAGTTTATAAAAGTACTGGCATCGGCGGCTGTAGCAGCGGCACTCATCGTCTGCGCGGCAGGCACGCAAATACTCGCGTATGCGACCCGGGATGCCGGTACGATCGTGGTGGACGGAAAAACTTTCTCCTCTGCGAAGAACTGTAAGGGTGAGAACTGGAAGTATGACGCGAAGAGCCGCACGCTTTCTCTGGACGGATATGACGGTATGTATATCGACCTCGGCCACCAGGAGGAAGAGGCAGTGATCGAGCTTTCAGGAACGAATAAAGTCATATCCAATGTGGAGGCTCCGGCGATACAGGTGGAAGGTGATCTTACGATCAGGGGAGAGGGCTCGCTCGACCTTCAGGTCACATCCTGCCACAGTGCGGTCTATGCCAAGAACGGGGACCTTACAGTCGATCATTGTAAACTTGATGCCGGCGGCCACGGGGATGTGGCGGACTCGGCATATCTTCTGATGGCGGACGGTGATGTGACGATCAGCGGTGCCAATATCTCGATTCAGGATGAGATCAACGGAACCGGTGGTGCGGTCGGATCTCTTAAGGGAAGTATTCTGATCAATGACGGCGCTGCGATGAGCATTTTTTCCCGTTCAAAAGCACTGACCTCTTTCGCGGGTGCGGTCCGTATCGAGGGAACCTCTACATCGGCGGAGCTCTTTGCGACGGAGAGTGCGATCTATGCGAAGACAGAGATCACGGTTACGGGGGCAAAGAGTGTCCGGGCAGAGAGCAATAAGACAGACAGCACAGCGGTGTACTGTCCGGAGGGTACCATCACGATCTCGGATACACCGGTAGATATTGCGTCTTCCGGCGCTGCGATCGCTGGAAAAAATATCGAGATCCGCGGAGGGTATATCAGCGATCCTTTTGATGCGGAAATGAAAGAAGTGTCCGGAATGATCTCGGTCGTTCTCGGCACGGATGTGGTAAAAGAAGCACATATTCAGACGGGAGTGAAGCCTACGGCTACCCCGACGCCCAGTCCTACACCGACACCGGTCCCGACGGCAACACCGACTCCGGAACCATCGGAAAACACGGGATTTCAGATCACTCCGCGTATGATGATCGGCGGCGGAATGGTCGTTATCGCGCTGGTGGTGATCGCGGTGCTTATTATCGGAAAGATGCGCTCCCGCTGACCTTTCTTCGAGAAGTACAGTCCCGCGTGGAGAATGACGGTATTACTTAGAGGATGCCGATCTCGATGTCGGTTCCGTCGAAGATGATCATCGTACCCCATTCATTTAATTCCGGAATACCGGCGCTTGTGGAAGCGATCCGGAAGACCGAGGAGAGGACAAGACGTGTCTGCCCATAGAAACCATGCGTATGGACGTAGATCTTGCCGTCCTGTTTCAGTGCTTTTACCATACCGGCATTCTTCAGATCGGCGGAGTAGATATCTGCGCTGACTTCTTTCCCTTCCGGCAGCTCGAAGAGGGTGATCGTTACATTTTCCATGTAGTTATAGACCGGCTTCTCGTCGGAAGATCCTGCTACCAGGATCGATCCCGGACGCACAAGGATCGGCATGGTGTCATAGCCGTGCTGTTCGTTCTTCCAGATCGGTCCCTCGATCCTCTCGCGCGTCAGGAGATTCGTCCATGTGCCGGAAGGTACATAGTAGCGGACGATGCCGTCGGCGGAAGTGATCGGTGCGATCAGAAGAGACGGACCGAGCATGTACTGCTGGTCGAGAGTGAGAGTGTTCGGATCATCGGGAAAGTCCAGGAACATCGGGCGCGTCAGCGGAAGACCCAGCGAACTGGATTCCACGGCGCAGGAGTAGATGTAGGGCATAAGTCCCAGTTTGAATTTCGAGAACAGAAGCGTCTCGTTCATCGCTTCTGTTCCGTACTGCCACGGTACACGGAAAGAACGGGCACCGCTCAGCATGGAGTGCGGCAGGAACATGGCGGCCTGATGCCAGCGCATGTAGAGGTCAGGGGTGCACTCGTCGGTGATGCCGGCGATGTTCTCGCTCCAGTACGGGAATCCGCTGATCGACAGCGACAGGCCGCTCTGAAGTGCGGCGCGCATGCCCTCGTAGGACGGATCTTCGTTATCCAGCGCGAGGAAAGGCATCTTGTGTGAACCGATGAATCCGGAGTGCGCGAGAATGCAGGCGTTATTCTTTCCGGATCGTCTCCACAGAAGGTCATATACGGCATCCGCGAAAAGCACTGAATACTGGTTGTGCTGGCTCTCCGCCGTAAGTTCGTTTTTGTAGGTGATGCCGTACTGTTCGGCCTTCGGACCGAAAACGGGCGATTTGACAGGTGCGTCGGCGCCGTAATCCAGGCGGAATGCATCCACACCCATCTCGATCAGATCGGAGATGAACTTCTGGTACCATGCCCGTGCGACGAGGTTCGTGAAGTCCACAAGACCTGCGCCGGGTGCATATGTGTCGGACTGGAACACATCGCCGTTGCCGTAATTAAGATAATAATTGCCGTCGAAACCTTCCTGGAAAAGAGGCGACTTCTGCGAGATGTACGGGCTGACCCATACACAGACGCGTATGCCGTTTTCGTGAAGGGTCTTGATCATCTGCTGCGGATCCGGGAAGCGTGTCTCATCCCACAGAAGAGATGTCCACTCGAAGCCCTTCATCCAGAATGGACCGAAGTTGATCACGGAAAAAGGCATGTTGATGCCCTTGGCCTGTTCCACCAGATCGTAGATCGCGTCTTCGTCATATTCCTCCAGTAAAGGAGAGGACAGCCATGATCCGAAAGACCATGCCGGCGGCAGGTCCGGACGGCCGATCATCTCGGAATAGATGTCCAGGACGTGCTTCATGGAAGCTCCTCCCATCAGGATATATTCCATCGTCTCACCGGCAATGGAGAACTGTGTTCTGGCGGTGACTCCCTCCGCAGTCGTATCGAGAGTCGCGTCATTTGCGATCTCAAAGGAGACGCACTCCGGGCTGTTGACGAGAACACCATAGCCACGGGAAGAAAGGAAGAACGGTGTGGTCTTGGCAGATCTTCCCATACGCATGCCGGCGTCTTCGTTCCAGATGTCGTAAGAACCGCCGTTTCGGACGATCGGACCCGGCAGCTCGCCGAGACCGTAGATACACTCGCCCTCGCTGAGCGTCAGCTGTTCACGGATATAGCTGTTGCCGTCGCTGTCGGTAATATGTGCCATGCCACCGAGCTCGGTCGATGTCAGGAAGCGTCCGGAATAATAGAAGGAGATTCCCCAGGTGCCATGCTTGCTGATACGCAGTTCCAGAAGACTGGAGGTATAACTGTAATACTCTTCCGTCTCGCTGCTGACCGGCTTAACGATAGCCCGGTTGAGCTCGAGGACGGACTTCTGCGCGCGGGAGCCGCGGTGGTTAGTGATTTTGACGGAAAATATATTTGCGCCGATTGCGCTGATGCTTACGGCGAGAAGGCCGCAGCCGATGCAGTCACTGGAATTTGTCTGCTCGGAATACGGCGCGAAGAGCGTGATTCCGGATTCTGAATACGAGATATCAGAGATCTCTTTCGGATATTCCAGCTGATACCCTTCTTTCACTACCCAAAGTCCATCTGTAAATTTCATGTGCAACACTCCTTAAAACGCAGGACAGAAGGAAGCCTGTCCTGTGAAAGACATATCTCCAAGAAAAGTATAGCAAAGAGAATGTCAAGGAAAGGGACAGAATTCCTACTGCTGTGTTTCATTTGTGTGAATGTAAACGTCGTATGTTATACTTAATTCTATAAAAGACCGTATGGGATAGCCCCGGGAAGAAGGAGCAGAGGATACATGACTTCATCAAAGTCACTTCTCCGTTATATGAAAAAAATGGATGACGACCGCCAGGAACTGCTGGCGGAAGAGGGGGCGTTCCTCGATCTGGCACAGCTTCTGATCGGCCGGGGTGTGAAAAGAGTATTTCTCATCTCCGGAAAACAGACGCAGAAACTGAAACTGTACGATGCTTTTGTGGAGAAACTTCAGAGTTCGGGTACCCGCTGCTTTACGTGGGCGAAAGTCGGAAAAGTGGCAGAAAATTCCGTGATCGAGGCCTGCGCTACCGAGTGTTCCACCTATAACTGCGAGGCCATCGTTGCTTTTGGCGGCGGCGCAGTGATCGAAGTGGCGAAGATGGTCGCGGTCTGGCTGAAAAATTCCTCGTATTCCCTCTATCAGATGAGAGGGATCGACCGTATCCCGAAGAAAGGACTTCCGCTTTATGTGGTCTCCACGACCTGCAGCGGCGCAGAGAGCTCCGCATGCGCATTTGTTCACAATGATAATCTGATTTCTCTATATTATAGTAAGTATCTGGTGCCGGACGTGACTGTTCTTGATCCGGACCTGGTGCTCCGTCTCCCGATGGAGCATATGGCATCTGCCGCGATCCTGGCGCTTTCACATGCTGTGGAGGCATTTATCAGTCCGATGGCGATTGAATTCCCTGCGGACAAGGCGAATATCCAGATCGCGATACCGATCTATTTTTCCTATCTGGAAAAGTCCTATAAGCACGGTGCCGGAAATGATGTATTCCTTCAGATGATGATGGCGCCCTACTATACCGGGGTTGCGACAAGGCGCATCGGGTTTGGCCCGGCGCACAGTCTGATCATGTATGTAGCCGAGAAGTACGGTGAAGCCCCCGGAAGGGTCGCCTCGATACTTCTCCCGGCGGTCCTGGAATATGAATTTGACGAGGTCAAAGAGGATCTCGCGCAGCTTGCCCTGACGTCGCATCTGTGCTCGGCGAGGGCAACGACGGAGGAAGCGGCACGGGCTTTCATCGCCGGATTTAAGAGCCTGTGCAGAAGAGTGGATATGCCAACGGCCCTGCCGTTCCTCAAACTGGAGGATATGAGTAGTATCATCGGGATGGCACTTTATGATGCGAAACAGTGGGGGTGCCCGAAGAAACCGAATCTGAAAGCCGGTACCTCTATCCTGAAGAAAGCCAGATACTGCGAGTGAGGTAGCCATGACTTCCGGAATGATCCATGTTGACTACAAACTCCCGAAAGAGATCGAGATGCTGCTTCGCCGGCTTTCCGGACATGGGTATGAGGCATATGTGGTCGGTGGAGCAGTCAGGGATATCCTGATCGGGAAGACTCCGGAGGATTATGATGTCACGACTTCTGCTTTGCCGGAAGAGGTGATCGCTGTATTCGGCGAGAAATACTGCCATCCGACCGGAATTGCGCACGGGACGGTTACGGTCGTTTCGGAAGGCGTGCCGGTGGAGGTAACGACTTTCCGTATCGACGGTGACTATATGGATTCGCGTCACCCGGATCATGTCAGCTTTACCCGGTCTTTAGAAGAAGATGTAAAGAGAAGAGATTTTACGATCAATGCGCTGGCGCTCTCTTCGGATGGTACGGTCATTGATTACTGCAGAGGCGTGGAAGACTTAAGAAAAAGACTGCTTCGCACTGTCGGAGATCCGAAACAGAGATTCTCCGAGGATGCGCTTCGGATCCTTCGCGGACTTCGTTTTGCCGCAGAACATGGATTTAAGATCGAAAAAGAAACTTCCGCCATGATGATCCGGAAGAAAGATTCACTTTCCGATCTTTCGGTGGAGCGGATCTGGAAAGAGTTCTCGAAACTCATCTGCGGGACATACTGCGCATCTGTACTTCGCCGCTATTTCGAGATCTTTACTGTTTTTCTTCCTGAGATCGCTCCGATGCGAGGCTTTGAACAGCATAATCCGCACCACATCTACGATGTGTGGGAACATACGCTTGCGGCGATGACATATGTTCCGGCGACGGTGACACTTCGGGCGGCAGTGCTCTTCCATGATATAGGAAAACCGCAGTGTTTCGAGCTCGGAGAAGACGGGGTGGGACATTTCCGAGGTCATCCGAAAGTGAGTGCGGTGATGGCGGATGCGATCCTTCGCCGTCTGAAGGCGGATAATGATACCAGAGAGACGGTCGTGCTTCTGGTAAAAGCGCATGATGTTCCGCTGGAACCGGTCATGAAAAGTGTCCGCCGGCGTCTGGCACAGTATGGAGAAGAACGGGTGCGGCTCCTCCTGGAAGTAAAACGCGCGGATATTTCCGCACATTCTGCCAGAAGCGCATACCGCATATCGGAACTGTCCAGGTTCGAGACTCTTCTGGACCAGGCGATCAAGGAACAGCTTTGTTTTTCCTATTCTTCGATGGATATCAACGGAAAGGATCTGATCGGTCTGGGGATTCCTCCCGGAGTGCGTCTGGGCTCGATAAAAAAACAGCTTCTGAATGAAATCATCGAGGGTACCCTGAAAAACGAGAAAACCTCGCTGTTGCAGCGTGCAGAGGCTATTTGGAAAGATAGTCAATAAGCTGTTTCCGGAAGAAACAAGAACTGTATTTCACATTTTGTCACAATTTTATGAGTGATTCCACAAACGAAATGCGCAAAACCAATAAAGAACTTGTGCAATATGCACAAGTTTGGTTTGCTGTATAAAATTTAGACACAAAATAGATACAAAATGTGACAGAATTGTGACAAAATCTGCTAGAATTTGAACTTCTCCGCTTGTTAAAATATGACCATAAAACACAAGACATCACGGAAACGACATCGAGGGTGAGGATAGTATTTACAAGGACAAGTGAGGAGGAGATCCGAATGAAAAATAGAAGAGGTTTCACATTAGTAGAAATGGTAATCGTTATTGCCATCATCGTTTTTCTTGCAGGCGTAACACTGAATGGCTTATCCCAGTATTCCAAAAGAGCAAATGATCTGAAAGCAAATATGAATGCACATTCAGCAGCGATCCAGTCACAGGAAGCTATTATTGACGGATACCTGATGAGCTCCAGACCGACTACCGCAAATGCTACGACAAACAACAGCGTTCAGGCAGGCGGTCAGAACATCCCGTACGAGCAGCCGACAGAAACATCCCAGACCCAGGCTACTGCTCCTCAGACTGAGGCAACACAAGCCCAGACCGAGGCAACACAATCCCAGACCGAGGCGACGACAACGCAGACAGAAGCTACGACAACGACAACACAGGCTCCGACAGAGACGGAAGCTCCGGCAAATGAAGATGGTCCTAAGGTTGAAGCGAAGAATGGCTTTGTTACACGAGGAACTCCGGGAAACGGTGTTATCAGCATCCAGAAGAATGCGGACGGATCCGTAAATGTCAAGCTTCTCTACAATCAGTGGAACGATGGTGAGGCCGTCATCAAAAAGAATGCAGACGGTTCCTTCACACTGAGGAGCCTTAGCGGCAACAATTATTACCTTGGTGACAAGCTCGGATATAACCACGATTATTCGAACGGATTCAAACTCTCGAATGGTGATATCAACAAGCTGAAGAGCACCTTCGGTCTGGAAATCAAATAAGGATCCCGGACCGGCATGAACATCGCAAACCGACTGGACATAGAAGTGACAACATAGGTTAGACATCATTGGACATCACAATTTCTAGTTTGGCGGCCGCTCCCTCGGGAGCGGCCTTTTGCGCATTTACAGTTTGGTAAAAAAGCTGTGCTTTTTTTGCCATATAGTATTATTATAATAATATCGATAATTGTATAATCGGCTTGGGGAAGCCAGTTGTATTTGGGGGAAAACAATGAAGCTACAGCAGTTCGCAAAACTGATCAGCAAGAACGTCACGATCCTGTCGATCGCGTCGGCTTTTGTTTTGGGTGCTGTAGGCATGACGGATCTCAAGTATTCCATGTTTGATACCTCCAAGTGGTTCATGAAGCCGAGCGACACCGAGCAGACGGAATTTGAAAATATAGCTGCCGGCTCAGACAAATCCGATTTTGAATTTGCAAAACCTACGACCGCTCCGGATGCTGAGATAACAGCGGCGGATGACGGAACTTCGGCATCAGATGTTCAGACAGGAGAGTCATCTTCTGTAGATTCGCCATCTGATCCGAGTTATGAAAGTGCGGAGGTGACTACGCCTACCGTAACGATCGATCTTTCCGGCATGACGCTTCCGGAGATGACGATCCCGACAGAGGCCACTTCCGAGACATCCGAAGAGACAAAGGAAACTGCTTCGGAGACGACAGAGAAGGAAGAGACCACTAAGAAGACGAAGAAGACCAAGAAGACCGAAGATACGACAAAAGCACCTGATGACGGCAGCACCACTTCTGCACCGGCGGATACATCTTCCGAGCC
This sequence comes from Mageeibacillus sp. UBA3781, assembly GCA_002368805.1. Classification (GTDB taxonomy): domain Bacteria; phylum Bacillota; class Clostridia; order Saccharofermentanales; family Saccharofermentanaceae; genus Scatonaster. The sequence goes on along the minus strand of DFFH01000093.1, from coordinate 22,588 downwards.
GAA
>DFFH01000093.1:0-22506 GCA_002368805.1 Mageeibacillus sp. UBA3781 | reverse complement strand
AAGGAGACAACGGCTGCTCCGCAAGAAACGACCAAGAAAGCAGTGCTTGGCGATACCAGCGGATCTTATAATGAGGACATGGCGAAGGAAGTTCTGGGTCTTGTAAATCAGGAACGTGCAGCTAACGGACTTGCACCGCTTTCCTGGAACAGTTCCCTGGCAAAGGGCGCGAAGACCAGAGCGACAGAGATCGTTGTAAAGTGGGCTCACACACGACCGGATGGATCGAACTACTATGATGCACCAAACTGTGAGGATACCTACGGAGAAAATCTTGCGAAAGGATATGGATCTGCAGAATCGGCCATGAAAGGATGGATGGATTCACCCGGACACCGTGCAAATATTCTGAAAAGTGAATATACGACAGTAGGTGTTGCATGCTATCTCTGCAACGGCACATATTACTGGGTGCAGGAGTTTGGATGCTGATTCTAAGAAAACTCCGCTGATATATAGGAATTACGTAAGATGGCCACTCATGATCCTCATGGTGGCCGTAGTCATTTTGGGGCTGATGTATGCGTTCGTCCTGGACCCGGAAAAGAATAGCGACGCCTTTTTCCCGTGCACATTTTACAGTGTGTTCTCTGTTTACTGCCCGGGCTGTGGAAACACACGAGCGCTCCATGCGCTTACACACGGCCATGTAATTCAAGCTTTTGACTACAATCTGCTTTTCCCGTTTGCGGCTTTTGTCATCGCGTGGTACTATCTGGTTGCACTCACTTCTTTACTATTCCGTAAAAGAGTTATGTGGATCCCGGAGACGATCCCGATCTGGTCAGTGATCGCGGTCGGTGCAGGAGTAGTGCTTTTTACGGTGCTTCGGAATATTCCGGTGTGGCCGTTTACGATACTGGCACCATAAAAGGAGGAAAAGAAACATGTCTATATGCAAATACTGCGGAAATGAAGCCGGTGATGGTGAATTTTGCAGGAGCTGCGGAGCAAAGAACCCGGTCGAAGCGGTGACCCCGCAGCGAATGACTGCGGATGACTACAGACAGCTGGAGAATCAAAAGACATATACAGATGATCAGAGTAAACAGGGAAGCTACGAGCAGCCAAATAAGTTTTTCCGTCCGCAGAGTGCGTCCGGACTTCTTGCTGCAAATATCGTCGTTCTTGTGCTGGCGGTCCTGACATTCTGTAATTCACTGGGTGTGACAGGTCTTGCAATTATCTTTTCGATCATCGGAATCGTAAGTGCTTCAAGAGTCAAATCGGCACAAAGTGAGATGGAGGCCGGCAGCTGCAGAAGCGGAGCGACAACTATGCTGGTCCTGGGAATCATCGCTCTCGTTATCGGATTTGCCGTTCTTGTTGTGCTGAAGATCATCGGAAGTCTGGCAAACGGCCTGTTGTCGCTGCTTTTCTGATACGGCTTGAAGAGAACTTCAGATAAGACCAGAAATGTTGCGAAAGAAATCTGAAAAATATATTATTACTATAATTATCTGATCGATCCCCGGTAAAAGGGGATGAGGAGGAAAATAAGAGATGGCAACATGTAAATACTGCGGGCACGAAACCGGAGAAAAGATGTTCTGCGAATACTGTGGAGCAAAAGTGGATAAGGCTCATGTAACACCACCGATGCCGCAGACGCCGCCGGAACCTGTGCAGCAGCCTTCCATGCAGCAAACGCCTATGCAGCAGTCTATGCAGCAGCCCTTGCAGCAGCCGGTCCAGTACCAGCAGGGTTATTACCAGCAGCCGATGCTTAACGTTATGCCGCAAGGATACTATACGCCGAGAAAGGCAGTAGGATTTCTCACCGGGAATATCATCGTTCTGGTCCTTAGCTGCATCTTTTTCTGCGGACTCTTCCCGCTTGTTTCGATCCCCTTGAGTATTATTGGTATCGTATTCTCGGTAAAAGCAGGAAACAGCAGAAGTGCTCAGGAAGAAAACGCATGCCGTTTAGTAGCGATGCTCATGTTGATCATCGGCATTTTATTCCTGATTCTGGGTATCGTGGTATTCTGCGGCGTGGTATACGATAAGTATGGAAGTTTTGATGCTTTCATAGACGATATGCTTGGAAATAATTATTAAGTAAAAATCTGATAATAGAAAAGGAGAAAAAAGAATGGCTACATGTAAGTATTGTGGAAATGAGACCGGAGGATCCCAGTTCTGTCAGAATTGTGGAGCAAAGGTAGAGGCGGAGCCGGTTGTACCGCAGCCGGCGCAGTTCCAGCAGGGTTATTATCAGCAGCCGATGCAGGTACCTGTTCCGACACAGCCGTCATTCTATACTCCGGGTGGTGCCGGTGGACTTCTGGCAGGAAATATTATCATGCTGGTCATCTCTGTACTCACCTGCTGCCTGGTATATACGATACCAGCCCTCGTAATGTCGATCATCGGTATCGTTTTTGCGGCAAAGGTTAAGAATGCACAGAATGCCGACCAGGAGAAGTCTTACAGAAAAGTTGCTCTTATTATGCTTCTGGTATCGATCGTCGTAGAGATTCTTGCGATCGTATTGTTCGTAGTAGGTGTATATGCTAAATACGGCGGATTTGAAGGATTCTTCGATGAGCTCGAGAGTGTCTTGGAATCGGCACAGGAAGCGGCAAGAAAGTAAATCTTCCTTTTGATTTTTTCGCGTTTCCAACAAGGATGAGGTGGATTTATGCAGTGTATCCGCTGCCGCAGGGAACTTCCGGATATAGCAGTTTTCTGCCCGGACTGCGGTTTGAAAATCGATAATAGCAAGGCAGTTGAAGCAGGAGCAGATACGGTACCGTCCGGTCTGCCCGGCTTGCCTGTTCTTTCGCCGGAACCTTCGATCAAGAATCAGGAGAAGTCTGAATTTGTGCCCGCGTCCTTTGATCAGGTCACACCTTCAGTCAAAAGTGCACAGGAGCCTTATTCATATCCTGAAGAGAACCGGCTCCGGACTGCGCCCGGCATGCAGCCGGCTTTTTCTGCGGCGTATCCTCAGGTCGGTTACGCGTCTGCTGTATTTCAGGCGCCTGTTTATCCGATCGATGAGAGCGACTACTATCATATCGATGCAACGGAAAGTTATAATTTTGAGGCCTTCCGTGGAATCTCGATCGTGACTTCAGTCATATCGGCATTGACTATGGTCGGAATTCTTTTTCCGCTTCCGCTCTGCGTCGTAACGCTCGTTTTTTCCTGCCTCGGTGTTGCTGAGAAGGACCCCGCTCGTGCAAAATCGCGATTCAATGTGTGCCGGATACTGACGATCATCAGTATTATCGCTGTCATTTTGCTGATCATATTGATATATGTTTTGCGCTATCTGCATAATTATGCGAAGTTTTTTGATCTGTAAGGCTTATATATCAGTGCTTTCGTGGCCGGCCTGCGGGTGATCCCGCAGACCGGTTATTTGTATAATGTGAAAAATCTTTGTCAATTTGTTGTGAAATTCCACAGTAAGCAATGAAAAATATCAGAAAAGGTTGTATAATTGTTTTACAATTCTTTCGATTTGAGGGGTAGTTACAATGAAGAAATGTCCTGTATGTGGCGTTATGATGGGCGATAACGTAGCGCGTTGCTTCATGTGCAAGTACGATTTCCAGAAAGCGGCACGTGAAGGTGAAGATGTTGCTCGTCAGGAAGCCAGTGAGAACATTAAGCGGAACGAGCAGGAAGCGAGTGCTCGTGTTGAGCAGAAACGTTCTGAAGAAGAAAAGATCATCGTCGAGATGAAAAACAGGAACCAGCGCGAGATCGAGACGCTGAACCAGCAGCTGGAGTCAGAGAAGCTTCGTATTGAGACGGAGTATGTCGAGATCAGGAAGCGCGCCCTCGATGAGAGAAAAGCACTTGAAAAGGAACTCGAAGAGATCCGTGAACAGGTCGAGATCGAGAAGAAGCGCCAGGCTGATGCCAAGGGCGAACAGGAAAAGATCCGCGAAGAAGCCAGAAAAGAAATGGCTGTTGAGCGCGAAGAAATGATCAAGCAGGCCAAGAAAGAGCAGGAAGCGATCCTGGCCAGCGCACATCAGGAGACAGAACAGCTCGCGATCCAGGTGCGGAAAGAGTATGAAGACGCGATGCAGAGAAGACAGCAGCTGATCGATGAGGCGCAGATCGCCGAGGCGGCTGCGAAGGAAGCGATCGAGCGTCGCGATGCCGCAGAGAAAGAATATAAAGAGATGGAGTCTTCACTCAATACGATGAAGACCGACTATGAAGCGGCGAAGAAGAAGCTGGAAGCTGAAGCACAGCAGACCACGCAGAAAATGCTGAAAGAAGGCGAAGATGCCAAGGCTGCTTCGATCGCGGAAGGTGAAAAGGCGAAGGCAGCTGCCATCGCTGAAGCGCAGCAGGTGCTGGCAGACCTGGAAAAGACGAAGAAACAGGCTGACAACGAGATGCAGGCGTATGTAACGGAAGCCCAGCGCATCATGGCCGAGGTCGAGAAAGCTCAGGCCGAGCAGAAGAAACTGGTCGAGGAATCCGAGCGAATGCAGGCGGCTCTTGATGAGACGCAGAAAGCATATGAAACGGTAGCCCAGGAGAAGGAAAACCTCGATGCGGCTGTTGATTCCATGAAGAAAGAAGCGGAGACGGAAAGAGCTCGCATCATCAAGGAAACCACGGATGAGCGTGACCGCATCATCATGGAGACGACAGCGGACAGAGAGCGTATCATCAAGGAGACTACGGACGAACGCGACCGGATCATTACCGAGACGAATGCGGAAAGAGACCGTGTTATCAAAGAAACCACCGATGAGAGCAAACGCATAACATCCCAGGCACAGGAAGAACTCCAGAAATCCCAGGAAGCAAAAGCGAAACTGGATGCTGAGGCCTCTCAGGTGCTGAATCTGGCACAGGCGGAAAAGCAGAAGATGGAGCAGGAAGCTGCGGCGAAGATGGATCAGGCCAATAAGGCGATCCATGATGCACAGCAGGAGAAAGACAGACTGCAGGCTGAGGCGAAGGCCGGATGTGACGTGATTGCGAAGCAGAAGGCAGCACTCGAGGCTGACATCGCTAAGATGACGAAAGAGCAGGAACAGAGCAAGAGTTCCTATGAGACGCAGATCGCGGGTCTGAAGAATGAACTCGAGACTGCCAAGTCGATCATTGCTGATTCGAAGATCGCGAAGAAACTCGCTGAGGTCGAAGCTCAGGAATTGATCCTGAAAGCGGAGAAGCGTGCTGTTGCACTTAAGGAATCCGCACTTTCCGAGAGTGAGAAAGGCAAACTTCAGGGTGAACTTAAAAAGAAGGAAAGTGAGCTAGCAGAGATGGCAAAGTCAAAGGAAGAACTCGAGAAACAGCTTGATGAGACACAGAAAGCGATCAAGAAACTCCAGGATCGCATCGACAATATGCCGGTTGGCGGCGGTGCAGTTGCAATTTCTGAGGGAATGAAAGAATACTCTGTAGTTGTAGTACCGCATCTGTCCAACGGTGAAGTCAACTCGGAGCGTATCGCTGAGATCCTCGCGACAAAAGCGGCTTCCGGCTGGAGACTCCACAGCATGATCAATGATGAGGGCGGTAAACTTCAGGCTTCCATCGGAGGTGGCGACAGCGTATCGCTGAATGCAAGCTCTGTATCTATCAAGGAAGACCGTGTGATCATGATCTTTGAACGCGATGCGGAAGAGAACTGAATAGCCGGATCCGTCCAAACTAAACGCAATCTATAAAATGTAATCTAAAGGGGAAACTTTAAATGAAGCTTCCCCTTTTCTTTTTCTAAAAGAAAAATGCCGTTAAGTATCACAAAAAACTTTTGCGAAATATGAAAGTTTTTGTGGATATTGATTATCGAATCGGTTATAATAGTCACATTAGAGTTTAAATTAGGAGGACGAATACATGACCAACTATTCGGCAGACAAGATCCGTAACATCGCGCTTCTCGGCCATGGCGGATCCGGTAAGACAGCGCTTGCAGAAGCGATGCTTTACTGTTCAAAGGCAATCGACCGTATCGGTCGTTCGGCAGATGGTAACACTGCGCTGGACTTTGATCCTGAAGAGATCAAGCGCCAGATTTCCCTGAACACATCCGTTGCGGCATGTGAGTGGAAGAACACAAAGATGAATCTCATCGACACACCCGGTGACTTCGATTTTCTTGGTGAGACGATGGCCGGTATTCGTGTAGCAGGAAGTGCGATCGTAGTAATCAGTGCAAAGGGCGGTACTTCCGTAGGATCTGAGAAGGCGATCCGTCTTCTTAATAAGAGAAAGGTCCCGTTCCTGTTCTTCCTCAACCGTATGGATGAACCGAACGCTGACTTTGAGGGCGTTGTCGGCCGTATGATGAACCGTTATGGCCGTGGTGTTATCCCGCTTTCGCTTCCGATCATGACCGGTGATAAGATGACCGGTATCGTTGACGTTATGAATAAGCGTGCTTTTACTCTCGATGAGAAGACCGGCGCGCAGACAGAGATCCCGCTCCCGGCTGAGTTCGAGGATCGTGTGGTTGAACTTCAGGACAAGATCAACGAAGTAGTTGCAGAAAGCGACGAAGAACTGATGGAGAAGTATTTCGCCGGCGAGCCGTTCACAGAGGATGAATTCCGCCGCGGTGTACATGCCGGATTTGCAGATGGCGTTCTGCACCCGATCTACTGTGGTTCCGCTTATAAGAACTGGGGCGTCGAGTTCCTCCTGAACTGTCTGTCCAAGGATACTCCGCCGGCATCCACCAAACCGCCGCAAGAAGGCGAGACCCCGGATGGTGAGAAGCTCACGATCGTATGTAATGAGAATGATCCTCTCGCAGCTTTCGTATTCAAGACGATCGCTGACCCGTTCGTAGGACGTATCTCCCTGTTCCGCGTATATGCAGGTGTTATGAAGAGTAACTCTTCCGTATATAACGCAGTAAAAGAGAAGGAAGAGCGTCTGGGTGGTCTGTTCTACATGGTAGGTAAGAAGCAGATCCCGACAGATAAGGTCGTTGCCGGAGATATCGGTGCTGTAGCGAAACTTGTTATCACACAGACAAATGATACTCTCTGCGACAAGTCCCGTATCGTAACACTGACCAAGATCAACTTCCCGACACCGTGTCTTTCCATGGGTATCGTCCCGAAGGCAAGAGGTGAAGAAGATAAGATCATGGCTGGTCTTAACAAGCTGAAGGATGAGGATCCGGTATTTACGGTAGTGAACAATGCAGAGACGAAGCAGATGGTCATCAGCGGTCTCGGTGAGCAGGAGATCTCTGTACTGAGAAGTAAGCTGAAGACGAAGTTCAATGTTGACGCAGACCTTGAAGAGCCGCGTGTTCCGTATCGTGAAGCGATCAGAAAGAAGGTTAAGGTTCAGGGTAAGCATAAGAAACAGTCCGGCGGTCACGGTCAGTATGGTGACGTATGGATCGAGTTCGAACCGACAGATTCCGAGACGCTCGTATTTGAAGAGAATGTATTCGGCGGCGCTGTTCCGAAGAACTTCTTCCCGGCGGTTGAAAAGGGTCTGCAGGATGCTGTAAAGAAGGGTATCCTGGGCGGTTTCCCGGTAGTAAACCTCAAGGCAACACTTGTCGATGGTTCTTACCACGATGTTGACTCTTCGGAAATGGCGTTCAAGATCGCTGCGAACCTTGCCTTTAAGGCTGGTATGCAGGCTGCGAACCCGGTTCTCCTTGAGCCGATCAGCACGGTTTCCGTACACATTCCGGAAGATAAGCAGGGTGATATCATGGGCGACATGAACAAGCGTCGTGGCCGCATCATGGGTATCGACAGTGATGAGACCGGTTCGGTCATCAACTGTGAAGTGCCGACAGCAGAAATGGCCAGCTATGCTACTGACCTTAAGTCCATGACGCAGGGCCGTGGCTGGTACACCATCGAGCATGCGCGTTATGAGCAGGCTCCGAGCGATGTCCAGGCGAAAGTCATCGAGGCAAGAAAGGCGTTCCTGTCTGACGACGAGTAATCGAATCTGATTAAATCAAAAAGAAGTATCTCCCTTGTGGCTCAAACAGTTTGCTTACGCAAAACTCGCCACCAGGGAGATCTTCTTTTTTATTTCAGATTCGATTATTCGTCTTAAGAGGAATCGCTCTGGAGAGATTTCTTTTTTCTTCTATCAGATAGCGAACTCCAGTCTGATGGATTGCTTCTGCGTTATTTAGCATAATCGGCGCATAATTTCTGTTCATGAATTCTTGTCCGCGAAAAACTCTGAGGAGCGATTCCGCAGACGCGAAGCGGCGAGGACCAGCAACGAGGATTTTTTCGCGGAATAAGAAATGTCTGAACGGATAGATATTTTTTTGCGCCGATTTGTTATAAAATGAAATGTAAGCAATTCATCAGACGGAGGAGCATGTTATGCCGTATTCGAGCGTTTTTCTAACGGAGATCATCAAGTACTTCGAACTCGAGGAAGTTTTCGCACCGGAGAACATGGAGAAAGTTCGTATCCATGTCGCGGATGTGACCCGTCCCGGTCTGCAGCTGGCGGGTTACTACGACCACTTCGGTCCGGACCGTATCCAGCTGATCGGTAACATGGAGCATGCTTTTCTGGATAAACTGACACCGGAGCAGAGAGAAGAGAGACTGCAGGCGCTTTTCGAGAAGAAGATCCCTTGCCTGATCCTGACACGTAATCACGTGGCGCACGACGAGCTCATCCGTGTGGCGAAGAAGGCGGATATTCCGGTACTTCGTACCCATCAGGCGACATCCGAGTTCATGAGCTCACTGGTAAAATATCTGAATGTCGAGCTCGCGCCGAGAATATCGATGCATGGTGTTCTGGTCGAGGTCAATGGTGAAGGTATCCTGATCCTGGGCGAGAGCGGCGTAGGTAAATCCGAGACGGCGCTCGAGATCGTTAAGCGTGGTCACCGTCTGATCGCAGATGATCAGGTGGAGATCAGAAGAGTTTCGGAGACGACACTTCTCGGCCGCGCGCCGGAGGTGATCCGCCACCTGATCGAGATCCGCGGTATCGGTATTCTCGATGTAAAAGAACTGTACGGTGTTTCTTCCGTTAAACTTCAGGAGAACATCGACTTCGTTATCAATCTCGAGCTGTGGGATGAGAAGAAGACATACGACCGTCTGGGTATTACCGACGAGACGACGGAGATCCTGGGAATCCAGGTGCCGTCCATCACGATTCCGGTAGGACCCGGCCGTAACCTGGCGATCATCGTTGAAGCGGCAGCGATCAACTACCGTGTTAAGAAGATGGGATATAACGCAGCGAAAGATCTGGTCACCCGTGTTTTCCCGGGCGGCCTGAATGCATGACAGTATAGGCCCGGAGACATATTTCCGGGAGAAAAGAAAGAGAAACAGATCGGGGGAAAAAGACATACATGACAGCGGACAGCAATACGTTCGAGGCATTCCGCAAGAAGCTGATTGAAAAAGGGTTTGATGATCTGGCGAAGGAGCTTCGTGAAAATGAGATCATGAAACCGCATACATCTTTCCGTGTAGGCGGACCGGCGCAGATATATTCCGAACCATCGAAAACGGAAGAGATCGTGGCGCTTTCCGATACGGCAAAAGAACTCGGCCTCCCCTGTTTTCTAATGGGTAACGGCTCGAATCTGGTGATCTCGGATGACGGCATCGACGGCCTTGTCATCCGCCTGGGTGAGAACTTTTCCACGATTTCATCGGAAGAGGATCCTAAGGATCCGGAGATGGTACTTGTTACCGCAGGTGCCGGCACGCTCCTGATCCGGCTTTCTTCTTTTGCCGCGAAAAACTCGCTGAGCGGACTGGAATTTGCGTCCGGTATCCCGGGATCTCTGGGCGGCGCTGTTTTTATGAATGCGGGTGCATATGATCACGATATGTCTGAGGTCATCGAGCAGGTGACCGCAATTTCTCCATCCGGAGAGGTGCGGACATGGAAGAAGGAAGAGCTTGATCTCGGATATAGAAAGAGCTGTTTTATGGCAAACGGCGGCATCGTATGCGAAGCTGTCCTTCGTCTTAAGAAGGGTGACGCGGAGATGATCAATTCGCAGATCAGGACATATACCGAAAAGAGAACGAAGTCGCAGCCGCTCAATTTCCCGAGTGCGGGAAGTATGTTCAAGCGTCCGGAGGGTCACTATACCGGTGCTTTGATCGAGCAGGCGGGCCTTAAGGGCTTTTCGATCGGCGGCGCACAGGTCTCGGAGAAACACGCGGGTTTTGTCATCAATACAGGTGATGCGACCGCAAAAGATATCGATGATCTCGTGCGGCATATTCAGAATACGATAAAAGAGAAGTTCGGAGTCGAGCTTCAGCGTGAGGTCCGGTTCATCGGACGCGGGTTTAACTGAGTGACAGGAGGAAACACATGGATCTGATTATTCTTACCGGCATGTCCGGAGCGGGAAAAAGCCAGGCGGCGAATTTTCTGGAGGATCAGGGATACTTCTGTATAGATAATCTTCCGCCGATGGTACTTCCGGAACTGGTAAAGACGTTCCTCAAAGGACAGGGCGGCGAAGGCTTTGCGGTCGACCGTCTCGCTTTCGTTGTCGATGTGCGCAGTAATGAGTATCTGAAGGGATTCGGAAAGGCGATCACCGAGATCAAGAATCTGGGCTGCCCGTACCGCATCATCTTCCTCGAAGCCAATGATCAGGTCCTGATCAGCCGCTATCGCCAGACCCGCCGCAAGCACCCGCTGTCTGCAGGGCTTTCACTAGTGGAGGCGATCGAGAAGGAAAGAAATCTCATGCGGGGCATCCGTGCCCGTGCGACACATATCATCGACACATCCCTGATCGCGCTCTCTGCGCTTCGCGAGGAGATCCTGAACATCATCGAAGTGGAAGATGAGAACTCGATGGATATCCATATCGAGTCGTTCGGCTTTAAGTACGGGATCCCGGGAGACAGCGACATCACCTGTGATGTGCGTTTCCTGCCGAATCCTTTCTACATCCCCGAGCTCAAGATGCTCTGCGGCAAGGATCAGCCGATCATCGATTTTCTGGAGCAGCACCCGGAGACAGAGCAGTACTATGAGAAGAAGATGGACATTCTCTGCTTCTCGATCCCGTATTATATCCGTGAGGGAAAAGCACGCCTCTCGGTCGGCGTAGGCTGCACCGGCGGACGCCACCGCTCCGTATATATGGCGGAGCGCCTCTATAACGGGCTAAAAGAGAAGGGGTACCGCGTATCCATCCATCACAGGGATATAGACAAGGATCCGCGCTATCAGCCGCTTGAGGAAAAGAAATCATGACAAGGAATCCGTATTCCCAGAATATCAAGGAGCAGATCCTGAAGATTACGTATAAGAACGAAGAGGAATGGTCCGCTGAAATGGCGGCCATTTGTCTTTGCACCGGATATACCTGTGACCGCGAGAAGGACAGAGCCTCCATTCTTTGCACAAGCGAAGAAGTGGCACGCCGTCTGATGCTGGACTGTGAAAAGAGCGGGACCGGCATGACCTGTGAAGGTCCCGAAAAGATCGGGCGGAGAGGCGGAAGTGTCTTTGAAGTGCTTTTCCCGGCGGCGGACTTTGAATCCTTTATCACGGAGTATTCCCTTCCGGATACGATCACGGAGAAGATCTCGTCATCGGAGACGCTGCGCCGGGCGATGATGCGCGGTGCTTTTCTATCGAGAGGATCGATGAGTGATCCGAACAGGACCTACCGGATCGAGATCCTCTGTAAGACAGATGCATTTGTGAAGATGCTGATCCTTCTTCTTCATGCCGAGAATATCCGCCCGATGACACGTGTGCTGGATGTGACATGGTCGATCTACTTTAAGCGTCACGATGAGATCTGCGATTTCCTGGTCATTCTCGGCGCGCCGAATCTGATGATGGAGCTTCAGAATATCCGTGTCCGGCATGATGTCAATGCGACCGTGACCCGGAGCGTCAACCTCGATAACTGGACGGTGAAGCTGCAGGCGGAAGCCAGTGCCAAACGGACAAAGCAGCTCGAGGAACTCCTGAGATCCGAGAAGGCTGCCCGCATCCCCAGAGAACTTCTGGAAGTCGCGAAGGTACATATCGATAACCCGGGACTGTCTCTGACGGAGCTCGGAAGACTCATGGACCCGCCGATCTCCAAGTCCGGAATGAACCACCGTCTGAAGAAACTGCTGGATTATCTATGATTTATCCTCTTTTTTCCTTTATTTTTTCCGTTTCTATCCTGCTTTCAGGTGTATAGAATGAGTTTAGTGGGGTGTTTCGTAAAAGTAAGGGAATGGAGGCATAAAAAGCGGCATGGCCGAGGAGAAGATTTTTTCCCGTTTATCCATACGTAGCAAACTGCTGCGCATCGCATCAGTTCTGATCACCTGCGCCGGCGCGGTGGTTTCTTTTGCATTTTTCGGACGCTACGAAGTCCCGGTATTCCTGATCTGCGGGATCATATGCGCTCTGCTTACCGCGATGTCCGTGTCTCTTCTTTTTAGAAAAAAAGAAAGACATGATCTGATGATTTCCGCGTTCACGGTTTTTGCCGTCGTGCTCATAGTCGTCCTTTCGATCCGGTTCCCCTGGGAGATATCTTCCGGCAGGTCACATTCCTATACCAAGAATATGAAGTATCTTTCCGAAAAGCACTTTTCCACGCTGTTTTTCCCGAAGTCTCTTCCGGAGAATACGTCGGATTACAAGATGGAATTCCACCCGGACACCTTCGGGGAGGAGAGCTATCTTTGTGTCTCGTATAATTGCGGCGGCGATGTGCTCAATACATATGAGAATGAGGCACAGAAATTCTCTGTTGTTTCTCCGCTGACCCTGGAGGAGGCCATGGCAGAGGATATCGATGAAAAAACCGAGGAACAGATTGCTGACGGCCTCGGTGTGGAGCGTGACGAGCTGGTGCTTCAGCTGAAGTTCGCTTTCCCGGACGAGATCGATAAACACAGTCATGCCAGGGTCTATATCGTCTCGTGCGAAAATGACAGGACCCGACCTCAGACGGAAGCCGTTATGATCGATACGGATACCGGCTGGGTCTGCTTCTCCAAACTCTTCTGATCCGACCGCTCCGAGGGATTCCCGCTTCGGAGCGTTTTTCTTTCTAATTCGCAGATATATCCGCTTTCTGTTTTAGTATTGCGCAGTGAAGGACTATTGACATATAGTTCAATACCAACTTATAATCAGTATTGTTGAATGTATAGTACCTAACAAAACACACTATATACATAAAAAAAGAAAAAGGAGGAAGTCAGTCATGAATGTTCAATTCAAAAAAGGCGTGCTCGATCTTTGTGTCCTGGCGATGCTGAATGACAGCGACCGCTACGGATACGAACTCGCCAGCACTCTTTCTGAGATCATCATGATCTCGGACGGCACCGTATATCCGCTTCTTCGGAAACTTGCGTCCGATGGCCTTGTGGCTTCATATCTTCAGGAGTCACAGAGCGGACCGCCGCGGAAATACTACAGTCTCACAGCGATGGGCAAGATCCGTCTTGCCGAGCTTCTCGACGACTGGAATAACTTTACCGCAAGTGTAAATAAGATCGTAGGAGGGAAAAGCGTATGAATAAAAGAGAATATCTTTCTGCGCTTGAAGCGCAGCTGAAAAGACTTCCTTCCGATGATGTGAAGGAGATCGTTAAAGAGTTTGATGCTCACTTCGACATCGCTTCTTCCGAAGGAAAGACAGAGGAAGAAACCGCTGCGAAGCTGGGTTCTCCGGAAGAAGTGGCTAAGTATTATCTGGGAGACAGTGTCCCGGATTTCGATGTTGCTTCTGCAGGCGCTGCCGTACCGCCGCCGTTCCCGATCATTCCGGTAAAGACCGGCATGGTCATCGACCGTGGCATCGGCCCGCAGACTGCTGCAGGATTTGTAAATGGCAGATATGCAAAGCCGGTCGTCAACAGCGCACCGAAACCGGAACCTGCGGACGCACCTTTCGCACATACCGGTGCAAAGGACAAGGAGACATACTCCGAGCCGATCCGTCAGGGCAAGAAAGAATATACACTTCCGGATTATTCGCAGTATCCGTCCAAGGGCGGCAAGCATCCGGAACCGGAAGGAAAAGAGCACAATAAGGCATTTGCGATCCTGTTCACGATCTTCGTATTCGTGCCTCTGTGGATCCTCGCACTGGCTCTTCTGGTCCTTCTGATCGGACTTCCGGTGGTTCAGGGATTCCTTTCCGGGCTTCTTTTCTCATGGGTACCGGGAATGTGCTCCGGAGTTGCAGGTACAGTCTGCATGGCCATAAGCCTTGCTTTTGCCGCGATCGCCTTTGTGTTCGTAGCATACTTCGCGATCAAGGGATTCATACTCGGAACAGTCCGCTACTTCCGCTATATCTTTAAGATCAACAGCGGCAGTAAGGAAGGAGGCAACGCATGAAAAACAGAACAGCAGTAGCTATCGTGATCATGGCCGTAAGCTTCGCCCTTTCCATCACATTCCTCTTTATCAGCCTGGGATTCTATGCGCTGACAGGAACGAAAGAAGTGGCTGAACATATCTACACCGGAGATTGGGATGAGCTTCGGGAGAGATTCGATATTATCGATGTCGGTGACAAGAGCGTAAGGATCGATGCGAAGAATCTGCACATTGTTGTAGATGATCTCGGCGTAGATGTGGAGATCCTGGGCGTTAAGGTCAAGACGAGAGATGAGGATGAAGCAAAAGCCAGAGAAGAAGCGGAAAAACTGAAAGAAGAGCAGAAGAAGCTCGAAGAACAGAAGGAAGAAGCCGAGAAGAAAGACGCCGAGGAGAAGGCGCCGGAAAAGAAGGATCATGACGGAAAAGACCACGGTGGCCATCGCCATGATAAGAAACCGGACCAGCAGAATTCGTAACTGCTTCCACATAACCGAAGGTAAAGTCGGAAAAAGAAACTGAATGGGGGAGGAGATGCCGAAACGGCATCTCCTTTTTCCGTATGCGGGAAAAGAGAAAAATATAGCCGCGAAGTAACCGTCCGCGTAGAAAAATCTTGACAGCGCCCATATTTCGCGCAATAATCTGTGTATCAGAAAAATGCGCTGACGGAGAAGAGTAGCGGTCAGAGGTCGTACAGGGCGTGCGGGCGGAAGAATTGAGAGCCTGCATACGAAAGAAGATCAGTCGAAGTTCCCTCCCGAGCAGATCTGCAGAACGCAGGTGTTTCCTGTAAGTAGGTGGATACGGATGAGCCCGCCGTTACCTGGGGCAGGGACTGATAGGTCCTGACGAGCGCGAGTGCTTTTCAAGAAGGAAAGACTCGAAAATGGGTGGTACCGCGAGATATGATATTTCGTCCCATTGCTGTTGGATAGACGGCAATGGGACTTTTTGTTGCCGTCAGCGATGCGAAAGGCAGGTATGAAAAATGAGAAGAGAAGTGAACTCCTGGATCTACGATCCTAAAGCCGAGTGCATGTCGGATGATGAGCGCGCAAAGGTGCAGAGCGAGCGCCTGATCAAGTGCGTGAACCGCATGTGGGAACATGTACCGTACTACAGAAAGCGCATGGAAGAAAAGGGTGTTGAGCCCGGCGACATCAAGAGCGTCGCGGATCTTCCGAAACTCCCTTTCACTGATAAATTTGATTTCAGAGATAACTATCCGTTCGGAACTCTGGCAGTACCGAGACAGGAGCTTGTTCGAGTACATGCATCTTCCGGTACGACCGGTAAGATGAAGGTCGTCGGTTATACAGCAAATGACGTCGAGCTCTGGAACTCCGTTCTCTGCCGTGCGATGGCAAGATCCGGTGTACAGAAGGGCGACCTCGTACATATTGCGTATGGTTACGGACTCTTCACCGGAGGTCTTGGCCCGCACTTCGCTTGTGCGAAACTCGGTGCGACAGCGATCCCGGTATCCGGCGGTAACACGGCAAGACAGATCACGATCCTCCGTGAGTGGAAACCGGAAGTCCTGATGTGCACGCCGACATATGCGCTGCATATTGCTGACCAGCTCGAAGCAGCCGGCATCGACAAGAGTGAACTGAACCTGCGCTGCGGTATCTTCGGCGCAGAGGCATGGACGATCGAGATGAGAGATCAGATCGAAGAAAAACTCGGTCTTCGTGCTTTCGACATTTATGGTCTGACAGAGATCTGCGGACCGGGTGTAGGATGCTCCTGCGACAAGTCCGACCTGATCCACATCGAGGCAGACCACTTCATTCCGGAGATCGTAGATCCGGAGACAGGCGAGCCTCTTCCGGACGGACAGCTCGGTGAACTGGTATTCTCTTCTATCTCGAAGGAAGGTGTACCGCTTCTCCGTTACAACACACATGACCTGACACGTCTTTACCACGGTAAGTGTGAGTGCGGACGTACCACACCGAAGATCGAGAAGGTAACAGGACGTGCCGATGACATGATGATCATCCGCGGTGTAAACGTATTCCCGTCCCAGATCGAAGCTGTGCTTCTTGCGCACAGTGAAGTCGAGCCGCACTACATGATCTATCTCGATCGTGCACAGAACCTCGACAGAATGACCGTCAAGGTCGAGATGACACCTTCGTTCTTCTCCGACTCCATCCGTGAGATCGAAAAGACAGAGAGAATGCTGGAAGGCGAGATCGCATCCATGACAGGTATCCACGCGAAGATCAAGCTCTGCGAGCCGAGATCACTTCCGAGATCCGAGGGAAAGATGAAGCGAGTCATCGACGAGCGTTTCAAGAAGTAATTCATAAAACAGAATAGTAAGAGAAAGGGAACATCTCTTTGCGACTCAAACAGTTTGCTGACGCAAAACTCGCCGCTCAGAGAGTTCCCTTTCTCTTTGCTTATTTACGCGAATTACTTCTTGAAACTTTTCTTTCGGGAGGCTCACCGCCAGGAGCTTTTTTGTTTTCTCTTCTTTTTGCAGATGGCGCTGCAAATAGATGATCGTATTTAGGACCGGGAGTTCTCGATTTTAGTAAATAGTAAAGTTATAATGATATTTGTTCGGGGGACATCGGAGTGGTTTTTAATCAGCTCTTTATTTGATGTACCCTGCTTGTGAAAGGAGCAAGGGAAATGGCAACACTTTGTAAAAACTGCAATCATGCGCTGGTCTTTGATCCTGCGATCCAGAAGATGCACTGCATGTACTGTGGAAGTGCTTTCTTTGCGGAAGAAGTGGAATCCGAGGCGAAGAAGTACAGAGAGAACGAGCGTGTTCTGACCCGGGGAGAAGTGTACGGGGACGATGAGGTTATCGAAGACTTTCTGGAATGCTATGTCTATACCTGCAGCGAGTGCGGCGGTGAGATCGTGATCCATGGTTCCGAATCTTCGTCAAAGTGCATCTACTGCGGAAATCCGAATGTCGTTTTTTCCCGCATGACGAAGGAGAAGAAACCGGACTATATCATCCCGTTTGCAATCACGAAAGAACAGGCACTGTCCGTAGTCAACCAGGTCGTCTCGAAGGCGGTATTTGCTCCGAAAGAAGTGAAGAACTTTACCCCGGAAGATGTCCGCGGGATCTATATTCCGTACTGGATCGTCAACGCGAATCATGAGGAGACGGCAGTCGTCAGGAGCAACAAGAACACAGGTAAATACAAGTACCGCTTTTCCGGACGGACGGGAAACATGCATATGCATAATTTTCCGATAGATGGCTGTACGATCCTTTCCGATGAGAGCAGCACCCGTCTGGAACCGTTTGACCTTAGTAGGATGAAGCCTTTTGATGAGGACTACCTGCTGGGATTCTATTCGAACTCATCGGATATTACATATGATGAACTACAGCTGGCGACGATGAAGCGTGCCAAGGAGATCTTTGATAAGTCGGTCATTCATGATGTAACAGGTTCCGCGCCGCAAGTTGTGGCGGAGTTTCATGAGACATCGATCCTGCGTGACTACAAGTATGCGATGTTCCCGGTGTGGTTCGTGACTTTCCGCTGTGACGGGCAGCCGCACACTATCCTGATCAACGGCCAGACAGGTAAAGTCGTCTGCGGTCTTCCGTGGAGAAAGAAACTCTTCTGGGCGGTGACGATCGTAAGCGGTATTCTGGCCAGCGTGGCGACGATCTTTCTTCTGAATGCGATCATTAAAGCATGCGGGTCGAAAGGGATCGGAGAGTATCACTCCAAGGATGACCCGGCGGCGATCATCGGAGATATCGGGATGTGCCTTTCCATGATCCTCCCGTTTGTCGCGTATGCGAAATTAAGTAAAGTGAAGAAGAATCTGAAACTGACGCAATCTGAAACGACCTTCCGTTTCGTCAAAAAGAGACAGGGGTGATTTTTATGAATTCACAATTGATACTAGTCATTGTTATCGGTATCTGCGCAGGAATCAGCGCGGCATGTCTGATCGCGGCATCGCTTCTTGCCAAGCGGAACATCAGCGGTGACAGCCATGCGGATCCGCGATTCTTTACCAATGGTATCGCGATCACCGACCGTACGGAGAATCTCGGGATACATGAGACCGATCATCTGAATTATCTGAACGCCCATGCTCCGGCAAAAGCACTTTACCCGACCACTCCGGTGGATCAGTCGCAGGTAATACGTCCGGAGAAACTGTGATAAGAACACTAAAGGAGGAGGGGAAAAAAGATGGCCACACTATGTAAGAAATGCAGTCATGCCTTGATCTACGATCCGGGTGTCAAAAAAATGCTGTGCACTTCGTGCGGCAGTACTTTTAAAGCGGAAGACGTCGAATCCGAAGCAAAGAAGTACAGGGAAGATGAACGTGTCAGAAGCCGTGGCGAGATCTATGGCGAGGATAACGAAGAAATCGTCGAGGAGTATCTCGAGAACTACATCTACACCTGCAGTGAGTGCGGCGGCGAAATCGTGATCCACGGATCCGAAGCATCCACGAAGTGTGTTTTCTGTGGAAATCCGAACGTTGTTTTCTCGCGTGTTTCGAAGGAGAAAATGCCGGACCTCATTATCCCGTTTTCCATAACGAAAGAGCGGGCACTCAACGCGATACGGGAGAAAATCGCGCACTCCCTTTTTGTTCCGACAGAGATCAAAAATTTCCAGCCGGAGGATGTGCGCGGCATCTATCTTCCATACTGGGTCGTGGAAACGGAATTTGAGGGATCCTGTCTTATCTCCAGCACAGTATCTTCGGGAAAAACTTCCGAGACGATCTACACGGGGAGAAGAGGGAATCTCTGCATGAAGAATTTCCCGGTCGACGGATGCGCGATCCTCTCCAATGAGAGTTCCGCACGACTGGAACCTTTCAATTCTTCCGGCATGATCCCCTTTGATGAGGATTATCTTCTCGGATTCTATTCGAATGCTTCCGATATCACATATGACGAGATGTGGAAGGTAGCGGAAGACCGCGCCAAAGAGATCTTCACGGAAGCTGCGCTATCGGGAGTAAGGGGTTCTTCTCCTAAAATCGAAGCGGAATCGCATACTGCTGCGGTCCTGAACAACTATAAGTACGCGATGTTCCCGGTGTGGTTCGTCACCTTTACATACGAGGGGACACATAACACCATTCTGGTCAACGGTCAGACCGGCAAGGTCGTTTGCGGACTTCCCTGGAGAAAAACCCTTTTCTGGGCGATGACGATCGGAATCGGTATTGCGCTGACATTTCTGTCCTATTTCCTGTTCAAGGGGATGTTTACGGCATTCCTGACAATGGGTACGAGAAGAAGGTATGGCAGCTCGAGAAACGACGGAAGAGGGAAGATCATTGTAATGATTGCAGCAGGTATCATCACGCTGTTTACTACAGGGGCCAGAAAGATGAAAAGAGTGATCAAACAGATCGAGCTGACACAGTCAAGTAAAACATTTAACTTTGTAAAGAAGAGACAGGAGTAAGACGATGATCGAATTTTTAGCTTTCATATTCGCGTGTGCTTTCGGATTCGGTCTGGCATTCTGGATCGCTTCTACGGTACTCAATCGTTCAAACAATTACGGTGACTATCACGCAGATGCCAGTTACTATTCTGCCAGAGTGAATTTTACAAGTGATGAAAGACTTAAGAACAGCTCGGTGGGGAAAACCTATATTGGTTCGGGCAGATTTCAAAAACCAACGGCTGCTCTCGCACCGAAAGGTAAAGAACTGATCCAGAAACCGAAGCCTTCCAAGGTACAGCCTTCAGGTCAGGACACGGTTCCTTCGGAGAGCCCGATCCCGAAAGAACAGATTCCGGCGGCTTCTGCGAGTGCTCCGAAGAGAAGAGATCCTTCTGCTTTCCCGAGATCTTTCCACGATGTATAATAAAAAAAGCAGACGTAGAAGGAGGGCAGCGGGGTCATGCCTTTTCGCATAGTTTCAGGTGATATCACGAAACTTCAGGTGGATGCGATCGTGAATGCGGCGAACTCATCGCTTCTCGGCGGAGGTGGTGTCGATGGCGCGATCCACCGTGCGGCCGGGCCGCGTCTTCTCGAAGAATGCCGGACCCTTCACGGATGTAAGACCGGTGAGGCAAAGGTCACGCTCGGTTATGATCTTCCCGCAAAATATGTCATCCATACCGTCGGTCCGATCTGGCAGGGCGGCGGATACGGCGAAGAGGATCTTCTCCGCTCCGCATACAGAAATTCCCTTACTTTAGCATCGGAAAAGAACTGTGAATCTGTCGCATTTCCGATGATCTCCGCTGGCGTCTATGGCTATCCGAAGGATCAGGCCCTGGAGGTCGCAGTAAGCACGATCCGCGCTTTCCTGGAAGACCATGAGATGGACGTCATCCTCGTGATCTTTGACAGGGACAGTTTGCGCTTCGATACAGATCTATATTCCGATATTTCCGGGTATCTCCGCCAGACGTATGCGGAAGAGCCGCGCTCTGCTCCGCTTCTCGGCGACATGGCAAAGACTGCTGCTTTTGAAGGAAGCGCCGGCGCCGGAACCCGCCGTTCAATCTTTTCCCGCTCGAAAAGAACTGCTAAGGCGAACTGTGAGAGTGCGGCAAGAGAAGTACTTGATGAAGAGGCCGCGCCGCAGGAAGTGATGGAGGAAGCTTCTGCTCTCGATAAAGATCTTCCTGTGATGGGTATGCAGGCGGAAGCGATGTGTTGCGCATCCGCCATGACGAAGGAGGTGCCGGTACAGGCATCCGCGCCGGATGATCTTGCGGCTGCACTTAAGAATCTGGATGAGAGTTTCTCCCAGGCGCTTCTTCGCATGATCGACAGTAAGGGCATGAAGGATTCCGAATGCTATAAGAAAGCGAATATCGACAGGAAGCTTTTCTCGAAGATCAGGTCTGACATCAATTACCGCCCGAGCAAGCAGACGGTGCTGGCATTTGCGGTCGCACTGGAACTGGATCTTCCCGAGACCGAAGCGTTCTTAAGGAAAGCGGGATTTGCGCTGTCGCATTCGAATAAGGCGGACGTGATCGTCGAGTATTTCATCCGGAACAAAAACTACGATATGTACCGCATCAATGAGGCGCTTTTCGCATTTGACCAGAATCTGCTCGGCGCATAAAAAGAAATACCGGCCGGAAGAAGATCCGGTCTGTGAAATAAAACTTAATACCAGGAGGAGAATGACCATGGCAAAGACGTTAGAGGACATTCAGAAGATCATCAGCGAGATGGGTATCGAGATGATCGATTTTAAGCTTACCGATATCGACGGAAGATGGAGACATCTTTCGATCCCGGCAGAGAGACTTACCGAGAGTACGATGCAGCAGGGTATCGGTTTTGACGGAAGTAACTACGGGTATGCACCTGTAGAAAACAGTGACATGGTATTCATTCCCGTTCTGGATTCTGCTGTCGTTGACCGCTACTGCGGCGTGCCGACACTTTCAATGATCGGTGATGTAAAGGTCATCGCACTTCCCGAAAACAAACCTTTCGACCAGTATCCGAGAAATGTCGCGATCCGCGCACTCGAGTATATGAAAGAGACCGGTGTCGCAGATCAAATGATCATCGGACCGGAGTACGAGTTCTACATCTTCGATGACGTCCGCTATAAGACGAACTACTACGATATGTCCGCGAGCGTTTACACATCGCAGGCACACTATGCTTCCGGCGATGATACGAATAACAACGGCTTCCAGGTCATGCCGGGTGCGGGCTACCACAACAGCCTCCCGACGGATATCCGAAATGACCTCCGAAGCTCGATGTGCCTGTCCATGAAGGAGTGGGGCATCGGGGTCAAGTACCACCATCCGGAGGTCGGTGGTTCCGGCCAGATGGAGATCGAAGTCGAGCTCGGCGATATGCTGAAACTCGCAGATGACACGATGTCCGCGAAGTATGTTATTAAAAACGAAGCGATGCTCGAGGGCGCGACCGCGACCTTTATGCCTAAGCCGCTGGCAGAAGAAGCCGGATCCGGCATGCACGTGCATATGCTGCTCCTCAAGGATGGAAAACCGGTCTTTTACGATAAGGACGGCTATGCGCAGTTAAGTGAGACGGCCCACTTCTTCATGGGCGGACTGCTGAAGCACGCCAGATCCATCTGCGCGATCACGAATCCTTCGACCAATTCCTATAAGCGTCTGATCCCTGGCTACGAGGCACCGGTCACGATCGGCTACGCGATGAGTAACCGTTCTGCCGTTATCCGTATTCCTGCCTATGCAAAAACACCGGAGACCAAGCGTTTTGAACT
>DFFH01000137.1 GCA_002368805.1 Mageeibacillus sp. UBA3781 | reverse complement strand
GCCTGTTCCTTTGTCTGCACATCGAAAGTGATCATGGAGCCGAAACCTCTTGCCTGCTTTTTCATGATCTCATACCCGGGATGCTCGGGAAGCCCCGGATAATAGACCTTCTTCACTTCCGGCTGTTCCTTCAGCCAGTTCGCGATACGGATCGCATTTTCCTGCGCTTTTTCCATCCGGATCCCCAGTGTCTTGATGCCTCTGATCAAAAGCCAGCTGTCAAACGGTGCAAGTCCCGCACCGGTCGTCTTGATCAGGAATCGAAGTTTCTCTGCGATCTTCGGATCCTTCGTCACGATAAAACCTGCCAGCGTGTCGTTATGTCCGCCGAGGAATTTCGTACCGCTGTGGATGACCACGTCCGCGCCGAGCCGGATCGGATTTTGGAAATATGGTGAAAGGAACGTATTGTCCACGATCAGCAGGAGCTTATGCGCTTTTGCGATTTTACTGATCTTCTCGATATCCGATACACGCATCATCGGGTTCGTCGGTGTCTCGATGTAGATCGCTTTCGTATTCGGGCGGATCTCCTTTTCCAGATCGGTGGAAGAACAATCCACGAAAGAAAACTCATATCCGTTCTTCTTTGATACGTTATCGAATAGCCGGATGCTTCCGCCATACAGATCCGCCTCGGAAATGATGTGATCTCCCGGCCGGAAAAGCTCGAACAGCAGTGTGATCGCCGCCATGCCGGACGATAGTGTGAAGGCATCAAGGCCACCTTCCAGACTGCAGATGATCTTTTCAAGATGCTCTCTGGTCGGATTCTGCAGCCGGCTGTAATCAAATCCGGTGCTTTTCCCGACCTCCGGATGCGCATAAGTTGCCGTCTGATAGATCGGGAAACTCAGCGATCCGTAATGTTCCTTATTTTTCTCTTCATCGCTTAAGTGAAGACATCGTGTATTTATTCCTCTGACCATGTGTTTTTCTTTCTCCCCATACATCGGCAGGATCTCCCGCCGGGTTCTTTTGTATAGGAATATAACATCCGATCAGTTTTTTGAATAATTGCGCTTTTGTATCACAGACCATAAGCAAAATCTATAACAGGGTCTCAGCTTAGGACGTTCTCTTTATACTTACTCAGCTCTGCGACATACTTCTCGGCAAGTTCACTGAGAACGGATGACTTTCGGGAGATATATCCGATCGTCATGGTCTCCTTGGTATCTAGCTTCACCGCACAGTAATCCGTACCGTTCAGGTCTTCACAGATGATGCCCGAACACAGCGTATATCCGTTGATGCCGACCATCAGGTTCAGAAGCGTCGCACGGTCATTGGCGCGGACGATCCGCTTATAATCATACGTGCTGAGTACTTCTTCCGCATAGTAGAAAGAGTTATACTCGCCCTGTGCAAATACCAGGCACGGATACTCATCGAGATCTTCGAGCGAGATAAGTTTCTTCTTCGCCAGAGGATTGTTCTTACTCATATAGACATAGATCCCGCACTCGAAAAGAGGCATGAACTCGAGTCCCGCTTCACTGAAGATCTTCGTCATCACTGTGCGGTTAAAGTCATTGATATAAAGGACACCGATCTCGCTCCGCTGATTCCTGACGTTCTCGATGACCTCATGCGTTTTCGTCTCATGGATCTCAAACTCATACTCATCCATGCCGTACTGGCGGATGACCTCGACAAAAGCATTGACCGCGAAGGTGTAGTGCTGCATGGAGACCTGGAAGGTGTGCTTGACATTGGCACCCGAGACGAACTTTCCTTCTAAGATGTCATACTGCTCGATCACCGACTTCGCATATCCCAGAAATTCACTTCCCTTTACAGTCAGTGAGATGCCGCTCTTGGTACGCAGGAAGATATCAAATCCTACCTCTTCTTCCAGTGATTTTAGCGCAGCAGTCAGCGCCGGCTGCGAGATAAAGAGCTTCTTCGCCGCCTCATTGATCGAGTTTTCTTCCGATAGCGCGATTACGTATTTTAACTGGTTTAGTGTCATAGGAAATTACTTTTTCTGCTTGCTCTGATAGTCTTCGAGGGCGTTCTTGATCGCTTCTTCTGCGAGGACCGAACAGTGCATCTTATGTGCCGGAAGTCCGTCGAGTGCTTCGGCAACTGCTTTATTTGTCAGTTCCAGTGCCTCGGAGACCGGCTTTCCCTTGATCATCTCGGTTGCCATCGAGCTGGATGCGATCGCAGAGCCGCAGCCGAAAGTCTCAAACTTAACATCCGTGATGATGTCGTTGTCGATCTTCAGATAGATCTTCATGATGTCGCCGCACTTGGCGTTACCGACTTCACCTACGCCGTCCGCGTCCTCGATCACGCCGACATTTCTCGGGTGAAGAAAATGATCCATTACCTTTTCACTATATAAAGCCATTGTTTTGTTCCTCCAATGTTGTGTTGTTGTGATGTGTTTTACAGAATGAATTGTTTCTTTCCTGCTACCAGGTCACGCCAGATCGGCGAGAAAGATCTCAGATAAGTGACGACTTCCTTGACGGCATTGATCATGTAGTCGATATCTTCGTCCGTGATGTCTTCGCCGAGACTTAATCTCAGAGATCCGTGTGCCACATCATGTACGCGTCCGATCGCCAGGAGTACATGGCTCGGATCGAGAGATCCGGATGTGCAGGCACTTCCCGAAGAAGACGCGATGCCCTTCTCGTCCAGAAGCAGCAGGAGCGACTCGCCCTCGATACCCTCGAAGCAGAAGTTGACGTTACTCGGAAGGCGCTTCGTTCTATCACCATTCAGTGCCGAATGTTCGATCTCTGAAAGGCCTGCGATCAGGCGGTCGCGCTTGGCGGAAACTTCCTTTGCCGTCTCAGGCATCTTCTCAACGATCTCCTTAAGAGCCACTGCCATCGCGGCAATTCCCGGAACATTCTCGGTACCTGCACGCTTGCCTCTCTCCTGTGCACCGCCCTCGATGAGGTTACTGAGCTTGATGCCCTTCTTCGCATAGAGGAAACCGGTGCCCTTCGGTCCGTGGAACTTGTGACCGGATGCCGATAGAAGATCGATATTCTGCTCGACGACATTGATCGGAAGATGTCCGACCGCCTGTACTGCATCCGTATGAAAGAGCACTTTCCTCTCGCGGCAGATCTTTCCTATCTCAGCGATCGGCTGGATGGTACCGATCTCGTTAT
>DFFH01000157.1 GCA_002368805.1 Mageeibacillus sp. UBA3781 | reverse complement strand
GTCTTCACTTAGATAACGATTGTGCGGATGAAATTGTCGGATGGATTATCCGGCTTTCATGTAGAATACTCCGTCTTCTTCCCAGGATGCCTCCGTACGGCCGGTCTTCCGGAGCTCGAGGAGTTCTCTGTTTCTGGCAGCATACAGGGTATATTTCTTCTCACCGATCTTGTATTCCACGACGCCGACCTGTCCGTCCTCGATGAAGAACTTCGGTGATTCCGCATCTTCGGGAACCTTGACAGAGAACTTCAGGAACTTCTCCATCTCTTCCTGCGAACGGCATTCTGTGATCGGTCCTCCGGTGATGATCCCGGAGACATCCGTCGCCCCGCCTGCGGTAATGCCCGACACTTCCGTGTCACCAGATGGTGTGGTTTCCAGCGTTTCCTTCTTTCCCTTTGGAAAAGCACCCGCCACGTACAGTATTACGACCGCCGCAGCGACGGTAGCCAACGCCGGTACGACCCACATCCAGGTCCGCGCCGCACTTTTCTTTTTCGGCGCTTCCGCCGGTTCTGCCTTGACCGGGCGTTCTTCTGCCTTGATCATCTCTTCTGCTGTGCGGACCGGTGACACAGGGGCGGCACTCCCGCTGCCGGCAGGTTCTGCCGCAGCCGCCTTTCTCCTGATATTGGCGAGCATACGCTCTTTGGCTCCGGAAGCAGGTTCGATACTGTCCAGCGAATCTTTGATCTGTCCATCATCGGCCATTTCTTCGTTGAACGCATCGTCTTCGATTCCGTTTTTTCTGATTTTATCTTCTTCGTATCCGCTCATGATCCCCGGCTCCTTTCTAACGTTTTCTTCAATATCGCCCGCGCATCTCTCAGCTGGTTTCTGATCGTGGATGCCGGCCGTTCAAGCATCGACGCGATCTCGTCCGTCTGATACCCGTCGTAATAGAAAAGCCATACCACGTCTTTATATTTCGCCGGCAGCGCCAGCACCGCGTCGAGCACATCGCTGAAATCTTCCGCTTCCTCAGCGGCCGGCTCCTTCACGGAGTCATCCTCCATCGAGATGGTAGTCTTATATGCCGCGCTCTTCAGCTTATCCTTGCAGAGGTTGATCGCCGTCACCGTCAGCCATTTTCTCTCGTGCACCTCATCCTCAAAAGGAAGATCCCGTGAAAGTGCCCGTACAAAAGCATCCTCCGCGCAGTCCTCGGCGTCGGACTGGTTCTTCATGTAGGAGAAACACAGCCGATAGACATATTTCCAGTGCCGTTCATAGAACACTTCGAAGTCCGCGTCTGTCGGAAAAGCCATATCCGCCATGCAAAAGATCCTCCTTTATAAAGATAACGATCGGTCCGGCAATAATGTCGGATGATCTTTTTCGAATATACCATCTAAAAAATCACTTGACAAACCCATCCCTACCCCTTACAATATCTCTTGCGCTGAAAAGTCGCCGACTTAGCTCAGTTGGTAGAGCAGCTGATTTGTAATCAGCAGGTCGCGAGTTCGAGTCTCGCAATCGGCTCCAAAGCGAGAAGCCCCATGGTTCTAAGACCACGGGGCTTTTACATTTCTAAAAGATTCGCTCTTAAAGCATCATTTTTGAGCGACTTGGTCAACAGTTTTTCATTTCCAATTCTCTTTCAGCCATTAAATCACCTTCGCCTCCTTGTATTCAATCAGTCTCTTAAACATCCAACAGGAATGACATGAACTCCGGACTTAGTCGTATATGCCATGGAAGCAGTACCACAAATCACGATTAGAGCTGATGGCTCTCTGTAAACAGGCTTCGGATGAACTGGATCACTCAGAGCTTTTTTGTTGTGATCGGCTATAGTTTTTCTAAACTTCAACAGGGATGCTTCTCCTTCAGGCACTTTATTTGCTCCCAATTTGATTTCTATCAGCGCATAACGGCCGTCAGCTGCCTGATATACAGCATCCGCTTCAAGTCCCATATCATCGCTATAGTGAAGCACGTGTGCATCGTGAATTTGAGCGTATGCGAGAAGATCTCTTAGTACCAGATTTTCAAATACATGACCAAACAGATCCACATCTTTTTCAAAATAATCAGGGTTCAATCCAAGGGCAGCTATCCCTATGGACGGATCAACAAATATGTGTTTTTTAGCCGCCCTGATCGCTGTTTTAGAACGTATCTGCGGAGTCCATGCATCAATATCTTTAATGACAAACAAACTCTCCAACACATCAATATACGATGCCAAGGTTGCATCAGTTGTATCCTGTGTAGCTTTAACATCAGCATAGATTTTTGTTTTTTTTGCCATTGTTGCCATATTGCGCGCATAGGACCAGAGCAGGGCTCTTGCCCATTCAGAATTTCTCTTTACGCCGTCAAAAGCACTTATATCTCTTGTGTATATCTGTCTATAGTAGTCTCTGGCTATCTCAAGTTTTCCCTCTTTATTCCTTAGAGCAAGACATCTTGGCCATCCACCTCTGCAAGCCGCATAAAACAGATCTTCTAAACTCATTTTTGAAGTTGCACCACTATGATCATAGGACTCATCGGCTACTATTCGGGTCAACGATACAGTTCCGTTTGATTCCCCGGTTTCCCATAAAGTCATTGGATACATTTGAAGACGGGTTATTCTTCCGGTACCTGTATGAGGAGTATCTACTATCTTGCTTGTAGAACCCGTCAGATAATACTCACCGATTGATTCAGGATGATCATCACAATCCTTCCTTATAGTTCCCCAAATCTTAGGTGCATCCTGCCACTCATCGAAAAGGATTGGTTTCTCACGTTTCAGAAACAAAGTGGGGGCAGTATCTGCTATGGAAAGCAATCCCTCTCTCTGTTCATCATCCTGAAATTCTATAATTGTTTTGCAGCGCTCTTTAGCTGTTCTTGTTTTTCCGCACCCTTTAGGACCAACTATATTGATGGCATTAAATGCCTCATTAAGCTGGTCGATTCTGGAATCTACAAGTCTTGGATAATATTTCATCTCAAGCACCTCCAAATTACCATAATGATAACATCGTGGAGGCCTTTAGACAATCCTATTTGTATTTTTTCGAGTATTTTATTTGTATTTTTTCGAATATTTCATTTGTAATTTTTCGAGTGTTTTATTTGTATTTTTTCGACAATTTCACCCGCGCTCTTTCAGCACCGTTTCTACCCTGTTCTGGATCGTGCTTACTACTGCGTCCAAACTCTTCTGTCCGAGGAAGTATCCTTCTGTTTCTTCTTTCACGATATTCAGGATCGCATCGTCGGTGACGCGCACTTCATGTGTTCTTTCCAGTTCTTCGGCAAAAGCACTTTTCTCCGGTTCGGTCATCTCACATTTTTCGCAGAGTGCCTCCACCTCACTTCGGATCACCGGGATCCCGCCGAGGCTTTCTGCGAAGCACCTCTGGTTTTCTTCGTTAAAAAGCGACCGGATGAAGTCCCACGCTTCCTGCGAATAAGGAGTCTCTTTCGAGATCGCAACAGACATCCTGCTATCGATCGTCATGCCTTGCCGGCCAGACCGTCCGTCATTCCCGGAAGCCACATCCGGCAAGCCCGAACCATTTCCATCGCCAAATGCATAGACTCTTCCCTTCCCGTTTTGAAGCACAAGGCAATTCTTATAGTCGGACGGAGCAGAGATGATGCACGGGATCATCGCGACCATATTCTCACGAAGAAGCGTCTCCGGTGCTTTTGCCATAGCTTCCTCATAAGTTTCTTCATTCGGTTCTTCTATATGGGAACCATACTTTTTCACCACATCAAGGATCTCGGCAAAGGAGGCGTCGGAGAAGTCCGCCCGGTTCTTCTTAGGATCGATATAGCGGCCCGTTTTAAGAGGCAGAAGCATCTTCAGAAGATCGTCATATTCCATAGGCGGAAGAAGCATCGTATTCTCCGGCAAACTGTCGCGGATAGCATCAAAATCAGAGGCAGAGATCGCCGGTCCCTCCGGAAGAAGTGCGCTGTTTCCCCAGAATCCGTAGAGCTCCACATTGGTCGGAAGGTGGAATACTTTTCCGTCCTTTTCATACGCACGAAGAAGCGTGCTGTAGTATTCCTGATCCGAAAGCCCGCCATCTCCGCTTATGTACGGCGTCAGATCCAGAAGAACATCTTCCGTCTGAAAAGAAGGAGAGGTAGCGAAGTTCACGAGGATATCGGGACCGGTCCCGGCGAGAAGATCGAGATAAACCTGATCCGCGATCTTGGAGATAACTTTCTCGTAAGCGCCATATGCACTTGCATAGGAAGAATAGTCGTGCACCTCGATCCGCACTTTCTTATCCGGAAGCAAGTTATACGCAACCACAGCCTTAACAAGATCCGCATCGTTTTCACGCGCATCACCGAGGGTAAGCACGGTCTTCCCGGCATGCGGATTTTTCGTTTCCTTAGTAAGCGTGACGAGAAGAACGTGCATGACCATATGTCCATTCTCATCTGTTTCCTCGTCCACATACTTGATCAGCTGACACTTACTGCTTCCAATCTGCGCGCCATCTCCGATCACGCCCACATAATTCAGATCCGTATCACTCCAGAGAAGAAATTCTTTCTCTTTTCCACTATCGGTATTGATCTTATATATTCCATTGGAACTCATGCGGAAGATCCCCTGATCACTCGAACAGACATCTCCCTTACTGACCGACCCGGA
Organism: Mageeibacillus sp. UBA3781; assembly: GCA_002368805.1. Lineage (GTDB taxonomy): Bacteria > Bacillota > Clostridia > Saccharofermentanales > Saccharofermentanaceae > Scatonaster. The sequence goes on along the minus strand of DFFH01000157.1, from coordinate 2,916 downwards.
AAGGCGGATCTGATCTCCCTTTTCCTTCAGCGTCTGGCCATCCAGCCGGACGATATAGTTATACGACGCTTCGGTCTTTTCCTCTTCATAGTGGCGGCAGGAAACATAGATCTCATCTCCCGCCACAAAAATATCTCCCGAAAACAGCTCGGGATCGTAGCTCGCCAGTTCTTTTCCCTCAGGATCAAAGAGCACTATCTTCTCGAAGTTCCAGCCGAGACTTCTTCCATCCGGAAGAGACTTACAGTAAAACAGGTCCGTGTGTTCGTCCGACCAGGGCATGGAAGCACGAGGATCCTCCTCTTCTTTTTCCACTCCGAGGAAATTCCCGTTAAGGTCGAAGCAGGCCGTGCCTTCATCGAAATAGCTGACCCACTCTTCCCAAACCGCCAGTTTCTCTTCTTCCGTGAAGTTATCGAGGTTCTGCGCACATAGGTACTGCTTGTCGTCCAGTTCTTTCGGAACCTTGTAGCTCGCAACGAATTTAAAGCGGATCTTTCCGTCCGAGATTTCCGGTTCATCTACGAGAAGCTGCAGAAGCTCTTTTCCCTCCTTACGAGGAATAAGCAGCTCCACTTCTGAGGCGGAATAATATGGGTCGGTCTCCTTTACGACACGATACTCTTTCTTCTGTTTTTCTTTCGGCTTACGGCATCCCGCCATGGTCAGAACGATCGATACCGCGAGAAAAGCAGCCGCCGGTTTCTTCCCTATTCTTCTTCCTCTATTGATCATCAGAAGCACTTCCTTTTCTTTCTCGTTTTTCCTTCTTCCATTTTTTCCCTGATCCGCCCGGCCTTATCCTCTCTCCTGCACGATCGTCTTTGCCCGGTTCGATATCGTTCTGCATACTTCATCGAGACTTCTCTGATCCGTAAAGTATCCTGCCGCTTCTTCCATCACGATCGACATCACCTCCGGATCGGAAGATGAAACGAGCCGGATACTCTCCAGGATCTTCATGTACTCCGAGAGCGTTTCTTCGGTGATCTCGAGCGGTTTCTCATCCGGATACCGCGGATCGGGAACATAGTTTTCGATCCTCTCCCGGTTGAACTCCATCCACTTTTCATTCTGAAGATCCAGTGCTTTTCGCGAAACGGGAATAAAATTGCAGTTTAGGGATTCCGTCATCATCTCCTGCTGTTCATCCGATACCATAAACCGCAGGAATTCCCATGCTTCTTTCTGATTCCTGGAGGATGCGGAGATCGCCATAGATAGATTTACTCTTGCCATCATAGATCCTCCGGAACGGCTGGGGATACCGCAGAAAACACCCTTTCCTCCAAGCCTTTCTTTCACTCTGGCATATGAGAAAAGATCTTCAAACGATTCCAATGTAAAGGCCAGCATGTTCTCACGGAAAAGCACTCCGCTGTCCGGTCGGATATTTCTTTCATCTTCCATCTCCTTCGCAAGCTGCTCATGTGTTCTCGGTGAGCCATATTTTCTGACCAGTTCCAGAAGCTGCTGAAACTCCGGATCCTCGAAATGCACCTGACCCTTTTCATAATCAACAAACTCAGAAACAGGAAGCAGTGAAAGCAGATCGTTATATGGGCTTTCCGTGAATACAGAGACATCTTCGGGAAGCTTTTCACAGGCATCCAGAAATTCCTTATACGTATAAGATGATGCATCCCCCAGGAGCTCCCGGTTGGCGGCCCAGCCGCGCACATAGAAAGTCAGCGGTAAGTGGTAGAGTTTCCCGTCCTGTTCCGAGGCTCGGAAAACACTGTCCAGATATGCATTTCTGTCAAGTCCCATATCATCTGTGCTGTCGATCAAAGTATTCAGGTCCACCAGCACTTCGTCCGAATTAAACCGGGAAAGCCACGATGCGTTCATCAGGATGTCCGGCCCGTTACCACTCAGCAGATCCAGAGACATTTTCTCCGCGACGCGTTTCTCCATATCGAGTCCCGAAGATGCGGAAACATCGTTGAGAGAATAGTAGTAAAGCTCCACCCGGCAGGACGAATCCGGGTCAAGATTATACCGGATGACATGTCTTCGGATATTCACATCCTGCTCGAAAGCGCCGATGAGAATGATCTTCTTCCCGGCATTGGGATTCTTCTCTGCGCGGACAGCCTGCAACAGTTTCAGTTCCACTCTGGGATCGTCGTTCTCTTCTGATTCCGCATTTCCCGATTCTTCGATGAAATAGAATTCCTGATCCGAACTGACCTTCGTATCCAGGATCCGCGCGGAATCAAAATCGGTATCATTCCAGCTGAACACCACCTGATTCTTAGAAAGGTCCAGAAGATCGACCTTCGTGATGTCTCCCTCCGTAATCAGATAGCTCCGGTCCATTCCCCGGGAAATGTGTGAGAGATCCCCGCAACGGATCTTTTCTCCTTTGAGCTCACCTGTCTTCGGATCGATCTGCCGGATGTATGTATAGCTTTCATCCCAATCTTCAGGGGAATAGTGGTTACATCCGCCATAGTATTTCCCGTCCTGGATGAAGACCCATCCCATGAATTCTTCCTGGCTGCTTGACCCGGCAAGCGTGCCATCCGGCGCAACGATCTTCAGTTCGCCCATATTGGCGATCATGAGGTTTCCATCCGGAAGAAAAAGCACTTCACTTTCTTCGTCTATTTCCGCAGGGATCTTTCTTTTTTCTCCGAGTGAACCGTCCTGATTGAGTTTTTGGATAGAGTAAGTAAATTCCGACAATTCGAAAGTGATCGCATAAAGTTCATGGCTGTTATCTTCGATGATCTTCTCGATACGCTCCTTCGAATCCGCCTTGGAAGATAGATCCATAAGAAGCTTCCCATCCTTATCGAAAAGCACTCTTCCAGAAACGCCTTCCGGCTCTCCTTCGGTTTCGTAGAAGAGCATGTAAGAAACAAAGACCTGATCTCCAACGAATCTGCATTCTCCTAAATCGGCATAGAC
>DFFH01000169.1 GCA_002368805.1 Mageeibacillus sp. UBA3781 | reverse complement strand
ATCTCCGAAGACTGATCCGCGACGGCTGGAGTCTGGATAATGTCAAATCGGCCATCAGAACGGAAGAGATGATCAACTACTTCGAGTATAAGGTCGATAGCGCTGAGGATGTTTTCAGCGTGCAATATTCCGTAGGTGAGTGTCCCTGGAATGCGCAGAATAAACTTCTGGTCATGACGATGCAGGCAAATGCCGAGATGAATGTCCCGAACGAAGGAAACAATTTCGTGTTCCTGGTCGATTCTTCCGGATCCATGAACTCGCAGGATAAGCTTCCTCTCGTTAAAGAAAGCTTCAAGCTTCTGGCGCAGAATCTCGGACCGAAAGACCGTGTCTCGATCGTAACTTATGCGGGCAATTCCGACACGCTCCTCAAGGGATCGGACGATTACGAAGATATCTGTAAAGCTCTCGATAAGATCGACGCATATGGCGGAACGAACGGTTCCGGTGGTATTGAAGCAGCGTATAAGTGTGCGCAGGAGAACTTCGTCAAGAACGGAAACAACCGTGTCATCATCGCATCCGACGGTGATATGAACCTCGGTATCACGAGCCAGAGCGGACTTGTTGATCTCATTAAAGAAAAGAAGGAATCCGGTGTATTCCTGACGGTTCTCGGTTATGGTACAGGAAACTACAGCGATGCCAACATGGAGTCTCTCGCAGACGCAGGTAATGGAAACTACTTCTACATCGATTCTCTCGAAGAGGCAGAAAGAGTTCTCTGCGAGAAGATGATGCAGACCACGGTCACTGTCGCAAAAGACGTCAAGTTCCAGGTCGAATTTAATCCGGCAGAAGTTGCGGAATACCGTCAGATCGGATACGAGAACAGACAGATGAGCGCAAGTGATTTTAACGACGATAAGAAAGACGGCGGCGAGATCGGTGCGGGCGCACAGGTAACGGTCTGCTACGAGATCGTTCCGGCAGGCGCAGGAAAAGATGACGGCGGACTCAAGTATCAGGATACCACGCTTTCCGATCAGGCAGCATCCGGCGAGCTTTGCACGGTATCCGTCAGATACAAGGCTCCGGATTCAGACGAGAGCTCCAAGATCGAATATCCGCTCATCGATAAGGGTGTTACTAAAAGAGAAGACTTCAATTTCGTATGCGGTGTGATCGAGACATCCATGGTACTGAGAGATAGTGCGTACAAGGGCACCGCGACACTCGATTCGGCATATCAGCTCGCCAAGTCGGGAACGGATAACAACAGATACAGAGAAGAGTTCTGTGAGCTTCTCAAGAAACTCGGCTCGGATTCGTAAGCGTAAGCTTCAGCCGGCTGGTTCGCTTCGAGCCGCGCGCCGCAGGTTGCCGGCCGATGGCAGATCTATAAGAGAATGAAGCAGGAGGTCGTCTCAGTGATGAGACGGCCTCCTTTATTGTTACGGAGGATTACCGCTTCCTTCTCTGTCATGTTTTGCCTCCTTCATATCCGCATCTACTCATTTAACAATCGAGGAATGCAGATTATTTGGTGGTCATGGAAAAATTTTTTTCTTGCCTTCCCGGCCGGGGAAAATCAGCAGATCTGCTCGGATGAGGATCCTTAGTTCCAGAAGAACTCATTTAAGTCTTCTTCGCTCCATTTTCCGGTTTTCGAATCATATTTCTGACGGTGTTCCCGGGTGATGTCATAGTTGAATTCTTCCTCGTAGTATAAGCTGATATTTCCATCATTGAAGTCAATATCTCTTCCAAGAATGGAGATGAATCCTCTTCCGGAATAATTCTCCGGTTCTTTCTCGATCTCTTTCTTTTTCTCTTCGGAATAGAAGGTCTTAACGATACATATCCGGTCATTTCCGGAGACCGTCGTTGCCCAGCCGTCAGTGTGGCTGTCTTTAAATTCTCTGGCCACGTTTTCCTTATATTGATCTTCACTCCAGATTCCCTCTGTCCATTCGGGATTTCTGTCGAAGTTATATAGGGTGTCGATCGAGTCGAATGTCTTCTGATCGAAATACATGATGACCGTATTCTCATAGACATAGATCTCTTTCAGCCCGAACATGTTGTCCGCCGGACACGAATAGTGTTCGATCAGCTTCTCGTCATCTGCCGGGAGAAACGTGAAGTCGTCCGGAACAGCGTGGAGGTTGGCTTTAAATGTGGATTCGTCCGCGAGGATCGGGACGGGTTTCGTTGCTTCCGCTTTCCTGTCTTCGACTGGAATCGTATAAGTGGTGAACGAGTCTTCCTCTGGAAAAGCACTTTTCTTCTTATTCTTGCATCCTGTTGCACTTGACAGTGTACATGCGGCCAATGAAACTAAAGCAATTATTCTTACTACTGACTTTTTCATACTGCAACCCCTCTTCGTGTAACTTTCATTTTACTACTTCTCATGCAAATAAGACGATACTTCAGAAGAAGTTGTTGCGCTGTGTAACATGTTTTTTGCCTTATAAGAGAATCTCTTGTACTATATAATAAATTTTTTTCTCGTACCTGCGAAGAAATTTCCATTGTCATGTGTCTATAGAGTAGATGCGGACATAAGGAGGCAGAAAAAATGGATAGAAAAGAACTTGAAAAGATCTACAATGAAGCCTATCGTGCGGTGTACTGGACGGCATTTTCTCTTCTGAAGAATGAGGACGATGCGCAGGATATCGTGCAGGATACGTTTGTTGCCCTGATCAACTCGTATGACAGCATTCAGGATAAAAGCAAGATCGTACCGTGGCTGAAAAAGGTCGCCGCCAACAAGTCCCTGAATCATCTCACGAGGACGAAGACGGACAATGTGGAGGACGAGTTCTTTGATACAGTCGAAACCGTTCCCGAGGATTTCCTCCCGGATTCGCTCGTTGAGTCGGAAGAGACGAGAAAGATCATCATGGATATCATCAACAACTCTTTGTCGGAAGATATCCGGATGACGCTGATCCTCTTTTACTTTGACGAGATGAGCACCAAAGAGGTCGCAGAAGCTCTCGGGATCCCGGAGGGGACCGTTTCGCGGCGCATCCATTCTGCCAAGAAGA
>DFFH01000144.1:1248-3327 GCA_002368805.1 Mageeibacillus sp. UBA3781 | reverse complement strand
GTAAAAGATGTTTCTCTCGAGATCGCAAAAGGCGAGATCATCGGATACCTGGGGCCGAATGGTGCTGGTAAATCCACGACCATCAAGATGATGACCGGCGTCCTCGAGCCGACATCCGGCGAGATCATCGTTAACGGCCGCGTGCCGTATAAGGATCGGACAGCGAACTCCGAGCACATCGGCGTCGTATTCGGACAGCGGAGCCAGCTGTGGTGGTCTCTCCCCCTGATCGAGTCGTTCAAGCTCCTGCGTGATATTTATATGGTATCTAAAGAGGATTATGAGAATATGCTCGCGCTCTACCGTTCGCTCGTCGATATCGAGCCGATCCTCCACAAGCCGGTCCGCCAGATGTCTCTCGGACAGAGAACGCTCAGCGATATCCTCGCAGCATTTCTGCACAACCCGGACATCGTTTTCCTCGATGAGCCGACCATCGGTCTCGACGTCGCGATGAAGTCGAAGATCAGAGATCTCATCAAGGGCTTGAACCAGGAGAAGGGAACGACAGTAATCCTGACCACTCACGATATGGGCGACGTCGATGCGCTCTGCAAGAGAATCGTCATCATAGATAAAGGAATGAAGATCTACGACAACGACATCGATCACCTGAAGACGTACTTCGGATCGTACCGCACACTCCGCATGAGGCTTTCCGACGACACATGGGAAGAGCGCGTGATCGACGAGTCAAAAGAAGACGTTATGGACGTCATCATGAAGAAACAGAAGGAATGTGGGATCAAGGACATCCAGCTGCAGGAGATCTCTACCGAAGAAGTCATCAAGAAGATCTACGGCGGTGAAGAAGCTTCTTCGGATGCCTCTGCAAAAGCACTTGTACCGGCAGCTTCAGATGAGGAAGAAGGAGGCGCGGAATGAACCTTAGAAAAAGACTGGCGCTGACACGTGCGGGTATCATGGAATCTCTCCAGTACCGTCTCGGCACAGCCGTCACGCTCTTTGCAAATCTTATATATCTCGTGCTCGTGTATTTCCTCTGGAAAGCGATCTATGATTCCGCCGGAACGGACGTCGTCAACGGCATGACTTTTACCGACACGATGATCTACCTGATCCTCGCGACCGCGCTCTTTAATTTTCTCGAGATGTTCGTCGTATGGGATATGAGCCGGTCGATCCAGTCGGGAAAGATCATCCTCGATCTTCTGAAACCGATGAAGTTCAGAAGCTACACATTCTGGAGCTACAGCGGATCGCACGTGGTGCTCTTTACACTGACATTCATACCGACATTTATCGTCGTTATGATCGTCACACATGGCGCGATCCCGATGGGCATCAACCTTCTTTACTTTGCGGTCGCAACAGTGATCGCACTGGTCGTGAACTTCAGCATGGAAATGATCGTTGCGACGATCTGTCTTTATACGGAATCGACCTGGGGCATCAACATCGTGAAAGAAACTATTGTCCTCCTTCTTTCCGGTGCTTCGATCCCCCTGGCATTTTTCCCGGACGGACTAAAAACGATCGTTGAGTATCTCCCGTTCCGCGCGGTCTATGATATCCCGCTCACGATCCTTCTTGAAAAGAACGGAGCGGACACGATCGAAGGCGTCCTTCCGATGTTCGGACTGCAGCTCGCATGGGCGCTGATCCTCACCGTCGCCGGCACACTTTTCTGGAACCATGCCGTGAAGAAGATCACGGTAAACGGTGGCTAACTTAAGAAAAAAGAAGAGATGAATGAAGTGATCTTTTCTTAGATCACAGATGAAGAAAGAGAGAATAAAAGATGAATGAAAGTGCTTTTGGAAATGAAGTAAAAAAGCGCAGAAGAGGCTTCGGATTTTACGCGAGGATCTACAGGAAGATCCTCGTGCAGGATCTAAAAAGCAAGATGAGCTACCGCGCGGATTTTATCATCTCGACGATCGGCATGATCATGACGAACTTAAGTGGATTTGTGACGTTCCTGATCCTGTTTAAGAACTTCCCGTCGATCAACGGATGGGACTACCACCACATGCTTTTCCTCTATGGTTTTTCCTTGATCGCGCTGACGCCGGTGCAGTGCTTCTTCGACAATAACTGGAACCTCAGATTCCAGGT
>DFFH01000144.1:0-1117 GCA_002368805.1 Mageeibacillus sp. UBA3781 | reverse complement strand
TTCGATGTAAAAGGACTCGGCCAGTTCGCGTTTGGTGTCGGTACTCTCGTGTATGCGTGGGTGCACATCGGTATCCCCGTCACACCTCTGGTGATACTGAAGCTGATCCTGTTTCTTATCACTGCATCGCTCTTTATGATCGCGATCATGAATGCTGCCGCGGCGACGTGTTTCTGGATCGTCGGATCAGGTTATGTCATGGTAATCATGTTCCGGTTTAAGGACTTCGCGAAGTACCCGTCGAATATCTTCCACGGAGTGTTCAGGATCCTCTTTACGTTCGTGATCCCGATCGCATTTGTCGCTTACTATCCGAGCCTTTCGATCCTTGAAGCAGACAGTGTGCCGGTGCTCACATGGTGTGCCCCTGCACTCGGTGTACTGTTTTTCTACCTGAGCTACAAGTTCTGGATGCTGGGAGTAAGAAAGTACGACTTCACCGGATCCTAATACAGAAGTATTTACATAATAACGATGAAAAGAAATTCATGCAGAGGAGCGATTCCGCAGCCGCGAAAAGCGGCGAGGACCAGCGACGAGGCATGAATTTCTTTTCATTACGTTATTGATACATCTTCCTTTTTTCTATTGCACTCGATCATGGCGGATGCTACTCTGAATATGAACGGTCGTTCAGCGTAAAAGGTGCATGGTTCCGCGAAAAACACCCGATCCGGATGGCTGGCGCGCGGTGCGTGAAGGCGGCGCGGCCTTGCAGAAACAAACTGCGGAGAGTGCTTTTGGAAAAGAAAAAACGGAGGGAACGAAGATGCCGAGATCGAGAGAACAGAACGAGAAGATCAGAGAAGAAGCGAAGACGAAGATCCTTCAGAAATCTGTCGCGTTTTTTGCGAAGAACGGTGTGGAAGGAACGAAGATCAGCGGACTGACTAAAGGCATCGGTATTTCACAGGGTGCACTTTATGTTTACTATAATACGAAAGAAGAAGTGTACGATGCGGTAGTGGAATTTGCGAAAGAAACAATCGCGTCGGAAGAGCTTCTTGCCATCGAAGAAAAAGATGTTCCTGCAGTGAGAAAACTTCGTTATGTTTCGGATTATATTCTGAAGAAACTTTCTGATGAAAAATTATTTTGCAGCTATCTGCTGCTTGCG
>DFFH01000091.1 GCA_002368805.1 Mageeibacillus sp. UBA3781 | reverse complement strand
ACAGAACTATACGCGAGGATGGATGTTACGATGCTCGATATCATGAAAGAACACTCGGTCGTCGCTTCCTACTCCTATGCCCAGAAGATCGTCAACCTGATCATCGTGACGCTGATCGCGGTCACGGCGGTATTCCTTCCGCGTCTGAGCTACTACTTCGTAAACGAGAAAGAGAAGTTTAATAAACTGACGAAGTTCGGTGCCGATGCGATGATCTTTATCTCCATCCCGACGTGCCTCGGGCTCGCTGCGATCGCATTTCCGCTGGTACATGTCTGGCTCGGTGCCGGGTATGAAGATGCGATCCCGTGCATGATCATCCTCGCCTTTATGATCCCGCTGAAGTGCATCGGCGATATCGTCTGCTATCAGGTCATGATGTGCGCCGGGCAGGAGTCATTCCTTATGATCTCCTACATGATCACACTCTTCGTAAATGGAATTAATAACCTTCTCCTTATCCCGAAGTACGGAGCGCTCGGTGCATCCGTCGCTTCCCTGATCTCGGAGATCATCGTATTTGCGATCGTGATCGTGCGGTCAAGAAAATACCAGAATTATAAGCTTAATATCCGAAACCTCATTGTGACCACCATCGCATCTCTTGCTATGTTCGGATCCGTGATCGGATTCTCGTATCTGGTGGAGCCGATGTGGCTTCAGCTTGTCGGCGGCATCCTCCTCGGCGGATCGGTCTTTGCCGCGCTGACCCTTCTGTTAAAGAATAATTTTATAACCAGGGAAGTACTAAAGGCCTATAAGAGCATGCTATAATTGTTTCCGGCAAATAATTGATAGTGCAGAGAATTGATAGTGCAGGGTATGGTAGAAACTTATGGATCTTATGCATGAGAAGAAACAGAAACTTCAGAACTACCTTCGGGAACTCGGAAGTCTTGCGGTCGCTTTTTCGTCCGGCGTGGACTCGACATTCCTTCTGAAAGTCGCAAAAGACGTCCTCGGTGACAGAGCGATCGCCGTGACCGCGAAGTCGTGTTCTTTTCCGGGAAGAGAACTCGACGAGGCGACGGCATTCTGTGAGAAGGAGGGCATCCGCCAGATCGTTATCGAGTCGGAAGAACTCGACATCGACGGGTTCCGCCAGAATCCGAAAAACAGATGTTATATCTGTAAGCGCGAGCTTTTTACGAAAATCATCTGCGTCGCACAGGAGAACGGTATCGAGCATGTCGCGGAAGGCTCGAATATGGACGATAACGGTGATTACCGCCCGGGACTGATGGCCGTCGCAGAGCTTGGCGTCAAGAGTCCGCTTCGATATGCGGAGCTGACGAAAGAGGAGATCCGCGAGCTCTCCAAAGAGATGGGACTTCCCACCTGGGATAAGCCGTCGTTTGCATGTCTCGCATCACGCTTCGTCTATGGCGAGACGATCAGCGAGGAGAAACTGCACATGGTCGATCAGGCCGAGCAGCTGCTTCTGGATCTCGGATTCCGTCAGGTGCGCGTCCGCATCCACGGGAATATTGCCCGCATCGAAGTGCTCCCGGAAGAGATCGGGAAACTCACGGCGGAGCCTGTCCGCACGAAGGTGTATGCCACGCTAAAAGAACTTGGCTTCGCCTATGTGACGATGGATCTTTCCGGATATCGCACGGGCAGCATGAATGAGACGCTCGGCGAAGCGGAAAAGCGTATCGCAAAAGACAATAGCATGATATAATGTTTTTTATCTGGGAAAAAGAAATTTCAGGAGGTATTCTATGAGTTGGACAACAGCTAGAAAAGAAGAACGAATGAATGCCGTAAACGGTGAGATCATCAGCGAAAGAGCTTATAATCTTGCGCTTGGCGGAACGGTGTTCTACGGACTTCTGATGAACGTAATTATTTGTAAAGTGTTTGGGGAGCAGATGTTGAACTGGGTCATTACATCCTCGACCAATCTGATCATCCTTTTGATAGGATATGCCGTTCTTGCAATCGCCGGTACATTTATCGCACATAAATCCACAAGTCCGGCCATCAGCTTCCTCGGATATAACCTCATTGTTGTTCCTGTGGGACTTCTGGTATCGGTTACTGTTTCCGGATACCTCTCCGCAGGTATGGACCAGGTCGTTTTCCAGGCGATCGTGATCACCGCGATCACTACCTTCGTGATGATCGCCCTGTCGTGTGCATTTCCGGCATTCTTCCAGGGACTTGGAAAGATCCTCTTCTGCGCACTGATCGGCCTTGTGGTTGCCGAACTCATCGCACTTCTGATCTTCCGTTCCAGCCATGACATCTTCGCATGGGCAGGCGCTGCGATCTTCTCTCTGTACATCGGTTACGACTACAGCAAAGCGCAGATGTATCCGAAGACACTTGATAACGCTGTGGACTGCGCAGTCGATCTTTACCTCGACATCATCAACCTGTTCCTGCGTATCCTCCGCATCCTCGGATCCAATTCGAGAGATTAAGGTACGGTCCGTCTCCTGAGCGGGAGATGAAAGTACGATCCTTCGTAAGAGAAAACAGGCACCCTTCCGGGAATCCCGGGAGGGTGCTTTTGCATATGCTGTGATTTCCGAGAATTCGGATATGTATTGGGATTTGTGAGGAACCTCAGAAACGTTTTTATGTCTGAAAATAGAAAAGTGCTTTTCCGACATAATGAAGAAGGAGCATTTTATGTCTGAAATGAAGAAACGAAGATTCAGACATACAGAATAATCCGAAAAGTATGTCTGATTCCAGATTATGTGGATTCAGACATAAAAAATAACATGAAAAGTATGTCTGTATTTCAAAAGTGCTTTTAGAGACATAAAAAAGTGGAATAAACATATGTCTAAATCAAGGAAATGACGAAACAGACATAAAAACTGCTGAAAAATCTATGTCTAAAACCGAGAAACACGAATCCAGACATAAAACCATGTATCGATCGGAAGGAGATTCATGGCGGAACTGGATTTTCACGGAAAGAATGCCGTTATGTCCGGAAAATATTGGTCAGGAAGTCCTGGCTGATGGAGTGGTCTTCGTTAAACTTGCCTTCGAAGACGAGATCCTCCGACAGATCGTTCGCGATGCTCCGGTCGCTCAATCGGTCGCGGAAATCCTTCCGGCATTTGTTCATTAAAAGGTGTGGAAAATCTGACTTTATGCATATATACTGTAGGCAGTCATTTGGGAGGGTTGGATTATGAAGAAGAGAAGAAGTCATGCGGCAAAGTGCCTGGCGTGTATAGCAGTGATCGTCTCGGCGGCAGTGCTTTTCGGGGGATGTTCCTATTTCGAGGACAAGTTCTTCCCGACGACTGTCTATGAAGAGACGCAGACAACGGCTCCCGCGACCAGCGAAAGCGAGACGGAGACCAAATTGACGACCACAACGGAAGCGACGACTTCCGCGACGACCGAAGAGACGACCACTACGGAAGAGGAAACGGAGACCACCGAAAACAAACGAGAGCTTACTCTTAAGGATTTCAAGAAGATCGATAAAAGCTATTCGATAAAAGATGTTGTAAATGAGGTGGGCCCTTATACAAGATTCGAGTGCTCCGACTTTTATGTATGGACACTCAAGGACTCGACGGAGATCTGGGTATTCAGGGATACGTTTACCGGAAACGTCCGGGATATATTGAACGTAAACGGAATAGAGGAAACTCTGATCTACACTGCTCAGGACGAATCGATATATATGGAGCAGAGTTTTTATGCTGTAAACTGCACATGCGGCGTCAAGAGAGAATTCGGACCGGAACTGGAAAAAGGATGGTACAGTCTGGAGAAAGACGACAACGTCTATATCATTTATTCCAGCGGCAAACAGGGATCCAGAGGGACCTACGCTTACTGCCAGGGGATCCGGGCCGAGACGGTCCCGCCGGATACTCTCAAAATCACATTTACTGAAGAGAAATATGTCGGGACGGAGGAACTGGAGGATACCGGGGAAAGTCCGTGTCCGTGCTGCACCGTCAAACTCAACAGAATTCCGCTTCATCTGATCATAAGGGACACAGATGGAAACGATATCCCGTTCAAAGGCAGCATTACCGAAGCGGATCTGTTCCCGGGCTAATAGATGAGGAACACTAATATGCGAAAAGCACTATGCGTTTTAATTTCGCTTGCGATGATCATCACGGCGGGATGCTATAGAAGAAAAGATGAGTCGCCTTATGGCTATAAGACGGCAAAGGATTATGCTGAGGTCTGGTGCGGTCCCTGCAAAGTGATCGACGAGTTTACGGCGGTCGAGCATGATGACGGATCGAAAGTGGAGATCACTGTCATGGAGGACACGGAATACGGTTTTACCTATCGTGTCGAGGCGCTGAATACCGCCCAGCACTTAAATGATATGAGCTATATGAGTGATGAATTCGATTATGAATATCTGAAAGTATTCTTAGAGAAAACAGACTATTCGGAACTCATCGAGAAGTATGATCTGACGATCAAACTGAGTGAAACGGAGGAAGCCTATACAGAAGGAATGATCATGCCCTATAACGCGACCATCAACTTCTATTCGGGCAAGATCCTGACACAGGAAGAACAGGGCGAGATCTTAGGTTTTACTTATGATGCTCTGCAGAAATTCGATAAGGACAGGAAACACTTTACCAGAGTGTATTCCTGCCCCAGCGTATTCATGCATATCTATTGCCAGCCTACCGAAAAAGAAGCCGCAAACGGCCTGAAATACGGCGGCGGATCCGGAAGGTACGGATACAAGCCAGAAAAATAAAAGAAGAAAGTATCACACGATGCAGTTGAAGATGTACTTGGTGAGATATACGAATTCCTTGCAAGTAACGCTGCGGTTAAGTTTACTGTTCATTGCAACATATTTGGAAATGCCATCGTCGTATATGTGTAAGGGTTCTTTTTACTATAAAGAACGAGACTATCGTATGGAGGTGGCAACGATGAAAAGAAAGATAATGGCAGTGCTCCTGGCAGGTGCTTTTGTAGTGGCAGCAGCGGGGTGCGGTAAAAAGGACAGATCGGAAGCGACACAGATCAAAGAACATAACGATGCCGGCGGGGAAATTGCTGAAATTGACATTGATGCTTTAGTCGGGGGAAATTCTGCTCAGAGCTACGAAGCGACAGAAGCCTATGAGTCACAGGCAGAGGATTTCAACACAGAAGAATATAACCGTATCGAGGAGAATGGCTTTGTAAAAGTCGCGGACGCACCGCTTTCGACTTTCGCAGCCGATGTTGATACCGGATCCTACTGTAATCTCCGAAGACTGATCCGCGACGG
>DFFH01000138.1 GCA_002368805.1 Mageeibacillus sp. UBA3781 | reverse complement strand
TTGAGAGCCTTTTGGCTCTTTGTTTACTTATGTTTTCAACTCTATGAATTGAACATTTGGCTCGTATATAAAGTAGTAATTACTTTCTGCTCTTCTATTCAATTTTCAAGGTCCGTTCCGTGCGCCTCTCGTGAAGCGCTCAATAATAGTATCACGGGATGTGGGGTGTGTCAACACCTTTTTTGAGAAAATTTTTCTATTTATATCCTTTATAGAAATAGAGCGCAAAAAAAGATTTTAAAACAATCCTCAAAAACTTTCTCAAAGCCATCGCATGTGGGATGATACACCGATCCGGTCCTGCTGTCAAAAGTGCTTTTCAAAACTTACATACTAGTATGGTTAATTTTCGTATGCTTTTTTCATATCTAAAAATGCATTTTTCGAACCGCTTTTATGCATATAATGCTATTTGTTTTTTTGCCGTTGTCATCACGATTATTTCATATTAAAATACGCTTGCCAGATTTTCGAGTAGGGTTATGCCGTGATATTCCGGCACGATCTTTTTTATTGGAAAGACAGGTAAATACAAAAGATAGTATTGGGGAGTTGGTACGAAAATGAAGATTAAACATGGTTCTAAAGTTGCTATTATCGGCGCCGGTGCTGTCGGTTCTTCTATCGCATTCGCGATGGCTATCCAGCAGCTGTGCACCGAGCTGGTTCTGATCGATGTCAACCAGGACAAGGCAAAGGGTGAGGCGCTGGATATCAGCCACGGTCTTCCCTTCCTCGGTCAGATGGACATCTATGCCGGTGATTACTCTGATGTTAAGGATTGCGATCTGATCGTCATCACAGCAGGTATTCCGAGAAAACCGGGCGAGACTCGTCTCGATCTTGCAAAGAAGAATGTCGGTCTTGCAAAGAAGATCACAGATAGCATCATGGAACACTACACAGGCGGTAACATCCTCGTGGTTTCCAATCCGGTTGACGTACTGACCTACATGATCGCCAAGTGGTCCGGTCTTCCGAGAAACAGAGTACTCGGTTCCGGCACCGTTCTTGACAGTGCACGTTTCCGTATCCTCATCTCCCAGAAGTTAGATATCGACGTACGTAATGTACATGGTTACATCATCGGTGAGCATGGTGATTCCCAGCTCCCTGCATGGAGTGCCACCAACATCGCCGGTCTTTCTATCGACGATTATTCCAAGACAACAGGCATCCCGTTCACACAGGCTGACAGAATCGAGATCGCTGAGAAGACACGCTTCTCCGGTGCCGAGGTCATCAAGCTCAAGGGTGCTACCTTTGACGGTATCGCCGTTTCCGTATCCACCATTGCCAAGTCTCTGCTCAAGGGCGAGAACACGATCCGTACCGTTGGTTCCGTTCTTTGCGGCGAGTATGGTATCCAGGACGTAGCTACTAACGTTCCTACGATCATCGGTGCTGATGGTGTTGAGAAAGTTCTCGAGCTCGACCTTGATCCTCAGGAGCTCCGCTTCCTGCAGGCTTCCGCTGAGTCCGTAAAGAAGATCCTCGCTGAAGTTAAGGATCTCTATTAATAATATTCTCCGATCCCTCGGACCGGAGAACGAACAGATTGGAAAAAGAAATAAAAGAAGGAGCTGTTCACATGAGCAGCTCCTTCTTCTTTATATTCTATTATTCTGAAGAGATCCCGGATCGATGTATTAATGAATGGGAACTCCATATGGAAAGGATCAGAATCTTACTTTCCGGATACCTGTTTTCCTTCTCTTCTTTACACGGCTTACCGAGATGATCGTCAGGATGATCATGATCACTACGATCGTCGAAAGGACGGCGAGTACGATCACCAGAACAGGATGCTTCTCCATAAAGCCTTTCTTCTCCGCCTGCGGTGCAGGTGTTACCGAAGACGCCTCGGTAACAGACGGAGCCTGTGTTGTCTCCGTTGGTGCAAGAGTCTCCTCTGTCGATTCCGGAGAAGAAACGGTAACGTTGCCTTTGCTTCCGGAAGGACCCTGCTCCTTCGGTGAATTGTATCCGCGGTTGTCAATGACATTCCCATCGACACGGTGGACCGGATCGGATTCCCAGCACTTGAGGTTTGCCTCTCTGACGATAGCCGCAATATACACCGTCTGATGATCTGCCACATCGTACGGGATACCGCATACGCAGGTGATGATCTCGTGACCGTTCTCATTGATCGTAAGGACCGTCATACCTGTTCCGGCAACCTTGGTCGTGCCTGTCTTTCCTCCGAACACCTGCGCACAGTGTGCATCCATCCCGATCATATACGGGTCCGTCAGAAGATGGTTCGTGTTACTGACCTTCTTCCATCCGTCGAAAGGATGCTTGTTATCTGCTTTAAAGAAGTGTGTCGGTGCGGAGATGACCGTGCAGAAATCTTCAAAATTCAGTGCATAGTCAAACATCATCGCCAGATCGTGAGATGTCGTGTAGTGTCTGTCATTGTGAAGACCATTCGGATTCATGAAGTGGGAATTGGTAAGTCCCAGTTCCTGGATCTTCATGTTGGCAATATATGCGAACTGACCGATCAGAGTGAACTTATTCGGATCCTCTGTAGCCGGGCTTCCATCCGCGGGCGGAGTTGGAAGCGGGGTCGTGGTCGGAAGTGCACCCTTCTGAGCATTGTAATGCTTGGCGATCTCCTCAGCCAGTACATTGGCGGCATCATTTCCCGACGGCAGCATCATGCCGAAGTATAATTCATTCGCTTCCAGCTCTTCTCCTGCCACAACACCCATCATGGTGGAGTTCGGAGTTGTCGCATCCATCGCTGTCTTGCTTACAGTGATGATCTCATGCGGATCCAGATACTCAAGCGCCAGTGCCAGTGTCAGGATCTTGGTCATGCTGGCCGGAAAGACCTTCTTATTCTCATCCTTAGCGATGATGACCTGTCTGGTCGTTCTGTCGTAGCAGAAATAGGATGCACACTGAACTTTATCCAGTGACGGAATCTCCATCTCCTGCTGTCCTACACCCTTTGATCTGTAATCAACATCAGGTGCATTTTTGCTCTCGCCGCTTTCTCCTGCGACAGCCTGATCTCCGGAAGCCGTTGTTTCCGGATCCAGCGCCAGAAGACTATTCAGCGGCAGGATCAGGACAAGGAGAGCCGCCAGAAGCAAGGACAGCATCCCCTGCCATCTCGTTCTACGAATCATTCCGGATCTGCCGGAAGATGTGTAGCGGATATTCCGGTTCATGCGTTCGTACTCTCCTCACTGGAATCTTCCGGTGCAGCGGCAGCTTGTGCCTCTTCTTCGGCAGCCTGTTCTTCCGCACGCTTCAGGAGTTCCTCGGTTCCGCTTTCCACAAGCACTTCCGCATCCTCCGGGATAGACTCTGTCTCTTCTTCCTCCTCGTGATCCACGATAGCGACATCCACGATCGTACTGTTCTTCGATCTCATGAGGGTAACGCCCTGGGTAACACGGGACAGGACTGGGATCTCCTTGGCCCACAGACGGATCACGATGCCGTCATTATTGATGATAAGGATATCCTTATCGTCATCGACGAGGAGTGCTCTTACGAGAGGTCCGGTCTTATCCGATACGCGGTAGGTCATAAGGCCCTTACCGCCACGGGACTGTACGCGGTACTCTTCCATCTCGGTCCTCTTACCGAAGCCCTTCTCGGCAACAACGAGGAGGTTTCTGTTCTCTACTACCGGTGCCATGCCGATGACCTCGTCACCTTCACGGAGCGTGATACCCTTAACACCCATGGTGTTACGGCCGGTGCTTCTGACATTCGCCTCATTGAAGCGGATGGAAAGACCGTTTCTGGTAACAAGCACGATCTCCTGCTCGCCGTCTGTCATGTGAACACCGACAAGCTCGTCATCCTCACGGATGTTGATCGCAATCAGGCCGGAGCGGTTGATACGGGAATAATCCGTAAGAGGTGTCTTCTTGATGATACCCTCTCTGGTTGCCATCGTAAGGAATGCGCCGGACTCGAAGTCTTTGATCGGGATGATCGTTCTGATCTTCTCGTCTGCTTCGAGCTGGAGAAGGTTAACGACTGCCGTACCCTTCGCGGAACGTCCGGCCTCCGGGATCTGATATCCCTTCATGCGGAATACGCGGCCTCTGTTTGTGAAGCACAGCAGGAAGTCATG
>DFFH01000015.1:41898-58267 GCA_002368805.1 Mageeibacillus sp. UBA3781 | reverse complement strand
ACACGGTGGAAGATCAGGCCGTCATAGAAACCTTTCTCCGCAAGATCGATAAAATTCTGCACACTGATCGGCGCCACATCCGGATACAGCTCCAGCTTCATGATGCCGCCGTTTTCCATCTCAATAGTAACAATAGGATTCGCCATTTTGATTTCTCCTTCATAGTTGTCTGATATCTTAATCTCAAGGATCACTCCCTTGATAGTACGGGAAAAAAGTAAGTTTGACAAGAATCCTTCTTGATGATGATCCTCACAATCCTCGAAAAAAGCAAAGGAGCGATTCCGCAGCCCGAAGGGCGAGGACCAGCGACGAGGCTTCTTTTCGAGGAAGCGCCGAGGACCAGCGCGAGAAGGTTTTATTCTGCGCAAATATATTACCAGATGAGATCCTCGTAGAACACTTCTTCCAAGGTAAGTCCTTTTGCCGGCATAGTCTTCCCGGCTTCTTTTCTGACGCCTTCTCCTGTCAGGAGTTTCTCGATCCCGGCTTTCGTCATCTTGCCCTGACCGACATAGACAAGCGTTCCCGCCATGATGCGGACCATGTTGTAGAGGAAAGATTCGCCGATGACCGTGATCTCGATCAGGTCCGGATCTCCCTCCGCCCTTCTGACATATACGTCTTTCATCGTGCGGACCGGTGTGATGTCCGGTCCTCCCTGTGCCCGAAAAGCACTGAAATCGTGCGTTCCGATGAATGCTTTTGCCGCATCGTCCATCACTTCGGCATCTAAATTCCCGGGAACAAAGGCCTCGGTCCTCCGGTCGATCGCAGATGGCACCTTCGCATTTCTTACGCGATAGCAGTATCTCTTGCCCCTGCTGTTAAATCTCGCATGGAAATCCTCAGTCATTTCTTTTGCCGCAAGGACCACCAGATCGTCGTCGAGTACAGCATTCAGCGCCAGCGGGATCTTCTCCTCCGGTATATAAAAGGGTACATCCACATGGGAGACATGGCCTCTGGCATGGACACCCGAGTCTGTCCGGCTGCACCCGTAAATATGGCAAAAGCGCCCGTACACCTTTTCCACTGCTTCTTCCAGTGTCTGCTGTACGGAGCGCCCGTTATCCTGCCTTTGGAAACCGACAAAGTCAGTCCCGTCATATTCCGTGAGTAAAGCGATGCGGATAGTTTTCTCCGCAGCTGTTCTGCCTTCGCCTTCCTCACTCATTTTTCTTATCCCTGGATCTTGTCGTCGAAGCAGGCCTTACCCATCATGGCAGCTCCGACAATACCTGCGTCGTTACCCATCTTGGCAACACGGATCTCGGTCTTTCTTACACCGGGACCGAAGAACGGCTTGTTCAGTGTCTTTTCGCGAAGCGGGATCATCAGCGGATCACCTTCGTTGCAGACACCGCCGCCGATCAGGAGTACTTCCGGCATGAATGTGTTGATCGCATTTGCCAGACCTTCGGAGAGATAGTCTATATATGTATCGACAACATTTGCGGAAACATCGTCGCCTGCTCTCATGCCGTCAAATGCAATTCTTGCGTTTGCATGTCCGCCGTTCTCCTCGATAAGTTTTCCGAGGATAGATGTCGGGTTAGCCGCTGCCGCTTCTTCTGTGATACGTGCCAGTGCGGATGCGGAACCGTATGCCTCGAAGCATCCTTTTCTTCCGCAGGAGCACTGCTGGCCGTTGACCATGATGACATGGTGTCCGAACTCGGAACCAGCCTGGTTAAAGCCGGAGAAAATTCTGTTATTTACGATAACGCCGCATCCGATACCGGTACCGAGTGTGATCGTTACGGAATCAGCAACATCTGCTGCCGCACCGGAGACACTCTCCGCCATCGCTGCGCAGTTTGCGTCATTGTCGATATATACGGGAAGATCGATCACGGAACGGATGATCTTTCTCATCGGTGCATTGACGAAAGGAAGGTTGGTCGCATAGACCAGTGTGCCGGCCTTATTGTCCGGTGTTCCCGGTGAACCGATGCCGATCGCGGATACGTCGGATTCCGTGATGCCGGACTCTTCGATCGCCTGCTTTGCCAGTTTACCCATGTCTGTGATGATGTCTTCCATCGGACGGTCCGCATTTGTCTTGATGCTGACCTTGTTCAGAAGCTCACCCTTATCCGATACCACACCGGCCTTGATATTTGTGCCGCCAAGATCGATTCCTACAAAATAAGCCATTTCAAAACTCTCCTCATCTTTGAAAATCATCTGTCTGTTCTTTCCGGATCCCTTCCTCCGGAATCACGCGTCATGCGCGAATCATTTTACTTCAAATTCTGCAATAAATCTACTGCCAGCGGAATAAATGCTACAACTACCAGGATAAGTGTCCAAAGGACATCTGACCCTTTCAGGCGCAGCGGATGAAGTTTGGTCTTTCCTTTTCCGCCCTGGTAGCATCTTGCGTCCATCGCCACTGCCAGTTCTTCCGCTCTTTTAAAAGCACTTACAAACAGCGGTACCAGCACCGCCACATATCCTTTGGCGCGCTGGAATATATTTCCCGTGTCATACTCCGCGCCTCGTGAGGACTGGGCCTTCATGATCTTATCGGTCTCTTCGACCAGCGTCGGGATAAACCGGAGCGCGATCGAGATCGTCATCGATATCTCGCTTACCGGGACTTTGATCACCTTAAGCGGAGATCCGAGGGATTCCATAGCATCCGCAAGTTTCAGAGGTGTCGTGGTAAGCGACAGCAGGATGCTGGTTGCCACGATCAGGAATATCAGGCGCACCGCCATGAAGATCGCCTTTTTCAGGCCTCCCGTCGTTATCTTGATGATCCACCAGCTCCATAGTGTATCTCCTGACCTTATCGTCAGAAGATTGATCACGAAGATAAATATCATGATGAACAGGATCGGTTTTAGTGACTTTAATATCTCCACCGGATTGACCTGCGACAGAAGTGTCAGGAACAGTATCACGCCCAGTGTCGCCACCATCGTGATCGTCGAGTTCACCAGGAATATCGTCACCATATAAAGGATGAAAAGCAGGAACTTGCATCGCGGGTCGAGCTTGTGGAGGACCGAATCCCCCTGGACATAACGGCCGATAGAAACATCTTTCATCTCAGATGCCCACCTCCCCGTCATTTCCATACACGACAGACTGTGCCGCTTCCTTCACATCAAAGAGCACTTCATCCACATATGGCAGTTCTTTTTTCAGTTCATGCAGTGTGTGCATCAGGCACGGGCGGTCGAGCCGCATGCTGATATAATCGGAACCTTCCGAGAAGAGGTCCTTCGGTTTTCCGAAGAAGGCCTGCTCGCCTTTCTTCAGGACCAGGACACGGTCAGCGATCCTTGCAGCCTCGTCCATATCGTGGGAAACGAGCACGATCGACTTGCCTCTTTCCCGCAGTGTCTCGATATATCCGAAGATCTCTTTCTGACCTGCCGGATCGAGTCCCGCTGCCGGCTCATCGAGGATAAGGACATCCGGATCCATCGCCAGGATCCCCGCAAATGCGACTCTTCGCTTCTGTCCGCCGGACAGTTCGAACGGGGATCTCTTTAAGATATCCTCGGTAAGTCCCACCAGCGGCAGCGATTCTTTGCACAGTCTTTTGCAGGTCTCTTCGTCATAGCCCATCTTTTTCGGACCGAACTGGATATCCTTCTCGACCGTTTCTTCGAAGAGCTGATACTCCGGATACTGGAACAGAAGTCCTACATGCCGGCGGATCAGCTTGATCTCTTTATTCTTATCCGTGGAAAGATATTTCTTTTCTTCCTCGTTCCACACCTCTACAGATCCTTCGAGCGGACGGAGGATACCGTTCAGATGTGAGATCAGGGTCGTTTTTCCGGAACCGCTGTGTCCGATGACCGTGACGATCTCACCTTTTCTGACGTCAAAGGATACATTCGAGAGTGCATTCTTTTCGTTCTTTTCATATCTGTGGGAAAGATTGCTGACGCGGAGTACGACCTGATCGGATACCTCACGGACAGGCGTTTCCTTCCGCTTTTCCGGATCTGCTTTCTTCGTTTTTACGATCTCGCAGATCTTCTTCACCGCAGTTTCTTCCGATGTAAAATCACTCTGTTCGGTTGTGACATTGCAGAGACTTGCGACCTCGCACAGCAGGTCCGCCCACTTCGGAAGCTCCAGTCCCAGCGAACGGATCGTCTCCACCTGGGAGAAGACCTCTGACGGAGTTCCCATGAGACGCATTTTCCCTTTTTCAAGTACGATCACGCGCTCTGCCAGATATGCTTCATGCATATCGTGGGTGATGTGGATGACTGTGATTTTCTTGTCCTGACGCATCCTTCGAACCAGATGCAGGAACTCGTCTCTTGCCTTCGGATCAAGCATGGATGTGCTCTCATCGAGGATCAGAAGCTGCGGTTCCATCGCGAGAACTCCGGCGATCGCCAGTTTCTGTTTCTGTCCGCCGGAAAGCGAGGAGGGCTGTTTCTCGGCCTTCTCCAGAAGTCCGACATAGCCCAGTGCTTTTTCCACACGCTGCGCAAGTTCCGGAAGCGGAACGGAGAGGTTTTCCGGACCGAAAGCCACGTCTTCTTCGACCGTTGTTCCGACGATCTGATTGTCCGGGTTCTGGAACACCATACCGCAGTGTGAGCGGATCTTCCAGAAGTTTTCATCCTTATCCGCCTCGAGTTCAAAAACGGAAAGCTTTCCTTTGTCCGGCACTTCCAGAAGATTGATCATCTTCGCGAGCGTGGATTTTCCGGAGCCGTTTCTGCCTAAGATAGCGAGATATCCGCCCTTCTCTACAGACAAGGAAGCATGGTCCACCGCCACGACATTGTGTCCGGAATTCGTTGCGTAAGAGAACAGAATATCTTCTGCCTGTACCGCCTGTTTATATTCCGCAATGTCTCTTGTAGCAGGATCCATGCTTTTACATCTCCGTGTTTTAAAGAATAGAGAAAGTGACGGAAGGGAGCCTGCCCATCCGTCACCTTAAATCATCTCAAGATTTTCTTGGGCTTCTTACTCAGCGAATGTGAGGAGAGCCATCTCAGAAGCGTCACCGCGACGAGCGCCGAGCTTCACGATCTTGGTGTAACCACCCTTGTGGTTGATGAGAGCCG
Source organism: Mageeibacillus sp. UBA3781 (assembly GCA_002368805.1). GTDB lineage: Bacteria > Bacillota > Clostridia > Saccharofermentanales > Saccharofermentanaceae > Scatonaster. The sequence goes on along the minus strand of DFFH01000015.1, from coordinate 53,210 downwards.
GTGCGATCTCATCATAAAGGATGTTTACCGGATCAACTACGTGACCCTCAGCATCGTGACTCTTTCTGAGCCAGTAAGCAGCGTTCTTTCTAGCTGCAAGACGGGAAGGAGCATCAACCTGAACAGTCTTCTTGGAGACTTCACGGTCAACGACCTCGTACTTCTTGCCGTTCTTGGAAGTCTTGGAAACCAGGACCTTCATGCCCTTGCTGTCAAGCTTTGCAGAAGAAACAGTAACTTCCTTTGTTGTGAAGTTATCCTTCTCACGAATGGCATCTGCGATCAGCTTATCCATGATCTTAGAAACTTCCTTGGCACGAGCCACTGTTGTTACCACGTGCTTTCTATTCTCGGAAAGTGCCTTTCCGTCTTCTTTTACCGGGCAAACAACAAGGGATGTTGCCAGATTTCTTAAAATTGCAATACGCTGATTGCTAACTCTTCCTAATTTTCTGTAACCTGCCATGGGTTAATACCTCCTGTATATTTACAAATATCCTAGCGTGCCCGCAAGCTCGCTATTTAGTCCTCGACATCTGCGAGAGACAGTTCCATATCCTCGAGCTTCTGGATAACTTCTTCCAGAGACTTCTTACCGAGGTTACGGACTTTCATCATTTCATCCTCGGACTTGGCAACGAGATCACCGATCGTGTTGATACCTGCTCTCTTGAGGCAGTTATATGTACGTACGGAGAAGTCGAGGTCCTCGATGACGATGTCATGTGTGGAATTCTTGCTGGAGCTGTCATCCGAATCACGGAAGCTCGGGCCGTTTGTCACATCTGTAAGAGCTGTGAACAGACCCAGGTGCTCGCGAAGAATTGCTGCTGCGGAAGAAAGAGCCTCATCAACCTTGATGGTCGAATCTGTCCAGACTTCCAGCGTCAGGCTGTCAAAGTCAGTACGCTCACCAACACGGGTGTTCTCGATTCTGTAGTTCGCCTTCTTTACCGGAGTAAAGATGGAGTCGATAGCGATAACACCGATCGTCTGTGTTGCCGGCTTATTCTGATCGGCCGTTGCATAGCCGCGGCCCTTGCTGATCGTAAGCTCGATGAAGAGACGACCTGCACCGTTCATTGTCGCAATGACATGATCCGGATTCATGATCTCAACTTCTTCATCATGAACGATATCGCCTGCTGTAACCTCACCGGTCTTGCCTTCATCCATGCTGATGTAGACAGTCTTCGGTGTATCAGTGTGAAGCTTCGCACGGATGCCCTTAACGTTGAGGATGATCTCTGTCATATCCTCGATAACGCCCGGGATGGTGGAAAACTCATGATATACACCCTCGACACGGATGGATGTTACAGCTGCACCAGACAAGGAAGACAGAAGTACACGACGAAGGGAGTTTCCGAGGGTCGTACCGTAGCCACGCTCGAGAGGAGCGATGACGTACTTGCCATAGGAGCTGTCTTCGTTTACTTCTACGCACTCAATTGTTGGTTTCATGATTTCAATCATATTTATCCTCCTAGCTTTTTATGCAAAGCGAAAGGTTCCGATTACTTCGAGTACAACTCGACGATCAGCGTCTCCTTAACCTCGAGATCAACATCCTCACGAGCCGGTTCTCTTACGATAGAACCTGTCAGTGTCTCTTCATTGAAAGACAGCCAGGCCGGTACCGGACGGTTGTTGGAAAGTGTCTCGAACTTCGGGGACTTTCTCGATGTTTCCTTTACAGCAATTGTGTCACCTGTCTTCAGTGTCATGGAAGGAATGTTAGCCTTCTTGCCGTTTACTGTGAAGTGACCGTGTGTAACGAGCTGACGAGCTTCATTTCTGGAAGAAGCCAGACCGAGACGATATACGACATTGTCGAAACGGAGTTCGAGGAGCTCAAGGAGCTTCTCACCGGTCTTACCCTGCTTACGCTCAGCACGTGCATAAGTAAGTCTGAACTGCTTCTCGAGTACGCCGTAGAAACGCTTTGTCTTCTGCTTCTCACGAAGCTGTAAACCATATTCTGAAATCTTTTTTCTGCCCTGACCATGCTGACCCGGAGCGGCACTCTTCTTAGCAAGTGCGCACTTCGCGGAATAGCATCTCTCACCCTTGAGGAAGAGCTTGTCTCCTTCTCTGCGGCAGAGACGGCAGGTTCCTTCTGTATATCTAGCCATTCTCTATACCTCCGAACTCAGACTCTTCTTCTCTTAGGCGGTCTGCAACCATTGTGCGGAACCGGAGTAACATCTTTGATCATGGTTACTTCGAGTCCTGCTGTCTGCAAAGCACGGATCGCAGATTCACGACCCGGTCCAGGTCCCTTAACGTAAACCTCAACGGTACGCATACCGTGATCAGCTGCCTTCTTACCAGCATCCTCAGATGCCATCTGAGCAGCGAACGGTGTACCCTTACGGGAACCCTTCATGCCCATCTCACCGGCGGAAGCCCAGGAGATTGCATTACCCTGCATATCAGTAATAGTAACGATTGTGTTGTTGAATGTAGCGTGAATATGTGCCTGACCTTTGTCAATATTCTTACGCTCTCTTCTCTTCGGTCTAACGGCCGTTTTCTTAACTGCTTTTGCTGCCATGGGTTCGCCTCCTTACTTCTTCTTACCAGCGATCGTACGCTTCGGTCCCTTACGGGTACGAGCATTCGTCTTGGTGCGCTGGCCACGAACAGGCAGACCCATTCTGTGACGGCGGCCGCGATAGCATCCGATTTCTGTCAATCTCTTAATGTTAAGGGAAACTTCTCTTCTGAGGTCACCCTCTACGTTGTAATTGTTCTCGATCTGATCACGAATCTTAGCGATGTCATCCTCAGACAGATCCTTGACACGTGTGTCAGGATTGATCTGGGTGTCTTTAAGAATACGATCAGAACTTGTCTTACCAATGCCATAAATGTACGTAAGAGCGATTTCTACTCTTTTGTCATTCGGCAAATCTACACCGGCAATACGAGCCATTCTGTGTACCTCCATGAATGAATCAATAAATGTTTTGTTTCGTATATATATGACATGCTGATGCTAAGATCCTCTTTTCGTAAAAAGAGGCAGCCGCCTTGGCATATGGTGCATGTAATATCCTAACTAAACTGACTGTCCTGTTTTCTGCAGACAATGACGAGGCCTGCAAACAGAAGATTAACCCTGCTTCTGCTTGTGCTTAGGATCGGAGCAGATGATCATCACGCGTCCGTTGCGACGAATGACTTTGCACTTCTCGCACATGGGTTTTACTGATGGTCTAACTTTCATGACGCAAACCTCCCTGTCTACTAAAAAAACAATACAAAACTAACATACGCTATGCGCGCACGCTAAAATATTATACCAAAAACTCTTGGCGATGCAAGTGGTTTTTAGATTATTTCAGACGATTTTTTTATTCTCCCTGCAATTACGCCGGGAATGGGCTTTTCGGCTTCTTATTTCGCACGCCAGGTGATGCGGCCACGGGACAGATCATACGGAGAAAGCTCCATAGTAACTCTATCGCCCGGCAGGATCTTGATGTAGTTCTGACGCAGCTTGCCGGAAATGTGAGCCAGTACGATATGACCGTTCTCCATTCTTACCTTAAATGTGGCATTCGGCAGTGCATCATCAACGATGCCTTCAACTTCGATTACATCCTCTTTAGACATTCTTTCCCTCCGTTAATGTAATGATTTCTGGTCCGTTTTCAGTAACGATGATCGTATTTTCGTAATGTGCTGCGTACTTTCTGTCGCGAGTAATGACCGTCCACTCGTCTCCGAGTACGGCGATCTCTCTTCTTCCCATCGAGATCATGGGCTCGATGCAAAAGGCCATGCCTTTTACGATGCGGGGACCATGACCGAATCTTCCATAGTTCGGGACATCCGGATCCTCATGGAGCTGATGGCCGATACCATGTCCCGTGAGTTCACGGATGACTCCGTAACCGAAGCTCTCCGCATGTGCCTGGACAGCAGATGAGATATCTCCGATACGATTGTCGGTAGAGACCTTTTCGAATCCTTTCCAAAAGCACTCTTCCGTTACACGTACCAGTTTTGCTGCCTCATCCGAGATCTTTCCTACGGCAAAAGTTCTTGCCGCATCCGCATGCATCCCGTCAAGTGAGCAGCAGACATCGCATGTCACGATGTCTCCCTCTTTGAGCACGATATCTTTTCTCGGGATTCCGTGAACGATGACCTCGTTCGGAGAAACACAGATCTGTCCCGGGAATGGCGGGTCACCATAGTGGAACGAGGAAGAGATCGCACCATGTTTGTCAAAAACCTTCTTGGCGATCTCGTCGAGTTCCCATGTGGTAATGCCCGGCTCCACTGCATTTCCTAATGTAAGGAGCGCTTCCTCAACGACCTTTCCTGCTTCACGCATCTTGGCAAATTCAGCTTCCGTTTTGATCTGAATCATTTCATTACGCCTTTCTAAGGCCCATATTGGCCAGTGCTTCGCTCGCCTGAGCGAATGCGAGTTCCGGACTTCTGGAATTGTCCGCGGTAATTACGATACCCTTCTTCTCATAAAAATCGATAAGGGGCTTTGTATTTTCTTCGTATGTTACAAGTCTCTGCTTCACTGTCTCCGGCTTGTCATCATCACGCTGGATAACTTCTTTTCCGCAGACATCACATACACCCTCGACCTTGGTAGGACGGGAGACAACATTATAGCTTTCGCCGCAAGATGTGCAGACTCTTCTGTTTACGACACGCTCCATGATGACTTCCGAAGGAACATCCACTTTGATGACTGCATCGATCTTGGAGCCGCTCTTTGCGAGCATCTCGTCAAGTTTCTCCGCCTGAGCGATCGTTCTCGGGAATCCGTCAAGGAGATATCCGTTCTTGCAGTCATCCTGGCTCAGACGATCCTCGACCATGGAGATCGTTACTTCGTCCGGAACGAGTGCACCGGCATCGATGTACTTCTTGGCTTCGATTCCGAGAGGAGTCTGTGCCTTGATATTGGCACGGAAGATATCACCTGTAGAAATATGGGTGATCTTATATTCATTTTTTAACACTGCAGCCATTGTTCCCTTACCGGAACCAGGTGCACCTAAAAGGATAAGTTTCATATCGATACTCCTCTTTTCTAATTACAAGCACATACAGCCCCGCGTGAAAACACGCGAGGCTGCAAAATGCATTTTATTTTATGGTTTGTGCATTACCGTTGACCAGCATAACACTCGACCTGCTTTTTGATTACACAAGGAATCCCTTGTAGTTATGAGTAACCATCTGCGATTCGATCTGATCTACCAGGTCATTCGCAACACCTGTCATGATAAGAACAGATGTACCTGCGAACCATACGCCTTCCATGCCTGTGAGCTTGCCGAGAAGTGTCGGAACAAGAACAACGATGCAAAGGAAGCATGCGTCACACCAGTTCAGGCGGTTTGCAACCTTGGCGATAAACTCAGATGTCGGACGGCCCGGACGAACACCCGGGATAAATCCACCGTTCTTCTGCAGGTTCTGCGAGATCTCGATCGGGTTGAACTGGATCAGAGAATAGAAGAACACGAATGCAAAGATGCAGATAAAGTATGCTACATAGTAGATCGGACTTCCACCGAAATCACGGAACCACTTGACCACGATATTGTTGCTGTTCGGGAAGAAGAAAGCAACGATCGTAGAAGGCAGTGCCAGGAAAGACATGGTGAAGATAACCGGCATAACGCTGGACTGATTGACCTTCAGCGGGATGTAGGTATTCTGTCCGCCATAGACTTTTCTTCCGATGACCTTCTTACTGTACTGGACCGGAATTCTTCTTTCCGCGTTCTGAACATAGATGCAGAAGATGATCGTAGCGATCGAGATCAGAGTAACGATGGCAAAAGCGGTGATGCCTGCAGCATTACCGAGTGCCGCGTTCTCGAACTTACCTGCGATGTTCAGAGCATCGTAGTAGAGTGTTTTGATCATATCCGGGATTCTTGTAACGATACCGGCGAAGATGATCAGGGATACACCGTTGCCGATTCCCTTTTCATTGATACGCTCGCCGAGGAACACGACGAAGCATGTACCTGCGGTGAATGTAAGAATGATCAGTGCTGCAGCAAGCGGCTTCGGGATCTGATTCGTTATCGCAGATCTTGTCGCATAGCAGAAGAAGGAAGCCTGCATTACAGCAAGACCTACCGTAAGATAACGGGTGATCTTCTGAAGCTTTTTCTGTCCCTCTTCTCCCTCTTTGGCCATATTCTCCAAAGCAGGGATAGCAACTGTCAGAAGCTGGATGATGATGGAGGAGTTGATGTAGGGTGTGATACCCATAGCGAAGATGGTTGCTGCAAACAGACCACCACCTGCGATGATATCCATCAAGCTACCGATCTGACCCCAGTTCTGAACGATACTGGAAAACTCGGTACGGTTGATGCCCGGACACGGGATCAGGCCACCAACCATGTATATACCAAGAATAAAGAGTACAAACAGTAACTTCTTGCGCAGATCCGGCAGACGGAATGCATTAACTAAGGTGTCAAATACGCCCTTCATGTTATACCTCCAGTGCCGAGCCACCAGCCTTTTCGATTTTCTCTTTTGCAGAAGCAGAGAACTTCTTGGCCTTAACAGTCAGCTTCTTTGTCAGGTCACCGTTACCGAGAACCTTAACGCCATCGTTGACCTTGCCGAGTGTGATGATACCGGCATCAGCGAGGATCGTTGCATCGACCTCTGCACCGTTATCAAACTTCTCCAGATCGGAGACATTGATCTCGACATATTCAGCAGCGAAACGCTTGTTGTTGAAGCCACGCTTCGGCAGACGTCTGTAAAGAGGCATCTGACCACCCTCGAAACCAGGACGGACACCGCCACCGGAACGAGCATTCTGACCCTTGTGTCCTCTACCGGCAGTCTTACCGTTACCGGATCCGGCACCACGGCCCTTACGATATGCTTTCTCGTTTCCGCAGGAAGACATTTCATTAAGTTTCATGTTTCCTATACCTCCATTACACTTCTTCGCAAGTAACAAGATGTGCTACTGTGCGAACCATACCGCGAATTGCCTCATTGTCAGCCTTTTCAACAGACTGGCCGATCTTGTGAAGACCGAGAGCCTTAACTGTAGCAGCCTGGTTTTTCTTGGATTTGTTGGTGCTTCTCACCAATGTAATCTTCAAGTTTGCCATTTCAGCACACCTCCGTTATCGAATTTCTTCTGTAGACTTTCCGCGCAGGCGGGCAACTTCTTCAAGAGAACGCATGCTCTTCAAGCCTTCCATTGTTGCGTTAACAACGTTGTTCGGGTTGTTTGTACCCAGAGACTTTGTACGGATATCCTTGATACCGCAAAGCTCACAGACCGCACGGACCGGGCCGCCGGCGATGATACCTGTACCACTTGCAGCCGGCTTCATAACGATCTTACCAGCGCCGAATACACCAAATGCTTCGTGCGGGATCGTGTTGCCGTCCAGCGGAACGGAGATCATGTTCTTCTTGGCATCTTCGATACCTTTTCTGATCGCGTCCGGAATTTCAGCAGCCTTACCAAGGCCCTTACCAACGTGACCATTCTCGTCACCTACAATTACGAGGGCTGCGAAACGGAAATTTCTACCACCCTTAACCGTCTTGGAAACACGTCCGATATGGATGACTTTTTCTTTTAATTCGGTTGAAGTTGAATTTGGATCAAAACCCATCTTGTTTCCCTCCTGATTAGAATTTCAGACCAGCTTCACGAGCTGCTTCTGCTAAAGCTTCTACACGTCCATGGAAAATGTAACCGCCTCTGTCGAATACAACCTCGTTGATATTCGCAGCCAGAGCGCGCTCTGCAATCTTCTTACCAACTGCAGCTGCACCTTCCTTGTTGCTTCCGTTTTCGATAGAAGCTTTCACTTCTTTATCCAATGTGGAGGCACTTACCAGAGTCTTGCCAGCTTCATCATCAATGATCTGGGCATAGATGTTCGTGTTACTTCTGAAAACGCACAGACGCGGACGTGCAGCAGTACCGGAGATCTTATTTCTCACACGGATGTGCTTTCTGCGGCGAATAGCGTTCTTGTCAATCTTATTAATCATGCTTGTTCACCCCTTCACTTACTTCTTAGCGCCTGTCTTACCTTCCTTGATGCGGACATATTCACCAACATATCTGATACCCTTGCCCTTATATGCATCCGGAAGTCTGAACGAACGGATCTTAGCGGCGGTCTCGCCAACTAACTGCTTATCTGCACCCTTAACGATGATCTGGTTCTGTGCCGGTACATCAATTGTGATACCAGCCGGCTCTTCCATCTCGATCGGGTGAGAGTAACCAAGGTTGAATACAACCTTCTTACCCTGCTTTGCGGCCTTGTAACCAACACCCTGGATCTCGAGTTCCTTCTTGAAACCTTCGGAACAACCGATGATCATGTTGTTGATCAGAGAACGGGTCAGACCGTGAAGAGCCTTCACCTGCTTCTCATCGTTAGGTCTCTTGACCGTGATCACATTGTCTTTTACTTCTACAATGATGGACGGATGCACATTCAGAGAAAGTGTCGCGTCCTTGCCTTTTACAGTGATGGTCTGACCATCCTGCTTTACTTCGAGCCCTGCCGGGATCGTGATCGGCATGTTGCCAATTCTAGACATACAATCTACCTCCTGCTCTTTAGATTGCGGAACCTTGCGGGTCCCATTTCAGAGTTTTTCATGGTTTTCTATTACCAAACGTAAGCCATAACCTCGCCGCCAACGCCGAGTTTTCTGGCTGCCTTATCAGTCATAACGCCCTTGGACGTAGAGATGATAGCGATACCGAGACCACCGAGTACCTTCGGGAGGTTCTCTTTGTCCGCGTAAACACGGAGACCCGGCTTGGAAATTCTCTGGATACCGGAGATAACGTGCTTCTTAGCAGCGTACTTCAGTGTGATCTTGATCATTCCCTGCTTGTCATCTTCAATCGTCTCAAAAGAAGCGATATAACCTTCATCTACTAAAATCTGTGCGATAGCCTTCTTCAAATTGGAAGCAGGAACCATAACTGTCGGATGACCGGCTGTACCTGCATTACGGATTCTTGTCAGCATATCTGCAATTGCATCTGTAATCTGCATAAATCTTTCCTCCTTGTACTTGCTATCGGTTACCAGCTTGCCTTACGAACGCCCGGGATCTGGCCCTTGTAAGCCAGGTCACGGAAGCACAGACGGCAGATACCATACTTACGGATATAAGCGTGCGGTCTTCCGCAGAGCTTGCAACGGTTGTGCTGCTGTACCTTGTACTTCGGAGCACGCTGAGCCTTGAGTTTCATTGAAGTCTTAGCCATATTACTTATATCCTCCTATTACTTTCTGAACGGCATTCCGATGAGGGAGAGAAGAGATCTTGCTTCCTCGTCTGTCTTCGCCGTTGTTACGATGATGATATCCATACCACGGACCTTATCGATCTTATCGAAATCGATTTCAGGGAACATGAGCTGCTCCTTGATACCCATTGCATAGTTACCATGACCATCGAAAGAGTTCGGATTGATACCACGGAAGTCACGTACACGCGGCAGAGAGATGCTGATCAGCTTATCGAGGAAGTTGTACATATTCTCGCCACGGAGTGTTACCTTACAACCGATCTTCATACCTTCTCTGAGCTTAAAAGCAGCAACAGACTTGGTAGCAACTGTAGCGATCGGCTTCTGGCCGCAGATGATGCCCATGTCACGCATAGCATTCTCGAGAGCCTTCGGGTTATCCTTGACTTCACCGACACCCATGTTCAGAACGATCTTCTCGATCTTCGGGATCTGCATGCATGACTTATACTTAAATTCTTCCTGCAAAGCAGGCGCAACTTCATTTACATACTTGTCCTTTAATCTAGACATTTAATTACTCCTCCTTTGCCTTCTTGATCTGGTCGATATCCGCACCGCACTTCTTGCAAACGCGGAACTTGGAACCATCCTCAGCTACTCTCTTACCAACACGGGTAGCCTTGCCGCACTTCGGGCAAACCAGCATAACGTTAGATGCATCGATGGAACCTTCCTTCTCGATGATGCCGGCCGGCTTCGTCTGGCTCATAGCCTTCTGATGCTTCTTGACCATGTTCACACCGGAAACGATTACTCTACCGGACTTCGGTTCGGTCTTCAGGACCTGACCCTGGGATCCGGCGTCCTTACCGGAGATAACAACGACTTTATCGTCCTTTTTAACGTGAATCTTGCTAGCCATTCTCAATCCTCCTTACAGAACTTCCGGAGCGAGAGACAGGATCTTCATGTAATCCTTGTCACGGAGCTCTCTTGCGATAGGCCCAAAGATACGGGTTCCACGCGGGTTCTTGTCTTCCTTAATGATAACGGCAGCATTCTCGTCGAACTTGATGTAAGAACCGTCAGCTCTTCTTACGCCCTTCTTGGTACGTACAACAACTGCACGGACAACATCGCCCTTCTTAACCACACCACCAGGAGTAGCAGTCTTGACAGAGCAGACGATGACATCACCGATATTCGCATACTTACGCCAGGAACCGCCAAGCACTTTGATGCAAGCGAGTTCTTTTGCGCCAGTATTATCCGCAGATCTTAATCTGGATTCTACTTGAATCATGTTGATTTCCTCCTTTACGTAATTCCCTTACGTATTACTTCGCCTTCTCAATAATCTCGACCAGTCTCCAACGCTTGTCCTTAGACAGCGGGCGGGTCTCCATTACCTTAACCTTATCGCCGATGCCGCACTGATTCTCTTCATCGTGTGCCTTCAGCTTATAGGTTCTCTTCATGATCTTGCCATAAAGCGGATGCTTTACGTGCTCAACAACCGATACAACGATTGTCTTATCCATCTTGTCGGAACTTACGATACCGACACGTGTCTTTCTGAGGTTACGATCGCTCATTGCACTATCTCCCTTCATTAATTAGCCTTAAGCTCGATCTCACGGAGAATCGTGTTGACACGAGCGATGTCGCGCTTTACAGCACCCAGGCGCTGCGGATTCTCGAGCTGGTTGGTCGCATGCTGGAAACGAAGCTTGAAGAGTTCATCCTTCAATGCAACCAGTTCCTGCTGAAGCTCTTCAGTGGACTTCGAACGCAATTCTTTAGCTGTCATGTCAAGATACCTCCTCTTCCTTCTTGATGAACTTCGTCTTGCAAGGGAGCTTATGTCCGGCAAGACGCATAGCCTCACGAGCTACTTCTTCGGATACGCCAGAGATCTCAAAAAGAACTCTGCCCGGCTTAACAACTGCTACCCAGTACTCCGGGGATCCTTTACCGGAACCCATTCGAGCTTCGGCCGGATGCTTTGTGATCGGCTTATCAGGGAAGATCTTGATCCAGACCT
>DFFH01000015.1:29575-41857 GCA_002368805.1 Mageeibacillus sp. UBA3781 | reverse complement strand
TCTTGATCCAGACCTTACCGCCTCTTTTTACGTAACGGTTGATAGCGATACGGGCTGCTTCGATCTGATTGGAAGTGATCCAGCAAGGCTCTGTGGAGTACATACCGTAATCACCGTAAGCAACGAAGTTACCTCTGGTAGCCTTACCTGTCAGACGGCCGCGCTGCTGCTTTCTGTGCTTTACTCTCTTAGGAAGTAACATTACGCCTCGCCTCCTTCCGCTACTTTAACAGTCTTCTTTGCTGTCAGGATCTCACCACGGTAGATCCATACTTTAACACCGATGCGGCCGTACTGTGTGTTTGCCTCAGCAAAACCATAGTCGATGTCAGCACGCAGTGTCTGCAGCGGGATCGTTCCCTCGTGGTATGTCTCGGAACGTGCGATCTCGGCGCCGCCCAGACGACCGGCACAGGATGTCTTGATACCCTTTGCGCCAGCCTTCATTGTACGGGACATTGCCATTTTCATGGCACGACGGAAAGAAACACGTCTCTCGAGCTGGGATGCGATGGACTCAGCAACGAGCTGAGCATTAGCATCTACATTCTTGATCTCACGAACATCAACGAAGAAATTCTTCTTGAACTTCTTTGTGAGCTTCTTCTTGAACTCCTCGATACCAGCGCCCTGGCGGCCGATGATGATACCCGGCTTAGCAGCGTTGATAATGATGGAAGTCTTGTCTGCACCCTTACGCTCGATCTCGATGTTCGAAACGCCTGCAGCGAAGCACTCTTTCTTTACAAAATCACGGATTTGCTTGTCCTCAACGAGGAAATCGCTGAATGTCTTCTTGTCGGCATACCAACGTGTGTCCCACTCTTTGATGACACCGACACGCAATCCATGGGGATTAACCTTCTGGCCCATTCTTTATTCCTCCTTATACTCTTTCTTTGAGAACAACGGTTACGTGACTTGTTCTCTTATTGATTCTCGATGCAGATCCTCTTGCTCTCGGGATGAAGCGCTTCAGGATCGGTCCCTGGCTGGAATATGCATCTGCAACATACAGGCTGGATCTGGAAAGACCGTTGTTGTTAACAGCGTTAGCCTCAGCGGACTTAACAGCCTTCTTCAGTACCGGAGATGCAGCCTTCGGTGTGTAATCCAGGATCGCATATGCCTCGTCGAGATCCTTGCCCTTGATCAGATCAGCTACGACCTTGACCTTACGGGGTGTGATTCTTACGAACTTGGCAACTGCCTTGCCCTGATCTTTACCGATACCCAGGAGCTTCTTCTGCTTCTTGGTCAGTACCGGCTTCTTCGCGTTCTTCTTCTGCTGCTTGCCGTAAGCTTCGAGGATTTCATCGCGATTCGATTCGATATAGTCTTTAGTCATCTTAACTTTTTCCACTATTGATTCCTCCCTTCAAAGCTTACGATTATTTAGCACCGGATGATTTCTCACCGGCATGGCCTCTGAATGTTCTCGTCGGAGCGAACTCACCCAGCTTATGGCCGATCATTTCCTCGACTACATAAACCGGAACATGTCTTCTGCCGTCATAAACAGCGATCGTGTGTCCGACCATTTCCGGATAGATCGTCGAAGCGCGAGACCAAGTCTGTACAACCTTTTTCTCATTCGCTGCGTTCATCGCATTGATTTTCTTCATCAGGGCATCTTGTACAAAATAACCCTTTTTGGTTGATCTACTCATTTTGGTTCCTCCCTTCGCTTACTTTCTACCCTTAACAATATACTTGTTAGACTGCTTCTTCTTGTTTCTGGTCTTCTTACCAAGAGTCGGAACACCCCAAGGTGTAACAGGACCCGGAAGACCGATCGGGGACTTACCTTCACCACCACCGTGCGGGTGATCGTTCGGGTTCATAACGACACCACGGACTGCAGGTCTAACACCCATGTGACGATGACGGCCTGCCTTACCGATGGATACGTTCTCGTGCTCGTTGTTACCAACAACACCGATTGTCGCGCGGCACTTAACGGAAACCATGCGAACCTCGCCGGACGGGAGACGAACCTGTGCGAAATCGCCTTCCTTAGCCATCAGCTGAGCGCCTGCACCAGCGGTACGGACCATCTGCGCGCCCTTGCCCGGCTTCAGCTCGATATTGTGGATCATAGTACCAACCGGAATGTTTACGATCGGGAGAGCGTTACCTGTTACGATATCTGCCTCTGCACCGGAAACAACCTTGTCACCTACATTCAGGCCCTGCGGAGCCAGGATGTAGGACTTCGCACCATCTGCATACTGCAGAAGAGCGATAAATGCTGTACGGTTCGGATCGTACTCAAGTGCAACTACTGTTGCCGGGATACCATCTTTTGTTCTCTTCCAGTCAATGACACGGATCTTACGACGGTTGCCGCCACCGATGTGACGAACTGTGATACGTCCATAAGAGTTGCGTCCGCCTGAATTGCTGCCGGATGCCAACAGACTCTTCTCGGGCTTCTTCTTCGTCAGGGAAGAATAGTCCGCAACAGTCATGTTGCGTCTTGCAGGAGAAGTTGGATTAAAAGTCTTTACTGCCATTCTCTCTTCACTCCTTTTCCATCAGGCCCATTACTGGCCGATTCCAAATTCTTCGATTGCTGTCTTATACTTCTTATCGGACTTAGCAGCCTTGCCGCCCTTACCAAGATAAGACACGTCCTTAGCCTCTGTATCGATGGTGACTACAGCCTTCTTGAAAGAAGCTGTTGTACCTTCAACATAGCGCTGTCTCTTCTTTTTTCCATCGTAGTTAACAGTGTTGACAGAAACTACCTTTACATCGAAGAGCTGCTCAACAGCCTTTCTGACGTCTGTCTTTGTAGCTGTCTTTGCTACCTGGAAAGTATACTTGCCGAGTGCTGCATCATAAGAGCTCTTCTCAGTGATGACCGGCTTAATGATGATGTCCTGCGGTGCCTTGCTCATACATACACCTCCATAATCTTCTCTGCAGCTTCCTTAGTCATGATAAAGGAATCATACTTAAGGATGTCGAATACGTTGATCGTATTGACGAATGCAGTCTTCACGGTCGGGATGTTTCTGGAAGCCTTCTCAACGTTCTCGTTCTTGCCGCCGAGTACTACGAGAGCAGAATCGGAAACCTTGATCGCCTTCATGAATTCAACCATGTTCTTGGTCTTCATTGTGTCGAAGTCGAGCGCATCTACAACAACGATCTTGCTGTCAGCCAGTTTGGAAGAGAATGCAGACTTCATAGCCAGACGTCTGATCTTCTTCGGAACGGTGTAGCTGTAAGATCTCGGCTTAGGCCCAAAGATGATGCCGCCGCCGACATACTGTGCAGAACGTGTAGAACCGTGACGTGCACGACCTGTACCCTTCTGACGATACGGACGCTTACCGCCGCCGCGGACTTCGCTTCTTGTTTTTGTGGAATGTGTGCCCTGACGACGGTTTGCCAGAATGTTCAGAACGACTGTGCGCATTGCAGCAGCGTTCGGCTCAATACCGAAGATATCGTCAGAAAGATCCATCGATCCGACAACGGCTCCACTAAGATTCAAAATATCAATTTTAGCCATTTCTTAGTTCCTCCTTGTCGTCGAATTACTTAGCCTTTACGGACGATGTAATGGTTACGATACCGCCCTTAGGACCCGGGACCGCGCCTCTGAGAACGAGGATCCCTCTCTCGCCGTCAACACTGACGACCGTCAGATTCTGTACTGTGCAGTTAACTGCGCCCATGTGACCAGGCATCTTCTTGCCCGGGAGAACACGAGCCGGTGTGGAGTTAGCGCCCATGGAACCAACACGTCTGTGGTACATGGAACCGTGTCCGTCCGGACCGCCCTTCTGGCCGTGACGCTTGATGTTACCCTGGTAACCCTTACCCTTGGATACACCGGATACATCTACATGATCGCCAACAGCGAGCATATCGGAGACCTTGATCTCCTGTCCGAGTGTGTAATCCTCTTCTGTCTTAAACTCACGGATAGTACGCTTTACGCTAACCTCAGCCTTTGCGAACTGTCCTTTGTCCGGCTTGTTTACAAGCTTCTCGCGAATGTCGCCTGTTGCGACCTTCACAGCCTTGTAGCCGTCTTTTTCTACCGTCTTGTTCTGAATAACAAACATAGGATTGCATTCAATAACGGTTGCCGGGATCGCGATACCGCTCTCATCGAAGAGCTGTGTCATTCCGGCTTTTTTGCCAAGTACGAACTTTGTCATTTCTTTCTTCCTCCTATTTAGGTTATTGGTTCGCAGTTAAAAGTCCGCGAACATGACCTCCGCATATCCTGCCGCTTGGACTGCCGGCAGAACGCGGAAAAAGCCGTTAGGCCTTGAGCTCAATGCTCACACCTGCCGGCATGTCAAGCTTTGTCAGTGCGTCGATCGTCTTCTGGTTCGGTGCGAAGATGTCGATAAGACGCTTATGTGTACGGAGCTCAAACTGCTCACGGGAATCCTTATACTTATGAGGAGAACGCAGGATCGTTGTGATCTCTTTCTCAGTCGGGAGCGGGATCGGGCCGGAGAAGCTTGCGCCTGTTCTGGTGACCGTCTCGACGATACGTGCTGCGCTCTGGTCAAGGAGCTCGTGATCATAAGCTTTGAGCTTGATTCTGATCTTCTGGTTTGCTGCCATTTTTGTGTTCCTCCAAATTCTTTGCTGTTGTTTTTTCTTCACCCTGTCCAGCGTTTCTTCTGATCCCATCATAAAACCCAGGAGACCAGTTACCGTCTGATACGGCACTTTGGGCCTGGGCATGTGTTCTTCAAAACACACGCTGTACGTCCGGGTTCCTCGCCGGAGATCTTTGCCTCCGACTGCTCCGCCTAAGTTACCCGCTCTCTAAAGCACAGCCCGCTTTATCCTGCGGCAATCTCAAGCATCAACGCTACGCGCATAAAGTCGCGCAGGAGAAATTATACAACGCATGTCTAGTGTTTGCAAGCATTATTTTCGAAAAATGTTGATTTTTTCGCACAAAAAGCACTTTCCTACTCGGAATCGTCTGAAATCAGGGCTTTTACGTCCTCCTGAGAGAAGTGATAGCGCTGATCACAGAAGTGACATTCGAGGTCGATCCCTTTCGGATCCAAAGAAAGTTCCGTTAGGTCTTTCTTTCCGATCGCCATGAGATTTCTCTCCATCCTGTCTCTGGAGCAGTTGCACTTATAGGCGACTTTTCTCCCTTCGAGGAAGCAGATATCCTTATCTCCCAGGAACATATCGAGTATCTTTTCCGGATTCATCCCTTCCTGAAGAAGGAAAGAGACCTCCGGGAATCCTCCGTTGACACGGTCCTCCAGATAGGAGATCGTCTCTTCGTCCGCACCCGGAAGAAGCTGTACCATGAAGCCGCCGGCACAGGTGACACCCTTGGCATCCAGTCCCACACCGAGAGACACGATCGATGGTGTCTGCTCCGAAGAGGCGAAATAATAGGTAAAGTCTTCCGCGATCTCACCGGAAATCAGCTCGACCTGTCCGACATATGGTTCCTTGAGACCGAAGTCTTTCACGACGGTCAGTTTTCCGGACCCGACAGCCGCACCGACATTCAGTTTTCCCGGGCGGTGATAGGTCGTCTCCACGACGGGTTCCAGACAGTAACCTCTGACATTTCCGTGTGAATCGGCAACCGCGGTCATTCCCTGCAGGGGGCCGTCGGAACGGATGTTGACAGTGATCGTATCGCCTTCTCCCTTCAGGGTATCCGCCACAAAGAGTGTTCCCGTCAGGAATCTTCCGAGGGCCGCTGTCGCGACCGGCGATGTCTTATGGATGCGAAGGGCTTCTTTGACGAGTTCTGTGGAACGGATCGCCAGAGCTCTGACCTTACCGGAAAGTGCTGTCGCCGTTACGATATAATCCGAGCCATCTGTTGGGGAACCCGGTGCCAAATAGAAATCGTCCATTTCAATTCTCCGTTTTCTGATAAGTGTATCTGGTATTTGAATAAAGATAATACATCACAGAGGTCTTCTTAAGCAATAGAAGATCCTCTCATCTTTTTCATTCGGCTTTCTCTTCTTAAGATCGCCGAAGACTCCCGCGACCTCAAGCCCATACTTTTGCGCCAGGGATCTTACCGTCTCATCGGTATAGTATCTCTCAGTGATATCTTCATCACAGCGGGAATAGTTCTCCCCGTCTTCTGTCCCGAACATCGTAAGAGATGCGGTATTCAGACACGATCTTTCATCATAGTCATTTTCCCAGAGTACGGCAAAGTCATCATCGATCGAATAGAAGAAATTACCGGCAAGTGTCTCCCGGAAGTGTTTCCCGGATGCAAGGTCGAAGATAAAGAGGCCGCCCGGATTAAGAAAGTTCCGGAAAGACTTAAAGAGGCGGTCCAGTGCTTTTGGATCGGTAATATGGTTCACCGTATCAAGAAGCGAGACGAATACATCCACGGATCCGAAGAGATCGAGTCTCGTCATATCCTGGGAAAGCCAGAGGATCTTCGTGTTCTTTCCCGCGCGGGATCTTGCCTGATCGAGCATCGCCGGAGAGTTATCGACTCCGATCGTGTCAAAGCCTCTCTTCGAAAGCTCGCACGTCACAAGTCCGGTACCGCAGCCGAGGTCACAAAGAAGAGGCTTGCCGTTCTCGCCGTCGCCCTTGAACTTTCCGTAGCGCTCCGTCAGATACACCACATAATCCGCCCACTTTACCGGATCGAGATCCTGCTGGAAGGCATCGTAATACCCTGCTAGAAAATCATATGCTGACATATATTTATCCTTTTATATAAGGAACCGGATCGACCTTCTCACCGTTTACTCTGACTTCAAAGTGCAGATGCGGTCCGGTGGATGTTCCCGTACTTCCGCACTCCGCGATCGTCTGGCCGGCTTTGACTTTATCGCCGACATGCACATACACGTCACGGCAGTGGGCATAACAGGTGGTGATCCCGTTGCCGTGGTCGATCACGCAGTAGTTGCCGTAGTTCACCGATCCGGTGTTCTGGCCTTCCACAGGCTCGTCCACCTTGATGACGGTGCCATCGCCGGCTGCCACGATCGGGTTGCCGTAGGTTCCGCCGAGATCGACGCCCCAGTGCATCTTGTTATAGTGATAGACCGGATGGTAACGCATACCATACGGAGAATATACAGTATAGTCACCCGGGTAAGGCCAGGTCATCTTGGCACCGACCGGAGCAGAGCCTTTGTTGCCTCCGTTATTGCCTCCGTTATTGCCGCCATTGTTTCCGCCGTTACCGGAAGGCTTTGTGGTCGGCTTCGGCGCCGGGGTCGGAGTCTTGGTTGATTCTGCCGCTCTTCTTGCCGCAGCGGTCGCTGTCAGAGCAGCCTGACGGCGCTCCTCTTCTTCTCTCTTTTTCTGAAGCTCACGGATCTCCTGGTCGAGTCTGTCCGCTTCTTCCTGGAAAGCATCTTCTTTCTGCTGCCAGCGTGACAGTTCGCCCTTCTTCTCATCCAGCGCCGCCTCCGTCACACCGATGCGGGAGCGGAGTTCTTCGAGCTGGGCCGATTTCTCCTCGGCGATCTTCTGCATATCTTCCGCTTCCTGAAGTGCGATAGTATTCTTCAGTTCAGCGTCATCCATCGCGATCTGCAGCTGATCGATCATCTGAAGATCCGCATCGCCGATCAGGGCGATCAGCTCGAGATTGGTAAAGAATCCCGCAATACTGTCGGACTCCAGAAGGATCTCCAGTGTGGATTTATTCTCATAGGCGAACATGATGCTGATACGCTCGGCATACTGTTTTCTCTTATTGAGGAGGTTTTCCTGGGAATTGATATACTGATCCAGTGCTTCCTGCTTGGCGATCAGGGCTGCGGCATATTCTTCCGTGATCTCCTGATACTGTGCCATCTGCTCATCGCTTAAGCCCCGGAGCTCCTCGAGTTCTCCGCTAAGCTGGTTCTTCTCTCTTTTCAGCTGATCCACCTGCTCGGAAGCGTTCTGTGCTTTCCGCTTGGCTTCATCGCGCTGTTTCTTCGCATTGTCGATGTCCGCCTGGGACGGCGTGTAGGACAGGAAACCGCGATCGACCGCTTTTACCGGTTTTTTCGCCAGAAAAGCACTTGTCGATATTACGATCGATGCGCAGAGCATGACTGCGATCTGCTTTATTAATCTTCCTCTTCGAATCACGAAAGTGCACCTCCCCTTAGACTTTGACGTACTTTCTTACGGCAATGCCGGATCCGACCGCACCGATGACCATGCCGCTGCAAAGGCAGAGGATCAGTACGGAGAGGGAAAGATTTTTCATCGGAAGAAGCGCATAGATACTCGACGGATCGACAGAGCGCATCGCCCGGTCATAGATGGCACCATATGCAAAGTACGTGATCGCCCAGGCGCATAGCGCGCTGACCAGACCTACCAGGGCACCTTCCACGATATACGGCAGACGGATATATCCGTTGGTCGCACCGACGAACTTCATGATCGCGATCTCCGTCGAACGGGAATATACCGAGATACGTACCATGTTCGAGATAATGAACAGCGATATCAGGAAAAGCACTGTAAACGCAACGACCGTCGCGATATTCACCGTACGTGTCGCTCTGGTCAGGAACTTCATGACATTACTTTCCTGCATGACCTTCTCGACGCCGGGGATCGCATTGATATGCATGACCACGTCATCCGCATATCCCGGATCTGTCAGCTGGACCATGACCGTAAACGGCAGATAGGTGTTATAGTCAAAATCATCCAGGATCGAGGCGCTGTCGCCGAGTTCTTTTCTAAAGCGCGTATAGTTGTCTTCCGGAGAAAGCCCGTCGAAGGACTTGATCTTTTCCGGCTTATTCTCATTGAGATAATTTACGAGAAGATCCATCTGCTCCTGTGTGCAGCCGAGCTTCATATATACTTCGATCGGCGGCTGCTGTCCGACTTTCTTCATGATGTAGCGGGCATTGGCCGAGAAGATAAAGAACACGGACATCAGAAGAAGCATCAGAAGGATCGTCGAGACGGAAGCGATCGTAACCAGCGGATGGCGCACGATACCCTGAATACCTTCCTTCAAAGAATTCCAAAACGCACGGATACTCATCAGCCTTCCTCCTTACTGTCCGAAGGAATATCCGGATCATCGAATTCTTCTATTACTTTCTTCGCCTTCTCTTCCTTAAGGTGTTTCTTCTCTTTAACATCCTTTTTAGGAGCAGCCTCTTCCTTCTCCGGCGCGGAAGATTTTACCGGAGATGCAGGCACTTCCGGAACAGACGGTTTTTCCGGCTTTTCCGGTTTTGGCTGCGGAGCGGGTTCTTCATTCTCTTTCAGCTCTTCCGGAGCTTTCGTCTCTACGCTCTCTTTTACGGGAGCAGCCGCATCGTTTTTCTTCGGAAGTGCTTCTGGATCATCTACAACAGTGATGATCGTATCGGGCTGTTTCACGATTTCCCTGGAAGGAGCGATCGCCGGAGTCTCCGTATTCTCTATCTTATTGTCGGATACGGAAGAAGTCTCACCTGTCTTACTGTCATCCGGGAATTCCGGAAGCCTGTCTTCTTTATCTTCCTGCGGGAACGCCGGAAGGATCTCTTCCTTCTGTTCGCCCTGCAGCTCGGAAAGCGAATATACTTCCGGCACGAATTCGTCGATCATCGACTTCGGAAGTGCCGTCTTGTCTTCTGCGGTATAACCGGAAGCAAACTCGTCACGGATGATCAGGCCGTCCTCCACTTCGATAACACGCTTCTTCATGCGGTCAACCAGATTACTGTCGTGGGTACATACGATAACTGTCGTGCCCGTTCTGTTGATCTCTTCGAGAAGCGCCATGATCGCCTCGGATGTCTCCGGGTCGAGGTTACCTGTCGGCTCGTCTGCCACGATGAGCTTCGGATTATTGAGCATCGCTCTGGCAATCGCGACACGCTGCTGCTCACCGCCGGAGAGCTCGAGCGGCATGGAGTTTGCTTTATCACGCAGGCCGACCGCACCGAGCACGATATCGACCATCTGATGGAGTTTCTTTCTTGGAACGCCGATGATCTCACCGGCAAATGCGATATTTTCTTCGACCGTTTTCGTCTCGATCAACCGGAAATCCTGATAGATGATACCGATCTGACGGCGCAGGATCGGCACCAGTGCACGGGACATCTTCGAGATATTGAACTTATCGATGATGACCATGCCTTCCGTAGGCCGTTCCTCACGGGTGATACACTTCATCAGAGTGGATTTGCCGGAGCCGCTCTTGCCGATCACGAAGACGAACTCTCCGTCACGAATCGCAAATGTCACTCCTCGGAGCGCATCCGTGCCGGTCTTGTATGTCTTATGTACATTTTCAAAACGTATCAAAGTATTTCGTCCTGCCGTTTACCAGTTGATATTTCCACCCTGGCCGGACTTTTCCTGTTTTTCCAGATACGTACGTACCATTGCCGCCAGCTTGAAAAGCACTGCGTCATCGAACGATCTTAGGTCAAGACCGGTGATCTTCTGTACTTTATCCAGACGGTACACCAGAGTATTTCTATGTACGAATAGTTTTCTGGAGGTCTCACTGCCGTTCAGGTTATTCTCGAAGAAACTCTGGATCGTGACCAGTGTGTCGGAATCGAGAGACTCGTAGGCACCCTGCGGGAAGACCTCATTTAAGAACATGTTGCACAGCGTCGGCGGGAGCTGGTAGATCAGACGTCCGAGACCGAGCTTGTCATAACGCATGATGAACTGTTCACTCTCAAATATGGAACCTACGCGGAGCGCCAGTGTCGCTTCACGGTAGGACTTCGCGATATCACGAAGTGTCGGTGCCGGCATACCGATACCGACATGCGCACGGATCATGGACTCCGCATTGAGGTTGTCCAGGATCGTTCTGCTGACTTCATTAAGATAGGTATCGAAGTTCTCTCCGAGGTCCATGACCAGAACGATGGTCTCCTCGTCCATCGCGACGACCATCTGGGTCTTCGTATCCGGGAAGAGGTTCTGCAGGATCTCGAGGCACTCGACACCGTCATTCTTGCTGACACGGACGATAAATACGATACGGCGTGTCGCAAACGGGATCTTATATTCTCTTGCCTTCAGCGGAATATCGCCGGGCAGCTCATTTTCAAGAAGTATATTCTTGATAAAAGTTTCACGCTCCACGTCAGTGTTGCGCTCACGCATCGCGGCCTTGATCCACTGGGTCACCAGCTCGAGATATGTTTTGGCCGTGGCATCGACGCCGCTGATAAATGCGATATACTGCGTCGAATCTCCGATAACGATCTTCATGTATGTCTTTCCGGCTGTGTTGGAGAACAGCTCATCGGAAAGAAGGACGGCTCTGGCGCTGGAGTCTTCGATCCCCTCCCAGGCCGGATCGGTGCAGGCAACGACCATACCCGACGTGTCCATGACACCCACCGTCAAATCAAGGATCTTCTTTGCTTCGCGCATACACTTCTTTAATTCTTCCATACGCTTCACCTTATCTCTTTCATAGTCTTTATGGTAACGGACATCATCGTCCGACAGAAGTCGTTATCCTATTTATCTTAAACTTTTCACGAAAATCTTGCAACATTCGCGATATGTTTTGTACCTTTAAGCAAAAAAAGGAGCTGTCCGCCCAGGACAGCTCCTTCCCTTATTTTCACTTACTTGTTTCCGATTAGGAAATGATGCTCTGCTCTGTATCCTTATCGAAGAGGTGTACACGGTTAGCATCAACAGCGATGTCAACAACTTCACCTACACGGGACTCGGATGTTGTCGGGTCAACTCTTGCGGTCAGCGGGAGAGATCCGTTAACTGTTACATAGAGATATGTCTCAGCACCGAGCATCTCGACAACGTCGACGTCTGCAGAGAATGCAGATTCCGGATGCATGGATACGTAAGTACCGTCATCGGTGAGAGCCTCAGGACGAACACCGAAGATAACTTCTGTGCCGTCACGCTCGATAACTTCCGGTACACAGTAACGCTCTGCGAGCTTGATGGAAGTATTCTCGAATGCAACATAAACGTCGTCGCCTTCTACCTGGATCATAGCGTTGATGAAGTTCATCGGAGGCATACCGATAAATCCTGCAACGAATGTGTTGACCGGGTTGTCGTAGAGCTCCGTCGGGGAGTCAACCTGCTGGATGAAGCCATCCTTCATAACTACGATACGGGTACCCATCGTCATAGCCTCTGTCTGGTCGTGAGTAACGTAGATGATGGTTGTCTGCAGTCTCTGGTGGAGCTTGGTGATCTCAACACGCATCTGAACACGGAGCTTAGCGTCGAGGTTGGACAGCGGCTCGTCCATGAGGAAGACCTTCGGGTCACGAACGATAGCACGGCCGAGAGCAACACGCTGACGCTGACCAC
>DFFH01000015.1:29337-29517 GCA_002368805.1 Mageeibacillus sp. UBA3781 | reverse complement strand
CTGACCACCGGAGAGAGCCTTCGGCTTTCTGTCGAGGAGGTGCTCGATCTCGAGGATCTTAGCAGCTTCCTGAACACGGCGCTTGATCTCATCACGAGCTACCTTACGGAGCTTAAGACCGAATGCCATGTTATCGAATACTGTCATATGCGGATAGAGAGCGTAGTTCTGGAAAACCAT
>DFFH01000015.1:0-29285 GCA_002368805.1 Mageeibacillus sp. UBA3781 | reverse complement strand
TCTGGAAAACCATCGCGATATCACGATCCTTCGGGAGAACGTCGTTGATGAGACGATCCTCGATGTAGATCTCACCCTCGGAAATATCTTCGAGACCAGCGATCATACGAAGAGTTGTGGACTTACCGCAACCGGAAGGTCCTACCAGGATGATGAACTCCTTATCGGAAATCTCAAGGTTGAAGTCAGAAACAGCTACTACGCCGCCTTCATACTTCTTGTAAACATGCTGAAGTGATAAACTTGCCATTTGTTACCTCCAAATCGTGCAGCGCTTCTGCGTGCACTTTTTCTTTATGGCACTACTATAACATGCCCCGGGAAACGTGACCACTCGTAAAAATCCCCAAAAATCCGCGGGTTTTTTTGACACCTGCAAACACCGATTGTGGCAACTTGACAAGTAATCACATGCCCAGGTTGTGCAGAATGTACAATTTTCCTGATTTTTATCCGTTTGTATTGCTTTATGCAATTTTATTCAGTATTCTGTATAAATATTAACGCAGGCAGGAGATATATATGGAAAAGGATAAAACTCTACCTTCTGTAGGAACTGATATGCAGACATGGATCAACAAGGCAGCGACCCTGATCGAGGCGCTCCCCTATATCCAGAGCCTGGCCGGAAAGACCGTAGTTATCAAGTACGGCGGTAATGCGATGGTCAATGACGAGCTCAAGTCCTCCGTCATGGATGATATCGCTCTTCTTAAATCCGTAGGCATCAACCCGGTACTCGTCCATGGCGGCGGACCGGACATCAGCAACATGCTCAAGACGCTGAACGTGGAATCCCGTTTTGAGAACGGTCTGCGCGTGACAGACGCCAAGGTCATGAGCGTGGCACAGATGGTCCTGGTCGGAAAGACCAATAAAGAGATCGTCTCCTACCTCGGCCAGAAAGGCGTTAAGGCAATCGGTATCTGCGGTATCGACGGTCACCTGATCGAGTGCGAAAAGCTCACCGAAGACGCCAACGGCAATCCGATCGACGTCGGATTCGTCGGCAAAATCAAGAGAATCAACACGAAGGTCATCTCCACACTGGCAAATGACGAATACATCCCGGTCGTTGCTCCGATCGGTGTCGGCTCCGACGGCGAGAGCTATAACATCAATGCAGATACCGTGGCAGCGGAGATCGCTGTTGCCCTTAAGGCGGAAAAGCTCATGACCCTGACTGACGTAGAAGGTGTCAAGGGCATCCTTCCGGATGGCTCCGAGCAGGTCTTCCCTGTCCTCACCGAGTCCGATATCCATGAGATGATCGAGAACGGTGTGATCACCGGCGGCATGATCCCGAAGGTCAACGGATGCCTCGATACGATCCGACGCGGCGTCGGCCGTGCACATATTATCGACGGGCGCATCCCTCACAGTATCCTTCTGGAGATCTTCACCGGCAAAGGTATCGGCACGATGATCGTTCAGGAAAAGAAGCCCTATTTCGAGGGAGAAAAAATCTGACACGAACTGAGGTTATTTATATATGGATAATAAAGATAAGAAGTTATCACAGATCATAAGTTATGACGAAGAGTATTATATTCCGGTATTCGGTAAGCGTGTCCCTCTCGTGGCCGATCACGGAAAAGGCGTATATCTCTACGGAACAGACGGCAGGCAGTATATGGATATGATCGGCGGTATCGCCGTAAATGTCCTCGGACACAGCAATCCGGCGCTGGTAAAGGCGATCTCGGATCAGGCGAAGAAAGTCATCCACTGCTGCAATTACTACTACAATGAGCCGCAGACCATGCTGGCAAAAAAACTCGTGGAAATGAGCTTCGCCGATAAGGTCTTCTTCGCCAACTCCGGCGCGGAAGCCAACGAAGGCGCGATCAAGCTCGCTCGCGGGTACTGGTACAAGAAAGGCACTCCGAAGCCGAAGATCATCACGGCGAAGATGTCTTTCCACGGACGTACCATGGCAACCATCGCAGCAACCGGCCAAGAGAAATTCTCTATCCCGTTCGGTCCGAACGTCCCGGGATTCGAATATGTTCCCTATAACGACATCGATGCCATCAAGAAGGCAGCCGACAAGGATACCGGCGCGATCATGCTCGAGCTTATCCAGGGCGAGAGCGGTGTACATCCGGCAGATGCCGCATATGTAAAGGCCGTTAGGAAGTTCTGTACCGAGAACAAGATCCTTCTGATCATCGACGAAGTACAGACAGGTGTCGGCCACACCGGAACCTTCTTCGCATATGAGCAGTATGGCATCAAGCCGGATATCGTTACTCTGGCAAAAGGACTTTCCGGCGGTGTGCCGGTCGGCGCTGTTCTTGCGACGAAGAAGGCAGCATCCGGATTCGGCCCCGGCGATCACGGCTCCACCTTCGGCGGTAACCCGCTGGCTTGCGCTGCCGGTCTTGCAGTTATCGAGCAGATCGAGTCCAGGGAACTTCTGAAAAACGTCACCGAGCTGGGTGCTTTTACCAGGGAAAAACTGGAAAAGCTCGGAAAGAAAACAAAGAAGATCTCGGAAGTACGTGGTAAGGGACTTCTCATCGGTATCGAGCTCACATCCGATTCTTCCGCCGATGTGAAGATGAAGCTCTTCGAAAAAGGCTTCCTCGTCAGCGCGATCGGTGCCAATGTGATCCGTATCGCACCGCCGCTGATCATCAACAAAACACAGATCAACAAATTCATCTCTGCACTGCAGGATGTCCTTCAGGGAAAGGAGTAAACACATATGAAACACTATATCGATTTTCACGAAGACGTAACTATCCCGGAGCTCGACGCACTTCTCGATACTGCGATCGATCTCAAGGCGAAGACCAAGGCGGGCATCCCGCATCCGATCCTGGCCGGAAAGACTCTCGGCATGATCTTTACCAAGTCTTCCACAAGAACACGTGTCTCCTTTGAGGTCGGCATGTACCAGCTCGGAGGTCATGCGCTCTTCCTGTCTTCCGATGACATCCAGATCGGACGTGGCGAGACCATCCACGATACTGCCAACGTGCTGTCGAGAATGGTTGACGGAATCATGATCAGAACATTTGCCCATCAGGACATCGTCGATCTTGCGAAATACGGTTCTGTTCCGGTCATCAACGGTCTTTCCGATGACCAGCACCCGACACAGGTACTGGCGGATCTTCTGACCATCAAAGAGCATAAGGGCACACTGAAGGGCCTGAAGCTCGCCTATGTCGGCGACGGCAACAACATGGCCAATTCTCTTCTCCACGCCTGCGCGAAGGCCGGCATGGACATCTCCGTTGCTTCTCCGAAAGACTATACGTGTCCGGAGAAATATGTGCTCCAGGCACAGGAAGACGCGAAGATCACCGGTTCCAAGATCGTCATGACCGAGGATCCGTATGTGGCCTGCAAAGACGCCGACGTCATCTATACCGATACATGGGCAAGCATGGGCCAGGAATCCGAAAAGGCCATGAGAGCCAAGATCTTCAAGGACTACCAGGTCAACTCCGACCTGTTCTCCACTGCGGATAAGGACGCGATCTTCCTTCACTGCCTGCCGGCATACCGGGGCTATGAAGTCACAGAAGACATCATCGACGGACCGCACTCTGTCGTATTTGACGAGGCGGAGAACAGACTGCACGCGCACAAGGCGATCCTCGTCCACCTCATGAGTAACCAGCATGCCTGATATCCACGTCAGAAAAGCCAGACTCACCGAGGCGCCGGTGATACTGCAGCTCGTACACGAGTCAATGTCCTCGTACTGCAGGGATTCGGGCATCCCGGATTCCTACATCGAGGCGACGTCCGAAGATCTGGAAGCGATCGAGAATGCGATCTCTTCCGGTGTAGTCTTTGTTGCGCTCAGCGAGGAAGACGAGATCCTCGGCACCTGCCGTCTCTATATCCGTCCGAGGCGGGATCTCGACAAAGAGATCAAGAGTGTTCTCTCCGGTTTTTCCACGCGCATCGCGTACTTCGCGAGATTCTCCGTCTGGGATACCTGGCGCGGACAGGGGATCGGGAACTATCTTCTTTCTTACTGCGAGAAGGTCGCGATCGATTCGAAGTGCTCGCACATGCTGCTTCATACGGCACTCAGCAATTCCGGCATGGTCGATTATTACAAGACAAGAGGCTTCGACCTTCTTTCTTCCGACGACCGCCGCGGTTATCAGAGAGGTCTTTTCGGAAAAGCACTTGCCCGCTAAATGCGGCTTTATATGACTATGTGATCCTTTACTTCTGCATCTCCGCCTTCGGAGGTGCGGAAGTTTTTTTACCCAGGCGCGGGCCACCTTTTATACTTTTTGTTCCCCACTTTATCAATTCTACTTATATCGGCCGCATTCCGTCGAAAAACATGCTCGATAGTTGCGGTATTTTCACTAGAATGATGTAAAAAATCTTTAGGAAAGGCAGGCTAAAAGAAGACATGAAAAAGATTCGAGAATACAGATTACGCGCAAACTTAAGTCAGGGACAGCTAGCAGAAAAAGTGAACGTCAAGCAGCCTTCCGTTTCCCAGTGGGAAAGAGGAACAGCATATCCTACGATCGACACGGCCAAGAAGCTGTGCGAGGTGCTCCAGATCCCCTTCAATATGATCTTTGACCAGTATTCCTCTGAAGAACCCTTCGACATCCCGGTCTATTCAGGCATCCGCGGGAGCGGCGAACCGATCCCCTGCACCAGAGCAGAGTGCTCTCTGAAGCTCTCTGAAGAAGAACTGAGAAGGCTGATCCCGAAAACCGAGACTTCCGATGACGGAAATGCCGCAGATGCAAAGACCAAAGTCGATCCGGAACGTTTCTTCGGGTATTACTGCGAATCCGAGCATCTTTCCCCCATGATCCTCCCCCACACGGTCAATCTGATCTACCGGACAGGGAAACTGCGCTCCAATTCCATCCATATGGTAAGCATGGATGGAAGAGACAGTACTCTGGTCCGCCTGATCCAGAATGAACAGGGCGTACTTGCCATATTAAAGGGGATCTCCGAGAGATACCGGTATTTCCGGGCACAGGAACTGAAAAACGGCACGCTGGTCATCTACGGCATCGCCGTAGAATCCAGAAAGACACTTCTCCGCTGATCCTCAGAGTGTCTGTGCCTTACGGGACCACCATCCCTGACGGGTGAGGTTTTTAAACTTAGGATCCTCCATCAGACGGAGAATATCTTCTTCGCTTTCAAAGATCCCGAATACAGCACTTCCGGAACCGCTCATGGCTGAGAATACTGCGCCGCCTCCGGAAAGGAGATCCAGTCCGTCCTGTATCTCGGGAACACTTTGGATCGCAGGGATCTGAAGATCATTCGTCCATGACCGGCATGCTTTGATCAGGCGGTCCTTCGGATCAAGGCCGCCTGACAGACCTTCTTTGAGGAGAGATTTCTCGGAAGAGGTAACATTTTCTGCTCCCATCGCGTCAAATGCCTTGTAGCAGGCAGGTGTGGAGACACCTCTTTGCGGCTTTAAAAGAAGCATGGGAAGTCCCGAGAGATCCGGCATGGGCGTGAGGATCTCGCCGACGCCCTCACAGAGCGCTGTTCCGCCACAGAGGAAAAACGGTACATCCGCGCCGATCGAAAGCGCGATAGAAGAAAGTTCTTCTTTCGAAACTCTTCCCGGGAAAAGACGGTCCAGTGCAAGAAGCACGGAAGCGGCGTCGGAACTGCCTCCGCCCAGGCCTGCCTGGGATGGGATATTCTTCTGAAGGCCGATAGAGACGGCATATTTTTCCGGTCCTATCTTCTCCATGAAGCGGACTGCAGCTGCCACGGCTGTATTCTTCTTCGGGTCGGAGGTAAGAAATCCGCAGTCGGAGAAAAAGGAGACACCTGCTTCTTTTCTCTCCTTCTGCTCGACAGATACCTCGATCACATCATAAAGTGACAGTGTCTGCATACAGCTGTAAAGAAGATGGTAGCCATCCTCACGCTTCCCGTCCATCCGGAGGAAAAGGTTCACCTTTGCGGGTGCTTTTACCGTAGTATTCATAAAAACCTCTCTTTATACGGCAACAGCCGTCATGCGCGCACAAAATGTGGGCTTGCATGAACGGCCGTCGTAATCGTCTTATGTTTAAGTAAAATCAGCTAGCCTGTGTCTCGGCAATGGCTGCGATGCGGACAGTCTTTGTCAGCACATCGATGTAGCTGTAAGAAACAGTCTCCTGAGCAGCATTGGTCGGCTTTCTGTCACATCTTACCGTGAACATGTTCGGATAGCAATGATCCAGGATGCCCTCATGGACGATGATCCTCTTTCTTCCACCGTTGGAAGTAAGGCGGACTGTGCGTCCGATATAAGACTCAAGATTCTTCTTGCAAGCTTCTACATCTGATTTAATGATCACTGGTCTTCCCTCCCCGTCTGGTTGTAAAAAAGAATACCTACTGTTACGAAATTATAACAGGGTCAAGAATGCTTGTCAATCAAAAACACAACTTGTTGTGGTCATTTTGCACAAAAATACCGAATATAGTGTTTTTACTTTCTACATCAGAAACCGTTTTCTCAGGCTTTTTTGTAACACTTCTGTTATTTTATGTTGGAATTAGATGGGGGAAAGCATATAATGATATTCGTAGATTTTTCGGGAAGATCATTTCCCGTCCGCAGAGACCGTATGATGGATGCGGTTATGAAATGAATATTATAAAAGTGAGGACCGACTTATGCTTAGTGACATTGAGATCGCACGTAATGCGAAGATGCTTCCGATCGAACAGATCGCCGGGAAACTGGGAATCGAAAGAGATGACCTCGAGTTCTATGGAAAATATAAGGCAAAGCTGCCACTGCGTCTGCTTTCCGACAGGAAGGATAAAAAGGACGGCAAGCTCGTACTCGTCACGGCGATGAACCCGACACCGGCAGGTGAAGGTAAGACGACCGTAAGTATCGGTCTGGCGCAGGCCCTCAACAAACAGAATAAGAACGCGATGCTCGCACTCCGTGAGCCTTCTTTAGGTCCGGTATTCGGCATCAAGGGCGGTGCCGCCGGCGGCGGATACTCCCAGGTCGTTCCTATGGATGATATCAACCTGCACTTCACAGGTGACCTCCACGCCATCACTTCCGCCAATAACCTTTTGGCCGCAATGATCGACAATCACCTCTATCAGGGAAATGAACTGAAACTCGACAAGGACAGGATCCTCTGGAAGCGCTGCCTCGATATGAATGACCGTGCTCTTAGAAGCCTGAATCTGGGCGTCGGCGGCGGTGTCAACGGTGTGCCGAGAAATGAAGTATTCTCCATCACAGCGGCATCTGAGATCATGGCGATCCTGTGCCTGGCTTCCGATATGGAAGACCTTAAGAAGCGTCTGGCCAATATCGCGATCGCTTACGACATGGACGGCAATATCGTCCGTGCTTCCGCACTCCATGCAGAGGGCGCCATGAGCGTTCTCCTCAAGGATGCGATCTGCCCGAACCTCGTCCAGTCCCTCGAGCACACACCGGCACTCATCCACGGCGGACCGTTCGCCAATATCGCGCACGGCTGCAACAGCATCATCGCCACAAGAATGGCGCTGAAGCTTGCGGATATCGTAGTTACCGAAGCAGGATTCGGTGCTGACCTCGGCGCCGAGAAGTTCCTGGACATCAAGTGCAGAACTGCAGGTATCTGGCCGAATGCTGTCGTTATCGTCGCGACTGTCCGTTCCCTCAAGTACAATGCCGGCATCCCGAAGGAAGAGCTCAATAAGCCGAATGCCGAGGCAGTTGCCGCAGGTTTCCCGAACCTCGCCAAGCACATCGAAAACATCCTTTCCTACGGCATTCCGTGTGTCGTTGCCAGCAACCAGTTCCTCACCGATACCGAGGAAGAGCTCGAGACACTTCGCCGTCTGTGCGAAGAAAAGGGCGCGACATTTGCTCCTGCACAGATCTTTGCCAAGGGCGGTGAAGGCGGACAGGAACTCGCCGATGCTGTTCTTAAGGCAATCGAGACCCCTGCTTCCGGACCGCACTATATGTATGATCTGGATATGCCGGTCGAAAAGAAGATCGAAGCAATCGCCAAGAATATCTATGGTGCTGCTAATGTCGAGATCCTGCCGGAAGCCATGAAGAAGATCGAAGACTTCACGAAGGCGGGCTTCGGAAATACTCCTGTATGTATCGCAAAGACACAGTATTCCCTGTCCGATAACCTGAAGGTTCTCGGCCGTCCGGAAGGATTTACACTGACTGTCCGTGATATCTGGCTGTCTGCCGGTGCCGGCTTCCTGGTCGCTCTTACCGGTGCGATCGTCACCATGCCGGGTCTTCCGAAGCATCCTGCGGCGATGGATATTGATATCGATGCCAACGGCGTGATCGAAGGACTGTTCTAATACTTTATGAAGAACCCGAAAAGCAATTACATCGGAGAAGCGCGGCGGATCAAGAGAAACCGTATGTTCATCCGCATCATCGTGGTTGCCGCCGTGATCCTTATCGTGAGTTTCGCCATCTTCTTTACATATATCCTTTCTCTGAAAAAGGATATCGATGACGAGTTCCCGAGCAGTGAATCTGCGGCAGGCACCGGATACAATACGACGGAGGCCCTGATCCCGTCCTCTTCGGATACCTCCGAAACGTCGGATACGACGGCCACGACGCCTCCCGAGAAGGAGACCACACCGGAATCCACATCTGCTTCGACAGAGGAAACCGGAGATATCACTTCGTCCGAAGAAGGCTCGACAGAGACGAAAGATCCATCTGACCCGTCCGATCCGGAAACCTCCGCCACGACCACTGTCAATCTGCTCCCGGATGACTGGAGCGACAGGCCGCATGTGCTTTTCCCGGAGAAATATCCTCTGCAGTCGGTAACACATGCCGAGCGTGACCAGTCCTACAGCTCGCTGAAGCATGCGGTCAAAAAATATATCGAAGAGAAAACAGATGCGAGGATCGGGTTTTACTATATCAACCTGAATACGTTCGAGTCCTTCGGCTACAATGAGACGCAGCCGTTTGTTGTCGGATCGTCGATCTATCTTCCGCTGACGATGCTTCTGTACGAAGACGTTCACGCCAGGACACGCTCGATGGATATCGCCGTACCTTTCAGCAAGTCCAGTGTCTCTGAGAAGATCGACACGAAGATGGGCGAGGTTCCGGAAGGAAAGCAGTACTTCCTGTGGCAGCTGGCGTATCTGGCACTCAGCGACGGCGACGGAGCCGCGATGAAGATGATCCTGAACAGTCTCGGTGAATCGGGAGAACAAGCCCTGATGGAGCGGCTTTCCACGATGTGCACCGGCATCGACTACGCATCGGTACAAAACTACGTTGACTACAAGGGCATACAGAGGTCCGGCAAAAACCGTTCCTGCGCCTATGACCTTGCCCGCTCCGCGGAGATGCTCTACTGGCAGTATATGTCCTATCCGGACGAATACCAGATTCTGATCGATGCGCTGGGAAACTCGGACAGATTGAGCGGGATCGGCCGCCAGATACCGTCGGAAGCGGTTGTTCTTCAGCGGCACGGCAAGAACTCCGATCTGCACAGCCAGTCGGATGTTGCCATCATCCTCGGGCCGGAACCGGTCGTTGTCTGTGTGACCGTAGAGGCGGATGATCCTGATACAGCGCAGGAGATCCAGGCCGCACTCGGTGCTCTGGTATATAATTTTATCAGCCTCTGTCACGAGTGAGTTTTTTATGTTATAATTTCTTCGTATTTTCGTCCCGGGTGGTCTACAGTTGGCGGTGGGTCTTGTGCGATGCGAGCCTGTGAACCCTGTCAGGTCCGGAAGGAAGCAGCAGTAAGCGGTCACTCGCATGTGCCGCAAGGGTGCTTGCCCCGACTGTAGTCCAGCCGGGACGATTTTTTATTATTACCATCCCGCAAGAAGGAGGAGTCCCATGGAACACGTTGCACTGTACAGACTCTACCGGCCGATGAACTTCGACGATATCGTCGAACAGGAACATGCGGTGGCGGCACTTCGCCAGTCCGTTATCCTGGGGAAGATCGGCCATGCATATCTTTTCTGCGGAACCAGAGGAACCGGTAAGACTTCGATCGCCAAGGTCTTCTCCCGTGCGATCAACTGCCAGCATCCTGTCAACGGCAATCCATGTAACGAATGCGAGATCTGTAAGGGCGTCATCGACGGCTCTCTTCTCGACGTTATCGAGATGGACGCCGCCAGTAATAACAGTGTAGATAATATCCGCCGGATCTGTGACGAAGTCATGTTCATGCCGGCAAAAGCGAAATATAAAGTATATATCATCGACGAGGTTCACATGCTCTCGACCGGTGCATTTAATGCTCTCCTGAAGACCTTGGAGGAACCGCCGGCCCATGCCGTATTCCTTCTGGCGACGACCGAGCCGCACCGTATCCCGGCCACGATCCTCTCCCGCTGCCAGCGCTACGACTTCCGCCGTATCAGCAACGAAAGTATCGTCAAGCGTCTTTCTTATATCGCAGCGAAGCAGAATATCTCGATCGAGCCCGACGCACTATCCGCGATCGCCACGATCGGCGACGGTGCACTTCGTGATTCCGTGTCCCTTCTGGATCAGGTCAGCACGACCTCCGGAGCGACCACGATCACCCGCGACGATATCCTCCGGATCACCGGCATCGTCGATGAGGCATTCCTTCACAAATTTGCCACGGCGCTTCTCGAAGGCCGTGCCGCGGATCTTCTCCCGCTTTGCCGGGAGCTGGCTATGGATGGCCGCGACCTGATCCGCTTTACTCTCGATCTGGCCCAGTACTTCAGAAATCTGCTGGTCACCCGGATCTCCCCGAATCCGCAGACTCTCATCGAGTCCACTTCCGCCGCAATTGCCAATATGAAAGCACTTGCCTCCCGTACGGATTCGACCACGCTTCTGTTCTTTATCTCCCGTCTTTCGGATCTGACCAATGAACTGAAATGGTCGCCGTCTCCGAGAACATCCTTTGAGATCATGATGCTTCGTCTGGCAGCCCGCGGAAATAAGATCGCACCGCCGATTGTTCCGCCGCTGAAGCCGGTAGCGGAAGCTCCTGCCCCGGCTGCCCAGCCGGCAGCACCGGCCACACCGGCACCTGCTCCTGTAGCGGCTCCTGTACCGGCAGCACCTGTAGCAGCAGTACCGGAAGCTCCTAAGGCAGAAGCACCTGCTCCGAAAGCTGAACCGGTCTCTGAACCCGAGCCTGAAAAAGTCACTACGGAAGCTATTTCCGAAGGCCTGAAAGCCGGTCTTCCTGTTTCCAAAGAAGATAGTAATGAAAAGACGGAAGTGCTTTTCCCGTCGAGCGCCAATATTCCCGAAACGGATGCTCCGGTTCCCGCCATCGCGAAGATGCCTTCAAAAGAAGCTCCCATCCCCGCGATCGCAAAGATGCCGGAAGCAAAGGCCGAACCTGAGAAGAAACCGGAGACACCTGCTCCAGCCACACCTTCTGTGATGGCTCCGCCGCCGGTACTCGATGACCTGAGCGCACCGCCGCCGGCACCGGATATGGACTTTATGGCTGTGGAGCCACCGGATATCCCGATGCCGTCTGATGACGATGTACCTGAGGAGATCCCGCAGGAACCATCCGCACCTGACGCTGCGGAACTGGCACACACCCAGCCGACATCCCCGAATCTGCACAAGGCATTCTCTTCAGAGCATGTCAATGAGGGACAGAGCACGAATCTGGCCAAGGCAACAAGAAAACCGGATGTGCGTGTACCTGAGATCCCGAATAATATTGTAGTTCCTGTGGGAGACGATGCTCAGGCGCCCAAGGCGTCCCGCACTCCTGTCTCCAACCTGCAGAAAGTGATCCATAATAACGGCGGCGATGCTTTTGCCGCGGCCAGAAATGAATTCCTGGATTACCTGAAAGTGGACTATACCTTTGAATATATGTATATGTGTGACTGTAAGCTCACCTGGGAAGATCAGACCGTCTGGTGCATCATGCCGGACAGTTTTGCGCAGAGTATCGAAGATATCCGCGGAAATCCGATCATCATGACGCATCTTCTCTCGATCTGCCAGAAGCACGAGCCGTCACTCATCCATGTCAATGTCACGACACAGCAGGACTACGACAGACAGGGCACATCCGCTTCGGAAGGCGGAAACGGCGGAAGCTCTTCCGGCCAGCCGGACTGGGTCAAGGCAGTAGAAAAAGTCAGCGAAGAAAACGGTATCCCGTTGACACATGTGAAAGATATGTAGTTTCATGTCATTAGATAATTAAGCAGAACAATTTAGGAGGATATAAAAATGGCAAAAGGTTTTCGTGGTGGATTCGGCGGCATGGGCGGCAATATGGGCGCCATCATGCAGCAGGCACAGAAGATGCAGCGTGACATCGAAGTGGCAAAGGCCGAGATCGATGCAATGGAAGTAGATGCAACAGCAGGTGGCGGAGTCGTTAAGATCATTATCTCCGGAACCCATGAGATCAAGTCTCTCGAGATCGATCCTTCCGCAGTAGATCCGGAAGATGTCGAGATGCTCCAGGATATGATCATCGCCGCATATAACGAGGCAGCAAGAAAGCTCGCCGAGATCTCTGCCGAGAAGATGTCAAAGGCAACAGGCGGAGCGAAGCTTCCGTTCTGATTTTTGAAAGAAGGATCGTTCCATGGCCAGGTTTTCACCAAGCGTTGCCAAACTGATCTCTGAACTCGGGAAGCTCCCGGGCGTCGGGCCGAAGTCTGCCCAGCGTCTGGCTTTCCATATTCTTGCGATGCCGCAGGACGAGGTAAAATCCCTCTCAGAGGCACTGATGGAAGCAAAGACGACGACCCGGCTCTGCTCGGTCTGCCAGAACTTTACCGATACGGATCCCTGCCCGATCTGCTCCGACCCGAAGCGGGACAAGAGCACGATCTGCGTGGTCGAGAATCCGAGAGACGTATCCACGATGGAGCGCATGCGCGACTATAACGGTCTTTACCATGTGCTGCACGGTGTATATTCGCCACTGAATAATGTGGGACTGGATGAGATCAAGATCAGGGAGCTGATCGAGCGGCTGCGCGAGAACCCCGAGACGAAAGAGGTCATCCTCGCGACGAACCAGACCGCCGAGGGCGAAGCTACGGCCATGTATCTCGGCCGCCTGATCAAGCCATCCGGCATCAAGGTCACACGTATCGCCAGCGGTCTTCCCATGGGATCGGACCTCGAGTATGCAGACGACGTCACACTCTCCAAGGCGATGCAGGCACGGCGCGAATTCTGATCCGCTATATCAAATCTGTACAGACAAAAGCGGCTGGCTCATATCGACGAGTCAGCCGCTTCTTATTATCTTTTTTTTACTTCCCGGGAGATCCTTTCCTTCAGATCACTCTTCCGATGTCACGAAAACCGTCTCACCCGGCATGACCATACCCAGGGATTCTCTCGCGATCTCTTCCACGTAGTCATCCGAGCCGGCTTTGCGGGATCGCTCCGAAGCATCGGCAAACTCCGCACTTGCCTGAGCCGCCGCGATATCGAGTTCCTTTGATCTCTGTTCCACACGGGAACGCATCTGCCGGTCCTTATTCAGGCGCACCAGAACCATCGCGAATACGATCACGAAGAATACGAATACGATGACTTTCCATACTGAAGATTTTTTCTGTCTGTGTTTCATGGCGCCCTTTCTGTGAGATACGATAAATCTTTACAATATTTATCTCACAAAAAAGCGTTCCTGTACCGTTTCCGGCTCCATTTGTAACGGAATTGTAAGTTACTCCACTTCCGTTCCTTCGAGAAGCTCATACATCTCGGAAGCTTCTTCTTTCCTGACTGTCTCTTTGATCGCAAGCACACGGAATCTCGTCTCGCCGTTTCCGAACCGGATCGTCACGATGTCGCCGGTCTTTACTTCCGCTCCCGGCTTTACGACCTTGTCGTTGATAAGGACACGTCCGGCCGAGCAGACTTCATTCGCGACAGTTCTTCTTTTGACCACTCGCGAAACTTTCAGATATTTATCGATACGCATATTTTTCTCCTTGTCAAAAGCACTTATCCGATCAGCCGGATCATGAAACGGTCAAACGGCACTTTGTTATCGGAAAACTGATCCTCGAAGAAAGTCGTCTGATGGAACTGTGCAAACTCTCTGGTGTTCTTGGACAGCCATAGCGGGAAAGGAACATTCATCTCCCGGCAGAGCTGAACCAGTGCCTCGTCAAGTTCTTTTACAAAGGAAACTCCGTCGTGCGCATGATCCACCACATGCATCTGAAGCACCACATTCATCTTGAAAGTCTTGCCTTCCAGTTTCATTTCTCATATCTCCTGATCTTTGTCTTCACCGCTCTATTATACTCTTTTCAAGCATTTCGTGGTATTCTGTTGTTAGAATGAGGGAAAATCGGGTTTCCAATAAAGCTTTTCCCGGAAAGGAGAGTATCGGTCAAAGATCATGAAACACGTATATGATCCAAACGCCAAGCGCGACATCATATCCCGCACCCTCGACAGACGGTACCCGATCACGTACCCTCACCCGAAGAAGGTGCCGATCCAGCTGATCCTGAACGGGAACAGTGTGCGTATCCGTGTATTCGTCCGCTACTCTTCCAAGATGTTCCGTTACTACCCCGGCACCAATATCACCTATGCCGATGTCGCTGAAGCCGGCATCCGCAGAAACTGGTCCGGCAAATACCCGATGTCGTGGCTCGAGGACGACGGCTACGAGATGTCCCGTGCCCATGCGAGCTACCGTGTTCTTACGCAGGACAACAACCCCTCCGATGAGCAGATGCAGCCGGATCCTTCCTCTGCCCGTGTGACACTGGAATTCATCCGGTATCAGACCCCGCAGGCGGTAAACGACTATCCCGGCCAGAGATTCGCAAAGGTGAAGCTTTCGTACTCCGAGAACCGCGCCGGCTATGTGACCTCTCCGCTCTGGCGCTGGGGATGGGGCTTCTTTAAGTCCTTCCAGTTCGAAGCACTCACTCTGAACTGGTCCAGAAAACACCCCGGCATCGCATCGATCCGCCAGAACTCCGACCGTCATGCCTTCCAGCAGGAATGCGCACACGAATTCGGTCATCTCCTCGGTCTGGGCGATGCCTACGGCGCGGACTACCGCTTCTATTTCGAGGCACCCGGCACGACCGATTTCATGATGAACCAGAACCGTCAGGTCAACCCGCAGGAGCTCGAGATGGTGCTGACTGCACACCTTTACAACCGCATGCAGTATTTCCCGAAGCAGTTCCACTTCGGCACCTACTTCCGCGGCATACGAAGGAACTTCAAAGTAAACCATCCGCCTAAATCAAAGAAAAAATGAACAACTTGTTAAATTTGCATTTCTATGGGCTCTTTTTGCCTTTTTCAAATGTCTTTGAGGTTGTCTGATGATGGAATCCGTTGTAGAATAGTCACATAAACATCCCGAAAGGATATGTGAAGGATGTGAATCCTATACAAATATAAGGGTTTACATTAAAGGAGGTTCATATGAAAAAGTGTCCAGATTGTGGTATGACGATTGCGAATCAGGCGATCAGATGTCCGAAGTGTAAGTATGATTTTACAGACGGTCAGGGAAACGTACAGGGTGTTCCCACAGTTTCATCTTCTTCCGGTAGCGGCGTAGTCGCAAAAGGAACTGTAGTTGGAGCGATCATGCCGATGATCATGGTCACAAAGGATAACGTTGATGAACTTTATGCAGACCTCAAGTCCAAGATCATCAAGAGAAAGACCGAGTTCGATCACTTCATCGATTTCCTCGAGAACCGTACTTCCTGGCTGACAGCTCCGGCTGAGCTCGAAGGTCCTCTCGCATTTGAAAAAGGTCTTCTTATCCACTCCGTTGGCGTTGCCAAGCAGCTCCTCCGTATTAAGGATACTCTGATGCCGCAGCTCGATGACGAGTCCGCGATCATCATGGCTCTCTTCCACGATGTCGGCAAGGTCGGCGTCGAGGGCAAGCCTCTCTTCCTTCTCGAAGAAAAGACAACTACTTCCACACTGGGTCTGTCCTTCGGCGGACGTTCCCTCTCCGTGGCTCCTACATACACGATCAACCCGAAGCTCGTTCACATGAGTGTCGGCGTAAGATCTCTGTTCCTGGTATCCCAGTACATGCTCCTGTCTGATGACGAAGCACAGGCGATCTCTTATCAGGGCGATATGGAGCTTATTGACGGTAAGGAGAATCCGTACACCATGGTCCTTCAGACTGCAAACAAATGGCAGACCAAGATCTACGAGAACGAGGAAGTCGTTAAGCAGTACAGCTTCTCCTCTTCTGTAGCTAAAGACTAATATTTCTTCAGTTTCTTTTTCCTTTCTTTTTCACCCCGGTGTTTCTCCTTTCTCACCGGGGTGTTTTTTTGCCCGAAATTGCAGGAGCATTCTTTCCATCCTTCATTTTTTGACTTTTTCCCTCACTTTTTGCGATCATCGGGATCCCGCATATATCCTCTCAATTTTCTTTGCGGAAAGCACTTTTTCCCGCAAATGAAAATCGTTTAATTTCGGGCATTTTCGGCGATTATTTCAGTTGTATTTCACTACGATTTGTGCTAATATTTTTAGTGATCGCGGTTTTGGGTGCGAGTAGTTACCCCACGCTAACGCGATCAAGCCCAATCTAATCCAAAGTATGCCCCCCGCATACCGAAAATAAGGATTAAAAATCGGAAGGAGTAATGCATATGACAACAAATGTTAAACTGCAGAACTGGGTTGACGAAATCGCAAAGATGACTCAGCCTGACGCGATCCGCTGGATTGAAGGTACTGAAGCAGAGAAGCAGGAACTGCTCGACGCAATGGTAGCCAGCGGCATGGCAACAAAACTTAATGAGGCAAAACATCCGGGTTGCTATCTTTTCAGATCCGATCCGTCTGACGTTGCCCGTGTTGAAGGCCGTACCTACATCGCTTCCAAGAGCGAAGATGATGCCGGCCCGACGAACAACTGGATCGATCCTGTTGAGCTGAAGAAGACACTCACAGAACTTTCCACAGGCTGCATGCACGGCCGTACAATGTACGTTATCCCGTTCTCCATGGGTCCTGTAGGTTCCCCGATCTCCAAGATCGGTGTCGAGCTCACTGATAGTGCATACGTTGTTGTCAACATGATGATCATGACCAGAACAGGTAAGGCTGTTCTTGAGCAGCTCGGATCTGACGGCGAGTTCATCCCTTGCATCCACTCCGTTGGTGCTCCTCTGGAGAACGGCGCTAAGGATCAGACAACATGGCCTTGCGCTCCGATGGACAAGAAGTACATCGCTCACTTCCCGGAAGAGAGGCTCATCTGGTCCTATGGTTCCGGTTACGGCGGAAACGCTCTTCTCGGTAAGAAGTGCTTCGCTCTCCGTATCGCTTCCGTTCTCGCTCGTGATGAGGGCTGGCTGGCTGAGCACATGCTCATCTTAAAGCTCACAGATCCGAACGGCAACGTAAAGCACATCTGCGGCGCTTTCCCGTCTGCTTGCGGTAAGACCAACCTGGCAATGCTCGTTCCGACCATCCCGGGCTGGAAGGTACAGACACTCGGTGACGATATCGCTTGGATGAAGTTCGGTGCTGACGGACGTCTCCACGCTCTCAATCCGGAAGCTGGTTTCTTCGGTGTTGCTCCGGGAACATCCATGGAGTCCAACCCGAACGCTATGCTCTCCTGCAGAAAAAATACGATCTTCACAAACTGCGCTCTCACAGACGATGGCGATATCTGGTGGGAAGGCATCGGCTACGATGCTCCGGCACACCTCATCGACTGGCAGGGCAAGGACTGGACACCGGAATCCGGCGAAGTTGCTGCTCATAAGAACGCTCGTTTCACAGCTCCGGCTAAGCAGTGCCCGGTTATCGCTCCTGATTGGGAAGATCCGAACGGTGTTCCTGTTGACGCTATCCTCGTTGGTGGCCGTCGTAAGACAACTATCCCGCTCGTTCACCAGAGCTTCAACTGGAACCACGGCATCTTCATGGGTGCTATCATGGGTTCCGAGATCACAGCTGCTGTTATCTCCGATAAGGTAGGACAGGTTCGTCGTGATCCGTTCGCTATGCTCCCGTTCATCGGTTATCACGTTGGTGATTATCTCCAGCACTGGATCGACATCGGTAAGGCTACCGACGCTGACAAGCTGCCGAAGATCTTCTATGTTAACTGGTTCAGAAAGTCCGAAGACGGCAAGTGGCTGTGGCCTGGCTACGGCGATAACAGCCGTGTTCTTAAGTGGATCGTTGAGCGCTGCTCCGGTACTGGCAAGGCTGTTGAGACTCCGATCGGATACCTCCCGACAGTTGATGCTATCGACCGTTCCGGCCTTGACAGCGTAACAGACGCTGACATGGAAGAGCTGCTCACAGTCAACAAGGATGAGTGGAAGGCAGAAGCTAAGTCCATCCGTGCACACTTCGAGTCCTATGGTCCGAAGATGCCGAAGGAACTCTTCGATGAGCTCGACGCTCTTGAGGCTCGTCTTAACGCTTAAGGTTCAAAGCATGAGATAACAAAAAGGCCGCTTCTTCATTCGGAAGCGGTCTTTTTCATGTCTAAAAATATAGTGATCGGACTTCTTCCACCCTGCCGGAAAGGAGATCTTCCGGAGCCGCTCAGCGCTCCATCGTCCACTTCCCGGCTTTAAGAGTGACCGTCATCTTTCTGTCTGTCGGAGTCTGCACCTCACTATCCACGCTGATCGTCAGCTGAAAAGTCGCATCACCTGACTTTACTGCATCGATCTTGATATGACCGGTCTTCTTCGTGCGGGACTCTTCCGGATCAACCAGGACATTCGTATCCGACCATTCTTCCCGGAACTTATATTCCAGCGCTCTTTTCTCTTTCTCGGAGAGGAATTCATCTCCGGAGAATGTGATCTCCCATCTCTCCACTTCCTCAGGGGTAGCGGACGGGAACATACCGGAGATCAGAGATCCCAGAAACTCGACACTATTGGAATCGACGCCGGTCACACGGATCGAGGAGACACCGGAAAACTGTTCCGGATACGTCTCCAGGATATATCCGTCGTATTCCAGAGACACCAGCATACCCGGCACTAGATCCGTAGCTGTGATAGGCTTCCCCTGCTGA
The DNA here is from genome assembly GCA_002368805.1 of Mageeibacillus sp. UBA3781. Lineage (GTDB taxonomy): Bacteria > Bacillota > Clostridia > Saccharofermentanales > Saccharofermentanaceae > Scatonaster. Next base: position 10,272 of record DFFH01000015.1, on the reverse strand, counting down.
TCGAAGATAGGCTGGGCAGCGGCATTGAATGTATAAAGCGTAGTATTGGTGCCCTGCGTCATGATGGAATAACAGAGCTGATTCCTCTTATAAACGATCTCCAGATCGACTTTTGTAGTGGGGGAAGTCTCCTTGGTATTCGTCGGGGATTGGCATGCAGCGCACGAAAAAAGAACACACAGTATAATGATAAAACTGCGGAAAAAGCTCTTTCTCATATAGTCTCTCCTTAAATAGCATTCATCCCCATTTAACTATTACTTTTATAGTGTATCTTTATATTATTTCAAAACTGTGAATGTCCTGTGTAAATAAGATAAAACGACGAAGACAAGTTTGACATATTCTCTCATTCATGGCAAAATCCGTATGTAGTCCGATATCGTGATATGCGGGTATAGTTCATCGGTAGAACGTCAGCTTCCCAAGCTGAACAGGAGGGTTCGACTCCCTTTATCCGCTCCAGAAACAGAAGCTCCGGAGTGTGACACCGTCATTTCCGGAGCTGTTTCTTTCAGAACTACTCCCGACATCCCTATTTTCCATGCGGGACACGTTTATATCTTGACTTTTTTCTTTATAGATGGCAAACTGTATGTCGTGCTTCAGAAGAAGCAATTATGCCTTTATAGCTCAGTAGGTAGAGCGCATCCATGGTAAGGATGAGGTCACCAGTTCGATCCTGGTTAAAGGCTCCAACATTCCGGGGAAGATCCCCGTGATATAGGACGGCTCATTACGGGTCGTCCTTTTTGTATGTCTTCCGATACAGGAAAAAGCACTTCCCGGGAAGTGCTTTTCGTGAATAAAACGTCATTTCAGAGGGACGTGACATGAATAAACCGTCACACTATTTCCGGAATCACTGTGCTACAATGAACTCAGATGAAGAGAAAGGGTGTGGTACGATCATGGCTTCTTTTGAAGAGAGATTACAGAAACTTCAGAGTATCCTGGACGAGGCACGTTCCGTCGTATTCTTCGGCGGTGCGGGAGTATCTACCGAGAGCGGGATCCCGGATTTCCGAAGCAAAGACGGACTTTATAACCAGCATGATGTGCAGTTCGACAAGTATCCGCCGGAATATCTTCTCAGCCACAGCTGCCTCTACGATCAGCCGAAGGTTTTCTTTGAATACTACCGGCAGAAAATGGACGTTCGCACGATCGAACCGAATATCACGCACATCAAGCTCGCCGAGATGGAAAAAGCCGGCAAGCTCACCTGTGTGATCACCCAGAATATCGACGGACTACATCAGAAAGCGGGCTCGAAGAAAGTATATGAGGTACATGGCACGACACAGCGCGTGTACTGCGACCGGTGCGGGAAAGAATACCCCTCGGATATCCTCTTCACTTCGACCGAGCCGGTCCCCCACTGTTCCTGCGGCGGCATGCTCCGTCCGGACGTAACGCTCTACGAAGAAGGGCTTCCTCATGAAGCCTGGGAAAACTCCATCAACGCCCTCGCGAAAGCAGACGTCTTCATCATCGGAGGCACCTCGCTCACGGTCTATCCGGCCAATACACTGACAAACTATTTTCGCGGCAAGCATCTGATCATCATGAATAGAGACGAGACCGCACAAGACCGTTATGCCGAGCTTGTTTTCCACGAAGGACTCGGAGAGATCTTCTCCAGACTACATTGATTCTTTGAGTTAAGAAAGGACATATCCATGAAAAAAGAAACTACTTCCGTGAAGGATCGGCAGATCGATCCGGCCGGAGGGCGATCCTCTGATGCCGGAAAAAAGGAAAATTCCAGACTTCTCCGCCGTCTTATGCTCGTCGGAGCAGCAGCCGCTCTGGTATTTATCTCCATTGGCGGAACGATCTTCTATCTGAATAAAACCGGAAGACTCTCGAAAGTAAGATCATACTTCTCCTCTTCCTCTTCATCCCGGGCCATGGGCGAGCGCTCTGCTTCCGGGAAAAAGGGTGAGTTTTATATCTCCTCCAAAGACGGCTCCAAGACCGGTGGAAAGATCGCTCTGAAAGAGCAGGCTGCTGCAGAGAAGGACGACGATGACGAGCCTTTTATCAACCCGTATGCATTAGGAGAAGATTTTGATGTCGATGATCCGGACTTCTCTGATCCGGAAGATGAGATCTACCCGGATGATTTTGATCCGGATGACTACGATCCGGATACAGACATGCCGAAACAAATGCCGAAAGATAAAGGCGGTAAAAAAGGATCGGATTATTCCCTTCCGGACAGCCAGGGAGACTACGACCTCACAGGATACACCATCATCCTCGATCCGGGTCACGGCGGACGTGACACAGGCTGCGTCTTCCCGTTCAATGCTCCGGAATATAACGAGTGTGACTTCACTCTCCGTATCGCCAAGCGCATCAAGAGCCAGCTCGAAGCAAGAGGCGCCACCGTCTATATGACACGCACCGACAACAGCTGGGTATCCCTTTATAACCGCATCGCACAGACACACCTGATCTGTCTGGATATCGCGGAAAAAGAAGGAAAGCTCCCCTTCTCCAAGGCCCGCGCAGATGAACTCCGTGGACTCCTTCAGACCAGTATCGACATCAATGAAGATACTGTCGCATCCGGCGGCATGGGCATCATGGTCGGCTCCGGTGTCGGAGAGGACTTAAATGATCTTTTCGAGATGGAATATAAACTCGACAAAGTGCTTTTCCTGTCGGTACATCTGAATTCCAGCGAAAGCCGCACCCTGCACGGCAACTCGATCTTCTATGTAACGGATGACTCCGTGATCGAGAGTGAGCGCCGCCAGAGACGCGAGAACTCGGAGTTCCGGCGCTCGGACTTCCCGATCCGCGACGAATACTACGGAAGACACGGTGACGACAACCAGCTGCTCGCATGCTGCCTCTATGACAACATCGTCGGCAATATTCCGCAGTTTGAGACCAACGCCACCCCTGTGAATGCGGATAACTATGCCGTCTTAAGAGAACACGGTCTGACAGGATGTCTGATCGAGACTGCATTCCTTTCCGACGACAATGACCGTGCCATGCTCCAGAGAGATGATGTCATCGATACGGTCGCCGTCTCCGTGAGTGATTCTGTCAAGATGTATTTCATCCAGAAGGGAATCTGAATATTTTCTTGACGAAGTGATGAAAAAATTGTAAAAACATCCTCTCTTCGTGGTACTTTGGCTGAAAATGTCGATTTTGTAATTTACAAAATCCGAGAAAGGCTTATACTTAAAGTGCACGTAAATGAGAGGAATGTCATGAGTAACAACCAACCAAAATCGAGACCAAATCAGGGCGCACCCAAAACCAATCCAACCCGAACCTATTCCCAAACAAAGCGCCCGACTCGAAGATTGTCGAAAGCCGAGATTGCCCGTCGGATATTCATTGCAAAGTGCATCATAGTATTCTGCATGATATTCGTTCTTGGTGGCGGTGTGTTTCTTCTCAGCCGCTCGGGTCTCTTTAAAAAATCCTCCAAGACGGAGCGGACTATGCTGAGTTCACTGACATCTCAGTCCACAGAGTCCACAACTCCGCCGGAGACATCAGATACCACACCCGCTCCCACTGACGAACAGAAGCCCCTTTCAGGATACACCGTTATCCTGGATCCGGGACACAGTGGTGAGGACACGGGTTGCGGATGGCCTCTTAACAGTTCCGAAATCGAAGAAAAAGACATTACCCTGAAGATCGTTAACGCGATGGAAGAAGATCTTACCTCTCGTGGCGCCAAGGTATATGTGACACGTAAGACAGATGATACCGTCGGCATCTACTACCGCATGGCGGAAGTCCATCTGATCTGTATGGATATCGCCAAGGAGCGCGGTGAACTCCCCTTCTCTGCCGAGAAGGAGCAGGAGCTGCGCCAGAAGTGTGAGAAGATCAAGAGTATCAACGAATGGCAGAAATTCTCTAAAGAAGGCATGGGCTTCATGGCCGGTTTCGGTGCCAGCGAAGATCTGAAGCTTCTTATGGATATGGAAGCGAAGATGACAGATGTCGTCTTCGTATCGATCCACATCAATTCCACCGGCGATCCGGCCGAGTATGAGATCAAGCATGGTGCTGCAGTTCACTTCGCTGACGATACCTATATCAGCAGCCCTTCCCACGACGAAGGCGGCGAACCGCGTCATGATCCGTATTTCGGAAGAAACAACGAGTTAAACAGCAAGTTCGCACAGATGATATACGATCACTATGTCCAGTACTTCCCGGATATGGTATCCTACAGTCAGGCACAGTCCCATCTGGCAAGTGCTTTTGCGGTAATCAGAGAGCAGTCGCTTGTCGGCGTACTCTTCGAGGTAGGATTCATCACAAATCCGCATGACCGCGATTTCTTTAAGAACGATGAAAACCTGAAAAAGTCCGCGATCCCGCTGGACGACGCTATCGAAGAATACTTCTTATCGCTGAAGGATACACAGCCCGCTACCACTTAACGAGGTATCCCCATGAATATTGCCGTGATCACCGGAGCATCGTCCGGAATGGGAAAAGAGTTTTGCTCCCGTCTTTTTAAAGAAGAAGACGCGCGGCTCGGCGCCCCGTATGACGAGATCTGGGTGATCGCAAGATCCGAAGGCAAACTCACTGAACTTGCCTCCTCTCTCGGTAAGGATCGTATCCGCGTGATCCCTCTGGATCTGACCAAGACCGAGTCTATTTCCGTTCTAAAAGCACTTCTATCCGAAAAGAAACCATCTGTCCGTCTTCTGGCCAACTGCGCCGGAATGGGCAAGAATGGTGCTTTTGACGAGCAATCGGTGGAAGATACCCATACCGCGATTTCACTCAACTGTGAGGCACTGTCGGCGGTCACACAGACCTTTCTCCCCTACATGACCGGACACGGGGAAAAGAGATCGGCAACGATCATCAACATCGCATCATCTGCGGGATTCCTTCCGCAGCCGAACTTCGCGGTATATGCCGCTTCGAAATCCTATGTGATTTCCTTCTCAAGAGCCCTCGCTGAGGAACTCCGTGATAAGAAGATCTCTGTCACCTGCATCTGCCCGGGGCCGGTCGATACCGACTTCATCAAGGTCAGTAAGAGCAACCCGAACGCGACGTTTACCGGGTTTAAAGCTAAGTTTGTCACTACGACAGATAAACTCATTCCCGCCTCGATCAAGGCAGCGAAAAAGGGCAAGACCATGCTGGTCTATGGCATGGGCCAGAAGATGCTCCACCTGACGTCGAAGATCGTACCGACGAGACTGGTGCTTTTCTTTGAGAGAAAGATGAAATAAAGCGAAGAGAAAGATCCTCTTAGAGGAGAGCGCTGTATTAAGCCCGCCTTATCTTGAAGATCGTCTTCTCTTTTCCTTTCGTGACCTTTGTTCTGATCGCATCCAGGACTTTTCCGGCAAGGATACCCAGCAGGAATCCGACCACATTCATCCACAGATCATCGATATCACCCTGACCGATTTTGAAGACGTACTGGCACGCCTCGATCACGCCTGCAAGGATCACCGGGAAGATGTAAAGGATCCATTTGTGCGGACGCTTACGCCACCAAAGGCCCATATAGAATCCGAGTGGCGCGAAGATCAGGAGATTCCCGAAGAACTGGACGAAGATGCCGTCTGTAAACCGGCCTGCTTTTATGTGCGGCCAGTAGGTCGCAAATGCTCCTTTGAAGGGAATCAGATTCAGTGTGGCGGCCGGATCGGCGAATTCGCTTCTCTGGAAAATGAAAAGATCCAGAAGGAGGAAAATGTACAGGATGCAGAACACGATACTGCTGACCAGAAAGCCGCTTCCGAAGCTCTTCCGGATATGCGGCGCATTCCATTTCTTCCGCGCCATAAGGCGGATCAGGATCGTTACAGAGACACCTCCGATCCACATCAGGATGATCCGGAACCACCACTCGTAGTCCATATGCGTAAGAAGATCACGCCAGCCGAATTGCAGGCGGTTGATAATGAAGACCAATGCATTGAGAAGGAGGCCTCCGGCCTGAAGAAGAGAACACAGAAAGTGGCTCTTCGAAAGAAGAAACATCAGAAGAGTCAGACCCAAAGTCACAGAAAGCAGAAACACTTCCTGCATAGGAGAGAAAAACTCTTCACTGAATCCGATGCACAAAGGGTGCAATAACACACCCAGCGCGAATCCTATGGTCAGGATCGCGGGGTGTGTCCGGGTTCGTGAGTTTCCACGACTTCTATTACTTTTTCTCGTCGGTCGGGTCATTCGGCTTCCTTGCAGAAGGTCTCATATTCGGGCGCTTGATCGGGCCCTTTCTCTCCGGAGCCGGAGCTGCCTTCTTCTCAGGTGTATATGCATCAGCAAAATCCGCCCCGGAAGGATTATTCGGTTTTGCCCAGATCGGGTGATCGAGCGTCGGAGCTGAGGATGCCCATGTCGGAAGGATCTCTTCTGCAGGTGCAGGTGTCTGTGCCGCCTTTGCTTCCTGCTCTCTCAGAGATTTTACGATCGCCGGAACATCTTCCTCATTCTTCTTCGCGATCGACTTTCTGACAGGTGCCGCTGCCGGTGCTGCTTTGACCGTTTCTTTTACTTCGGCGGATGCTGCCTTCTCCGCCTCCGCATTTACACTTGCAGGGGCCTTGGAAGCCTGCTCGGCCTTCATCTGCTCCGCCAGGCGATGTACTTCTGCTTCCACCTCTTCCGCAGTACGGATCTTCGGCCGGTTGCTCGGACGCATATCCGGGCGTCTGACCGGAGCGGTCTTCTTCTGAGCCGAAGTAGAGGATGCTGCCATCTTCGGAGTTTCTTTCTTCTCCGCAGGTTTAAATGCAGACTTCGCTTCTGTACCGGCAACTGCCGCCGCGGCCGCTCTATTTACAGAAGCGGATGGCTTTGTATCCGGTGCAGGTGCTTTTGCCGGAGAAGCATTTGCAGCTGGTGCTGTACGAGCTACCGGACGGTATCTTCCGGCAAACTCATTATTCTTGCTCACAGGTTCAGCTGCCGCCGATTGTGTCTGAGAAGCGATCTCCCACGGGATATCTCTCTTCAGTTTCTCCGGCAGATGCAGACGGTCAACCAGATTATTCCATGCCTTCGGGTTCTTGAAGAACATATACAGCAGAACAGCCACCAGGATCAGAAGCAGGAGCAGGAAACCGTAAAGAACGATCTTTCCTACCGGGAAGCCGCCCTTCTTGGCAACAACTGCCGCAGCGGCGGCGGCTTTTGTCGTCTCGGCCGGAGCGGATGTCTCCTCCGATCCGGAAGGAAGTGCCGTCGTCGCAGAAGGAGCAGCCGTCTCGGCCGGTGCATTATCCGGATCGATCACGCCGTTATACTCCGAAAGGGAGATACCACGGTTACCCAGCGGTACCGCGTGATCCAGACCGACAAACTTGTCGTCCTGCTGCCAGAGGACTTCCTTTACAAATGAATATTTCGTATTGTCCCATGTCTTAAAATCGTCGAGGACAAGTCCGCCGGTATCACCGGAATTGGAATTGAAACACCAGAATGTAAAGTTGAGGTTATTCTCGGCGATCAGCTGACGGATATACGTCATCCAGGTCAGGTTCGGTTCCTCCATAAAGCCGCCCCACTCACCGATCAGGATCGGCGCGATGCGTTCGTTATGGATATAAAGCCAGTTATCGTTCCAGCAGTCGGTCTTTAAGGTATCGAAGTTGTAGTCACCCTCAAACCACGGCTGCTTATAGACTGTCGGACCGTAATCATGCGGAGAATAGACGATCTGTCTGTTTCTCGCCTCGCTGCCGAAGTCGATCGGATAATCCTTGACACCACGGAGGTTCGCACCCCACCAGGTCGTCAGATAATCATCCATATTCGTACTGGAAAAATCACCATTCGCGGAAATATCCTTCGGATAGATCTCGATACCTTCGATGACGATCAGGAGATGCGGGTTCTTGTCGAGGACCAGATTACCGGCAACCTCAGCAACATGCTTCCAGTTATTATCCAGATCGGAATCATTCCAGATCGCTTTCTCTTCATTCGCCTTGCCGTGCGGCTCATTCTTCAGATCGATCGCGATGATCGTGTCGTTATCCTTATAGCGCTCCGCAATATAAGAGAGGGAATCGTAGTAGTCCTGCAGAGAGACCTTATCGGTGTACCACAGATTCGTCATGTGACCGGATGCATCCGTATTCGCACTGTGGATATCGAGCATGACCTTCAGGCCGTACTTCCTGCAAAGGCTGATCGCATAATCGAAGATCTGCAGGCTGTTCATGCCGACAAGCTCCGCATTCTCCGCCTGATTGAAGTTCGCCTGCGGATACTCGCCATTCTTCCAAGCCAGGATCAGCTCGGAAGACATCGGGATACGGAGAACATTGAAACCGTGATCCGCGATCGAACGGATCGCTGTCTCCATATTGCAGCTCCAGCATCCGTCAAAGATGTTCGAGCCGGTGTTATAACCGAACCAGTTGACACCGGTCAGCCACACCTGTTTTCCGTCTTTATCGACGATCCTGTTTCCGGATGTGGTCAGCCAGTCATCTCCATCGACCGGATCGAGAGAAGCGATGACGGTTTCGGAAGGTTCAGAGGATTCTGCAGAGGAATCCGTCGGAACCGCTGTTGTCTCAGGTTTAGGAGTTGTCTCCGTAGGAGCTTTGGTAGGAGCAGCTGTCGGAGATTTTGTCGTCTCGCTCGGCTTTACCGGTTCCTGATGTGTCTCCGTCGGTTCGGGTTTCGTCGGGTCCGGTTTGGTCGGATCCGGCTTGGTCGGGTCTGGTTTGGTCGGATCCGGCTTGGTCGGGTCCGGTTTCGTCGGATCCGGGGTTGGAGTTGCTGGTGCAGGATCCTCTAAAATTGGAGAAATACTAATAGATGGTAACCAGTCCAAACTTGCTCCGGAAACGTTGAATCCTGCAACCTTTGCAGTTTCTCCGGAAGATGGATTCTGCCAGTTTGCATCGCCTATTACAAGAATAACTTTGTTTCCTTCAACCTTCGATTGAGTAGTATTCCAAGCACCATCAAAATGTGCACCATCAGGAATTGTAAAGGTTATGGTGCTACCTTTCATCGATTTGCCGCTTTTGTTAGTTATATAAATGTCGTATGAAGTTCCGCTGTTTTCATTTTGCCTTTTTGCATACGCAGTTACACCCTGATCCGCGCGAACGCGCAGTGCGCTGAGCGGTGCCAGCAGTAATGTCAGCACAAGTAAAATACTAAGTAATCCTCTTCTCCTCATTGTCTTTTCCATAGATCTTACATCCCCTTGTTGATCTCTTGCTGTCTTTCGCGGGAAAGCCGCAGGATCTCCTGCATCAGTGCTTTTGCCGCATCACTATACTGTTCTTCGACGGAATTTCCGACGCGTTCTAATATCTCGGCTTCACGGGACGGGATCTTCGTAGGAAGTCCCTTCTCCGCCTTGATTCTCGCTATCCTTTCTACATGCTTCATTCTTCTTTCGAAGAGTACGAACATCTCCTTATCGATCTCATTGAGCGCTGCTCTTTCTTCAAAGAGCGGATCGTTATCGGAGACCAGTGCTTCTGCCGCATCGGAATCGATCGATATATATTTTTCGATGAGTTTTTCCATCGCGACAAGATATCCCTTCACGCCCATTCCGCAAACCTGCTCGACGCAGACGGCTTCGATGACGGAAGTATTCCTGAAACTTTCTCTGTTATGAATATCGGACAGATGTACTTCGATGACCGGAATCTTGATGAGCTCGATGGCGTCCCGGATCGCGATACTGTAATGTGTGTACGCGCCTGCATTAAGAACGATGCCATCAACTGCGCCCATGGAAGTATGGAGCTTCCGAATAAGCGCCGACTCCGATTCCGACTGGAAACACTGTACCTTCACGCCCAGCTCGATGCCCTTGTTGATGCAGGCATTCTCTAGGTCAGCAAGAGTTCCGGATCCGTAGTGCTTCGGATCTCTTTTCCCCAGCTGCGAAAGATTCGGGCCGTTCATGATCAGGATCGTCTTCATTCCTCATTCTCCTTTTCCCATATATGCATCCAGGAGCGCCAGTGCGAGGCATCCTTCCGCGACGGGAAGCGCTCTCGGGACGATGCATGCATCGTGGCGTCCCTTGATCTCTATCTTTACGTTTTCCTTGGCGTCGAGATCGACCGTATCCTGCTCTCTTCCGATTGAGGGAGTCGGCTTAAAGGCCACCTGCGCCAGGATCGGCATGCCGTTACTGATGCCGCCCTCAAATCCGCCGCCATGATTCGTGGTCATGCGGAGTTTTCCGTCTTTAAACTGCAGATGATCGTTGTTCTGCGAGCCGCGTCTGGATGCGACCGTAAAGCCGGATCCGAAGGA
>DFFH01000130.1:893-76496 GCA_002368805.1 Mageeibacillus sp. UBA3781 | reverse complement strand
CCGACGGAGACTCCAACTCCTTCTCCGACACCGATCGTTGACGATGATGAAGATGAGGCGACACCGACACCGACTCCTTCTCCGACTCCGATCGTAGATGATGATGATGATGAGATGACTCCTACACCTACACCGTTGCCGACGGCGACTCCGATCCCGACAGCAACACCTGTTCCGACAGCTACACCGATGCCGTCCCCGACATCAACTCCTGTCCCGACAGCAACACCGCTTCCGACGGAGACACCTGTTCCGACAGAGACACCGAAGGAAACTCCGACGGCTACTCCGTCCCCGACACCTGAAGGATCAGTTCTTGGTGCTTCCCGTGTACCGAAGACAGGTGATACAGGATCTTCTGTTAAGCTTCTTGCAGGTCTGTTCTTCCTGGTAGCATCCGCAGTTTCATTCACTGTTGTTGTTAGAAAGAACAAAGAAGACGAAGAGAATTAAGTGAAGAATTCCATTTGAAAAGGCTGCCTTTATCAAGGCAGCCTTTTTTGATTGCTGTTTTTAGAGTAAAATGGTTATGTTCTAAGGGGGATAATAGTATATGATCGATCATTATGATGCGTTTATTTCTTATAAACATGCACCTTTGGATAACAAAGTAGCTGCACATGTTCAGTCTAAACTGGAACATTTTCATATTCCTGCGAAAATCCGCAAGAAAACCGGAATGAAGCGCATCCAGCGTGTCTTCCGTGATAAAGATGAATTACCTATTACCAGTGATCTAGGTGCGACCATTTCCCATGCGCTTGAAAACTCTAATTATCTGATCGTCATATGCTCTCATAACACTAGAAAGTCTGAGTGGGTCAAAAGAGAAATCCAGTATTTCCTGAAATATCATTCCAGACGCCAGATCCTTGCTGTTCTTGCGGAAGGTGAACCAACTGACGTGCTTCCTGAAGAGCTTCTTCGTGAGGAGGTCCGTGTTGTTCGCCCGGATGGGACGGAATCCATTATTCTTCATGAGAAAGAACCTCTTTGCGCGGATTTCAGACAATCCATGCATAAAGCTGATAAAGATGAACTGCCTCGTCTTGCGTCTGCTTTGATCGGATGTTCTTATGATGAACTGATGAATAGAAGACGTGCTTATCAGATGCAGAGAATAACTGCGCTTAGTCTTGCATTTGTTACTCTTGCTTTTAGTGTCTTGTTATATCAGATTTGGAACCGTTCGAGATTACAGAAGAGTTATCGGGATACACTTCGTAATCAGGCTATATATCGTGCTAATGAATCTGAGAATTTTCTTGAACAGGAAAAACGTATAGATGCTATTCAGATGGCACTTGCAGCTCTGCCATCAGAGGATAATGACCGCCCGGTTACATCTGAAGCTGTTCGCGCGCTTACAGATGCGACTTTGGCATATAAGCCTCTGATGGGCTCAAGTATAGAGTCGGTATGGAATTATAAGATGCCGACCTCGATTGGATTCATGGATCTATCACCGGAGAGAACGTCATTTGCCGCAATAGATCAGACCGGACTTCTGAATGTATGGAGAACAGAGGATCATAAACTGATTCTTGAAAAGTCATTTTCCGGAAAAGATGTTGTTTTTCTTGATTATCTGAAAGATGATCTTCTCCTTGTCGTAACGGCTTATGAAGCATATATGTATCGACCATCTACAGGGGATCTGGCATGGAGTTTCCCTTTAGAGGATGGACTAGCTTTTAAAGGCCATTTTGCATTGCTTCGTGTTGAATCTGATGATTCGTTTTTTCTTCTTACGAATAGGGACCAGCTATATCATATTTCTTCTGAAGATGGAACACTTTTAGATTCGTATAAAATACCATCTAACATCGACAATAAATACTTTTCGAGCGAAGGATATGCTGTTTCACCGGATGGCACGAAAATTGCTCTCTTCTTTGAACTCGATTTGTCGTCGAATGTCGGAATATACGATCTTTCTGATGGTTCCATTAAATTGTGTCCTGTTAAAGGAACTTCTTTTCGTAACATGAAATGGGCGGACAATGAAACAGTCATTGTTGTCGGATATGATGTATTTTCTTCGAATAATCTTCTTCGCACTGATAGAATAATCGTTCAGCCACATTCTGATGATGTAACTTGCATCGACGTTCCTTCTATGACTGAGAGATGGAGTCGTGATTGTAAATACAATGTTTCGCTATCTTATTCTGAAATCCTTAATCTCCCCGCAAGAAATGCGGTCGCATATAGCACCGGTGATGTGATTGAGATCTACGATACTAAAACCGGAGATGTGCTCGGATCATATCAAGTACAGCAATTGATTGCAGATATAAGTGATAATGATGGTGATGGTGTACCGACATTTGTTACTGAGTCAGGAGCTCTTGGTATACCTGTTGATTCTATGAGTCCAAATACGGTGACGTACACAATTGAGTTTGTAAATAAAATAGACAAGGCTTTGATTGGAAATGGAGTATATGTTCTACAGAAAAATGCTTCTGAAGTCATCTTTTATGATACATATGTAATGGATGATGAGTGGACGGATATGAATCCGGATACTGTAGTTCAAGAGCCGCAACAGTATCTTCTTGACGATGATTATCTAGTCGTATTATCTCAATTTGACGGAATCCCCGAAATATTAGCATATGATGCCGACAAGAAAACACTCTTGCTTGACATCAAAATTGAAGAGGCCAAATCTTCTAGTGCTAAACTCCTTCAAGTTGCTGATGATGTTCTTTATATATCTGTAGTCAATCAAGAGAGTGGTATTTCCATCTATAGAATTTCTTTGAAAGATGGCAGCCGTGAAGAAATTTATAACATATCCAGTCCGTACTATATAAATCAATTCTGCGTCTCAATGACGAACGACTATCTGACGTATGTCTACCGCGATAAAGAAAAAAATCTTGACCGCATCGGTTTTTACAATGTTCGCAGCGGCGAGACGAAATTATTCGATTTCCCTAAAGATGATCCTGAACGCATTAGTGTGCCCGTTTATTATCCCGAACTGAAGGAGATAGTTGTCAGCGACAAGGAGGATGTTTTTGTAATCAATGTCGAGAGTAATGATATAAAACAATTACGTCTTTCATCCAATTGGAGTGGAGCAAATGTTGTTGAGCATAATAAAGAGGGAAACAGATGGATAATTGCGGATCTGACTCATGTTTTGGTCTTTGATTCTGACTGGAATCAGGAAATGGATCTTCAGACGAATGGCCGCGCAGCTGTTGGTGCCGCTTTCTATAAAGAAGGAACGTCTTCTGAGCAGATACTTGTTGTGTTTGATGATGGTTCCTTCTACCGGTATGATGGTGAAACTGGCGATTTTATCGGAAAAACGGAAGTCGAAATGTATTATAACACTTTCAAGGAAGCGACTCTTACGATCGATGAGGAACAGGGTCTGATCTTTATCCAAACCGGTAATATCACAGATCTCCTCGAGACGGAATCCTGGGTGGAAGTTGCTGTAGTATGGAATTCCTTGGGATACCATAAACCAACAGATACTTTCTTTGCATTCAGCTTCACAGGAGCCGTTGACTTTCATATCGGATATTTCAGGCATTATACATTACAGGAACTTAAGGATAAAGCATACAGGATCCTGAAAGGTTCGGAAATGTCTGAAGAGCAGAAAATGAGGTATGGTATCAGCTGATAGTTTCCACCTGCTTATAAAGCAGTGGGAATAATTGCTTCTTTATAATATAGATGTCATGCTCATCCTCTTCACGAACGGCGATATAATCACCGACGTTCCCGAGATAGTATTTTTCTTCGTCCCACTGTGTAAAGAGCTTCACACTGCGATCGAGAGGCTTTGCGTAGATCAGTCCGCCACCACTGCTGACCACTGCCTGCGCATACTGCATGACGTCGATCCTCTGACCGGTAGCGAGATTTTTGATACTTGGCGAGTACTCGACTTTTCTTGAGTAAGGGCGATGAAGTTCCGAATATCTGGAACGGATCTTTTCTTCATTTGTCGGATAGACTTCACCTTCGATGCCGACCATGAGGTAACTATCGTCCTCTACATTAATTACAACATCACCTTCAAGAGTTCGGATCTCAATCTGTGTCTTGGCAGGGAAGAGGTCAGCAAGACGCACAATACCGACTTCCTGAGGAAGTTTCTCGTAAAGGGGCATTGAAGATGTGTCCAGTACGGTATCTTTGGTATAAAGTATCGTGAACATATCGAAGTATTCTTTCATACGCTCCTTCAAAAGTTCGGAAGGATCTTTATCCAGTTTCTCCGGACGAAGGGAACCGCCGGCCTTTAAAATATGACCGCCGCCGCCGCCAAGGCCATCCGCTAGAAAAGCAGCCAGTTCATTGGCGTGAACTTCTTTCGTACAGCTTCTTACTGAAAATTTGATCTCGTACTGGCTGACAAAATATGCCAGGCATACATCAACTTTATCTGTCTCAAGGGAAAAATCTGAAATAACGCCGAGAATGTTCGGATCACATGGTTCGGCCTGAAGGATCAGATAATTGTGATCTTCGAAGAATTCGAAATCCAGGATCGCTTTACCGGTGATCTTTAATTCGGAAAGAGATATGTTGGCATTACTCATTTTAGTAATCAGACTGCGCTGAATGCCGGAATTTAAAGAATCGATCATATCACGGTCGAGTGGGTGGGACACTTCGGAAAGACGGTTAGTGTCTGAATACAGACCGTAATAGAGCGCGGTAGCTAAGTTCTTGTCCTCGCACACATCCAGTCCCTCAGAACGGATCAGATCCCAGACAACTGTCGCGCAGCTGCCGATGTTGCTTCTGATCTCGGCAAGTTCGGGAAGGGCGACAGTAAGCTGATGGTGATCGATGATAGCTATATTCTTCGCCCTTGTCTTCGTAACATTCCGCTGCCCGTACTGACAGTCCACAGTGATGAGAAGCTCCGGCTCTTCTTCGAAACCGGGTTCATATGACACAGGGATCGAAAGCTCCGTAAGCATGATCACAAGGTTGCTTTTCTGAAGTTTGTTATTACCGCGATAGATGAAACGCACCTGTTTCCCATGCTTGGCGAAGTACCAGTGAAGTGCCATGCCGCTGGCTAGAGCGTCCGCATCCGGATTGTCATGGCACTGGATCACGATGTCGTTATACGGTAAAAGATCAGAAAGTCTCATAGCTTTGCTCCTGTGTTATATATCCTAACTATTCTACCATTCTCTTTCTGTAAAAGGAAATGCGAAAGGAAATAGAAATTCACTATTGACACGGTTCGGGACTATCAGTATAATAATTCATGCTTTCAAAGCCATGCGGCGGTGGCGGAATTGGCAGACGCGCACGTTTGAGGGGCGTGTGGGCGACCATACGGGTTCAAGTCCCGTTCGCCGCACCAGAATAAGGACTATCTCAGGTTACTGAATAGTCCTTTTTCTATTTCTTCGGAAAACAAATCCTGCAGTCTCCGGATCCTCCTTAACATTGATTTGAAAATTTTATGAGAGTATAATTTTTTTAGGTTTGAAAGGGGATGTTGATCCCAAAGGAGGATAAAAAATGGGGCATAGATTTAAGAGAATATCCAGTTTGGTTTTGTCTTTCTCAATGCTTGTTTCGCTTGGCGCATGCGCTTCTTCAAAAGAAAAACAAGAAGAAAAAAACTGTATCACGGTTGCTAATACATTCCTTGACGCTTCTGTGAATCTGGATTCGAAAACTATAAAGAAACTGGATAAAGAACTGGGTGTTGGAAAACAATTTGTAACCGAGCTTAAAGAAATTGCCGGAAATAAATATGTAAAAGCGGTTATGGAAAAGGCATCTTATGAGATCGATGAGAAGTCTGTGGAAGAGTCGAAGAAAAAGGCTTCCTGCTCGGTCATTGTTACGATGCCTGACTATGAGAGGGCATTCGATGATGCAGAGAGTTTCGATGATTTTAAAGATAACATAGCTGCACAAAAGGAGAAGAAATATATCGTCCGCGATGATCTTGAACTGGAGTTTAAGATCAAAGACGGTGAGTACTCCATGGATAGTGAAACGGCAGGAGATTTTATCGAAGATCTCTACGATGATATGCTTGAAAGAATCACTGACTTCCAGGGAATGATCGAAAATTATACGGATTCTAATACTATTCCTACAACTACGGAATTACCTGCAACAACAACTGAAGAACCTACCACAACGACAACAGAGCCTACTTTTGATGACGGTGTAACGACACAAAAAGAAAGCTATGGCACCGGCTCGATCGAGATCAAACTATATACGATGAGTCCTGAAGTCGCGGGTATGGTCAAAGTGTTCATGACCAATAATCCGGATATGTCAGCAAAATACACAGTTACAGCAATGATCTGCCAAAACACGGATAAGGCATATGAGACAAGGTTAAATGCTGCGCTCACGGCCGGTGGTGCCGGAGCTCCTGACATTTATGTTGCCGAGTCTGATTATATTCTTCCGTATACCAAAGGCGCATTCGCCCAGTATGCGGCTCCTTATTCTGATTTCATAGATGATCTTTCCGGAAAAATGAATAATGCCGAGTTAGCTAAGTACACGGTCGAGCTTGGTATGAATAATGATGGGAAAACTGTAGCACTTGCATATCAGAACACCGGTGGAGCGATGATCTACTCCGCATCTATCGCTAAAGACGTCTTCGGAACAGAGGATCCTGCTGTAGTGCAGGATGCTGTTGGTGGAGGAACCGGAAACTGGAATAAGTTTTTGGAAGCGTGCAAAAAACTGAATCAGAAAGGGTATGCAGCTGTTGCAGATATAGACGATATATGGAATGTCTGCTCGAGAGGAGCAAATACGCCGTGGGTCGTTGATGGCGCGCTGAATATCGATCCTGTAAAAGATGAATATTTTGATGTCGCGAAGCAAATAATCGGGAATAACTGGTCCAATGAGACAGGAATGTGGTCTACGGACTGGAATGATGCTATGGACGGAAAGTCCAAAGACCCGAAAACCGGTCAGATCCGTAAAGTGTTTGCATTCTTCGGACCGGCATGGCTCATAAATTATAGTATGGCCTATAATGCGGGAAGTACCAGAGGTGACTGGCGTGTTTGTCAGTCTCCGGTAAGCTTCTGGTGGGGAGGCTCTTGGATCTTCGCCAATAAAGACAGTGTCGTTGACGCTGATAAAAAAGAGTTCATTTCCCGCTTCTTTGAGTGGGTTACTCTGGATACCTCGGACACAGGTCTGCAGTATATGTGGGCTGCCGGTCTATTAAATGATGCAGGAACAAAGGATACAGTTTCATCGGCTAAGGTTCTGTCCATGGTTGATGGCAGTATGGATTTCCTTGGAGGACAGAATGCGTTCCCGATCTTTTTAGAAGCGGGCAATGGTGCATCTTCCTCCGATGTTACTGAGTATGATGCAGTTCTTAATTCCGAGTTTGCGTACCAGGCGGAAAGCTTTGCCCTTGGCAAGACAAAGGATCAAGCTATCGCGGATTTCAAGGAAGTTTGTGCTTCAATGGGAATACGTGTCTGAGACATTGTTTTAGTAAAGGAGAGTGTTTATGAAAAATATAGTCAAATTAGTCAGTGCTATTCTTTCCGGTGTTCTGGTGCTGTCACTGGCCGGTTGCAAATCCGGTTCGGATAATAAGAAGGTAGTTAAAGAAGCAGAGGCTGTGCTGGAAGAACTCACATCCTTAGACTATAAGGGCATGAAAGAACGGGATGCGTACAGTAAACAATATATCAATATCGTTAAACAGATCTCCAAGGATGAGATGAACGAATTGCTATGGAGTAAAGCGATAATAACTGTTGATTCCGACGGTGTTAAGACGAAAAAGGGAAAAACAACTTGTGAAGCTACGGTAGATGTTATCGAGTACAATACTGTAGTCAAATATTTAACTAAAGAACATAAAATGGATGAATTCGAAGATGAAGATGAAGCGATGGAGGCTATGAAGGAAGTCATCGGCAAAATCAAGGAGAAAGACTATACATCCATTGATATAACGCTGGAATTCGATGAAGATGATGGTGAGTATATTCTGGAAAACGGAGATGAAGTTTTCCAGGATCTGTTCTATGAGATTTTCCAGCAGGTGGATACATATACTAAAAAAAGTAAAGAGTATGAAAGCAAACAACAGGAGCATAGTGAGAGGATCGACTCTATCACTGCAGAGATCGATTCGCTCCTGAGCTGAGTGTATGAAAGTTACAGTTCTTTCGGATAATACGAGTAAAAGCGGACTTTTGACCGAGCACGGCCTGAGTCTTTATATCGAGACGCAAAAGCACCGGATCCTTTTTGATTTCGGAGCAAGTGATCTCTTTATTCGGAATGCGGAAAAACTCGGGATCGATATCGGTCTGGCGGACATTGCATTTCTTTCGCACGGACACTATGACCACGGCGGAGGCCTTCTTCCGTTTCTGGAAAGAAATGGTATAGCAAATGTATATATGCATGAAGCGGCATTTGAACCGCATTATAACGGAAGAAATGAGTTTATCGGACTGGATCCGACGATCGACGGGCATCCTCGTTATGTAAAGGTGAAGGAAGATATTAAGATCGATGAAGAACTTTCGTTTGTCTGCATGAACCGTCTGAAGACACCAGTTCATACGAATGGACAGAAGGTCAAGATCGGCCCGTATATGGAGAACGAAAAGTATGAGCACGAGATGTATCTTCTGATCCATGAAGGGTATAAGGATCATCTTATCAGCGGATGTGCGCATAAAGGGATCATCAATCTGGTACATGCGTTCCGGTTCCAGACGTTCTTCGGCGGGCTCCATCTGATGAAGCTTGATCCTCTGTGGGACGAGGAAATACTTGATGACACGGTAAAAGCGGTCCGCGATTCCTATGCGGAGTATTACACCTGTCACTGTACCGGCAAGGAACAGTT
Organism: Mageeibacillus sp. UBA3781; assembly: GCA_002368805.1. Lineage (GTDB taxonomy): Bacteria > Bacillota > Clostridia > Saccharofermentanales > Saccharofermentanaceae > Scatonaster. The sequence continues at coordinate 67,624 of DFFH01000130.1, read as the reverse complement.
CCTCTATTTAAAAGATGAAATCGGGGAGAAGATGCATGAGATCTCCTGCGGGGAGACAATAGCAATACAGTAGGTTCCCGCTTTTCATTAACTTAGATAAGAATAAGCGGTAAGGGATATCTTGAGAGGCGAGTTTTGCGTAAGCAAACTGTTTGAGCCTGGAGGGATATACCCTTACTGCTTATTTATAGAATTCTATATGGAAAAGCGGGAAACCCCTTGCATCTTTATTTTTCTCTGTTATCATGGGAATGTAGTTTTTATGCCTCTTTCCAGGGGGAAAATAAATTGTAGGGCTGTCATCTCACATCGGCAGCGGAAGGATGGTAGAATATGGATTCTCTTGATCTCTTGTACGGGATAGTTATTGTCGTGTTCTTCGCAATGATTATCGGTGTAGGTCTGTACTCAAGAAAAAACACCAAAGATGTTTCTTCTTTTGTACTTGGTGGCAGAAGAGTAGGCCCGTGGCTTACTGCTTTCTCATTTGGTGCCACGTATTTCTCCGCAGTTATCTTTATCGGTTATGCAGGTAAGTTCGGATGGGACTTCGGAGTTTCGGCACTGTGGATCGGTCTGGGCAATGCTTTCATCGGTTCTCTGGCAGCATGGGTAGTGCTTGGTAAGAGATGCCGTATCATGACCAAGACATTAAATACGAATACTATGCCGGATTTCTTCGGTAAACGTTATAATTCCAAGGCTCTGCGTATCGCATCGGCGCTGATCATCTTTATCTTCATGATCCCTTACTCCGCGTCGGTTTTTAACGGCCTTTCCTATCTTTTCACATCTGCTCTGCGTCTGGACCGTATCTCTAACGGATACGAGATCTGCATTATCGTTATGAGCGTTCTTGCCGCCACATACGTTATCCTCGGCGGATACATGTCCACAGCGATCAACGACTTTATTCAGGGTATGATCATGATCGTCGGTATCGTGATGACGATCGTATGCGTTTTGAATTATCATGGCGGTCTGATGTCCTCCATGACGGAACTGTCCAAGGTTCCTGCTGCGAACGGTTCTTCCTTCCAGGGCGTTTATTCCTCGCTCTTCGGACCGGAGCCGCTGAACCTCTTAGGTGTTGTTATCCTTACTTCTCTTGGTACCTGGGGTCTTCCGCAGATGGTGCAGAAGTTCTACTCTATCAAGGATGATAAGTCCGTACATACAGCAACGATCATCTCCACGATCTTCGCAGTTATTATCGCCGGCGGTTCCTATTTCATGGGTGGTTTCTCCCGTATTTTCGTAGGCGCAGACGATATCAAGACAGCTTCCGGCGGACTCAATATGGATAAGATCATGCCGCTCATTCTGGATAAGGCGATCCCGACGATCCTTGTCGCGATCCTCGTCGTTCTTGTCCTGTCCGCTTCCATGTCCACATTGACATCTCTGGTGCTGACCTCGAGTTCCACGATCACTCTTGATGTACTGGCAGATAACGTAATCAAAGACATGACAGAGAAGAAGAAGGTCAGCATCATCCGTCTGCTCCTTGCATTCTTCGTTCTGGTTTCTATGGCACTGGCGATCTACTCATACAGAAGTAACGATATGTACATCACAAAGCTGATGTCCATCTCCTGGGGTGCGATGGCCGGTTCTTTCCTGGCACCGTTCTTCTATGGTCTTTTCTGGAAGGGCGTTACCAAGGCAGCTGTCTGGGCTTCCTTCATCAGCGGTGTCGGTATTACCGTCTCCCACCTGATCCTCAGCAACGGACCGCTGTTCGGACATAGCTTTAAGTTCCCTACAGGCCTTCCGATCAACCTGGCGTCACCGATCAATGCGGGTGCTTTTGCCATGTTATTCGGACTTGTCATCGTTCCGGTCGTATCCTGGATCTCGCCGAAACTTGATAAAAAGGTGATCGATACCGCATTCAAGGACATGCCGAAAGACATTCCGGCAAGAATTGATGACGTCAAGTAAGTCAAAACATGATACAATAGACGGGTGCTAATTCTAGTGAACACTAACTGAATATAAGTGAGGTACGAAGAAGTGAAACAGATCATGTTAGGTAATGAAGCTGTTGCACGTGGCGCTTATGAGGCTGGAGTGAAAGTGGTTTCCTCCTATCCCGGCACCCCGAGCACAGAGATCACAGAGGCGATCGCCACCTATGACCGCATCTACTGCGAGTGGGCGACGAATGAAAAAGTCGCATCCGAGGTTGCGATCGGTGCAAGTATCCGTGGCGCACGCGCGATGACATGTATGAAGCATGTTGGTATGAATGTTGCCGCAGACCCGATGTTTACAGCCGCTTATGAGGGAGTTAACGGCGGTCTGGTATTCGTTGTTGCGGATGACCCGGGCATGCACAGCTCTCAGGATGAGCAGGACAGCCGTAACTATGGCCGTGCCGCAAAGCTCATGATCCTCGAGCCGTCTGACAGCCAGGAGTGCAAAGATTTCGCAAAGAAGGCTTTCGAACTGTCCGAGCGCTTTGATACTCCGGTGATCCTGCGTATGCACACCCGTGTATCTCACTCCCGTTCTATTGTTGAACTGTCTGATCCGGAAGACATCGTTGTCAAGCCGTATGAGAAAAATGTAAATAAGTACGTTATGATGCCGGCGATGGCCATCAAGCGTCATGTCGTTGTTGAACAGAGAACACTCGATATTGCAAAGGCTTCCAATGAGGAATTCCTCGGCATGGGTATCCATAAGCTCGAGATGAACGACACCAAGCTCGGAATCATTACGGCAGGCGCTTCTTACCAGTATGTAAAAGAAGCGGTTCCGTCTGCATCTGTTTTGAAACTCGGCTGTGTATGGCCGCTGCCGATGGATCTGATCCGCGATTTCGCTTCGAAAGTAGATCGTCTGGTCATCGTGGAAGAACTCGATCCTTTCATGGAGACAGAGATCAAGGCGGCAGGTATCGCCTGTGAAGGTAAAGACCTTTTCACACTGCAGGGCGAATACAGCGCCCGTATGATCCGCGCTGCGCTTTCTTCGGAAGCTCTTCCGGAAAAAGCACTTGACCTCGACAAGCTCCCGAAGGCTCCGGGCCGTCCGCCGCTTCTGTGCGCTGGATGCCCGCATAAGGGTATGTTCCTCGCACTGAACCGTGCGAAGGTTCAAGTCATGGGTGATATCGGATGCTATACGCTCGGTACACTTCCGCCGACAGCTGCGATGGACGTTTCCGTCTGCATGGGTGCTTCTGTCGGTATGGCACACGGTTTTGACAAGGCCAGTGACGGAGAAGACAGCAAGAAGACAGTTGCGGTTATCGGTGACTCCACATTTCTGCACTCCGGTATCACGAACCTCATCAATGCCGTATATAACCAGAGTGCAATCACCGTTATGATCCTCGATAACTCCATTACGGGTATGACAGGACATCAGCAGAATCCTGCTTCCGGTAAGAATATCCGTCTGCAGCCGGCTCCGGCCATCGATCTGGAGACTCTCTGCAGAAGCGTCGGAGTTACATCCGTAAGAACCGTCGATCCTGTTGATACTTTTGAAGTAGAGAAGATCGTAAAAGAAGAGATCGCCAAGGACTGTGTTTCCGTTATTATCGTTCGCCGTCCGTGTGCACTGATCCCGACCGGCAAGAAGCCGAAGGGTGTCTCTATCGTTCTGAATGATGAGAATTGTAAGAAGTGCGGAGCCTGCTCCCGTATCATGTGCCCGGCGCTGGTAGCCGGTCCGGATAAGAAGCCGGTCATCGATCCGGAGGCTTGTAACGCCTGCGGTCTGTGCATCAATATGTGCAAGTTCGATGCACTTTCCAAGAAGGAGGAGGCGTAATATGGCAAAGGATATTTCAATCGTACTCGCCGGTGTCGGCGGACAGGGAACCTTGATCGCCGGTAAGCTTCTCGGCATTCTTGCCATGAAGCAGGGCCTGGATATCAAAGTGTCGGAAGTACACGGCATGAGCCAGCGCGGCGGTTCCGTTATCACATATGTAAGAATGGGTGAGAAGGTATATTCACCGATCATTGAAGAAGGTATGGCGGACTATGTTCTGTCTTTTGAAGAAGTGGAAGCAGTCCGCTGGGCAAACCTTCTCAAAAAAGACGGCGTTCTTCTCGTGAACTCTCAGAAGATCAAATCTCTTCCGGTACTCCTCGGTAATGCCGAGTATCCGGAGAACATCAAGGATTCTCTTGATACCGCGGCATCCGGAAATGCGAAGGTCGTCGAGTTTGATGCACTGTCCGCCGCTCTTTCCTGCGGCAGCAGCAAAGCCGTAAACATGGTTATGGTCGGTGCACTTTCCGCAGGTATGGATTTCCCGAAGGACCTGTGGATCGAGGCCATCAACGAAGCATTTGCTTCTAAGGCGAAGCTGATCCCGATGAATGTGGAAGCATTTAATAAAGGAAGAGATTTCGTTTCTTAAAAGTGCTTTTTTAAGATATAATGGTTTTATAAATGAGAAGGAGGACTCTCGTATGTTAGTAAAGCAGATCAATGTTTTTCTCGAGAATTCCTTCGGCCGACTCGCCGAGGTGACAAAGGTTCTAGGTAAGGCAGATATTGATATCCGTGCTCTGTTTGTAGCGGATTCCACGGACTATGGTATTCTCCGCATGATCCTCGACAAACCGGAAGAGGCCGTCATGATCCTGACGGAATCCGGATTTACCGTGAGCATGACTCCGGTACTGGCAATCGCGATCCCGGATAAGGCCGGAACGCTGGATGCGGCACTTTCCACATTCTCTACGACAGGAGAGTCGATGGAGTACATCTACGGATTCGTCGGCCGTAAATCCGATGAAGCTGTTATGGTGATCCGGGTCCAGAATTTCGATCCGGTGATCAGGAAATTTGAAGAAGCAGGAATCAGGATCTTAAGCCCTGAGGAGGTTTACGGAATCTAATGAATCAGGATCCATTCAAATCAATGTATGGAATCAGTGATACGGTGGTTGACATGGCGAAAGAAGCGATGACCACCGTTTCTTCTGTATTTGAAAGAATCGATAGAATCAAGGAGTATAACCAGCTTCGCGTGCTGCAGGCATTCCGCAATGCACGTTTTGCAGAAGCTCACCTAGGTGCCACGACCGGTTACGGTTACGATGATATGGGCAGAGAGAAGATCGAGGAGATGTATGCCGAGCTTTTCGGAGCGGAGGCTGCCTATGTGCGTATCCAGGTCACCTGCGGTACGCAGATCCTTGTCGCATGCCTGTTCGGTATCCTGAAACCAGGCGAGGAGATGCTCGCGGCCAGTGGAAGACCGTATGATACGCTTGCTTCCGCACTGGGAGTCGAGAAGAAAGACGATACGTTTACCGGATCTCTTCTGGATTACGGCATGAAATATAACGAGGTTCAGCTGAAAGATGACGGATCTCCTGATCTTGACGCGATCCGCGCGGCCATCAAGCCTGAGACCAAGGTCGTTTTCCTTCAGAAGTCAAAGGGATATACGTCCAGAAGATGCCTTCGTGCGGAAGATATCAAGGCGGTCGTCGATCTGGTCAAAGGTATAAGAGAAGATATCATCGTCTTCGTGGATAACTGTTATGGTGAATTTGTAGAGACACAGGAACCCTGTGCACTCGGCGCCGATCTTTGTGCAGGTTCTCTCATCAAGAACGCCGGAGGCGGAATCTGTCCTTCCGGTGCATATGTTGCAGGTAAAAAAGAACTTGTCGAGCGCGTTGCGGAACGCGTCACGGCACCCGGCCTCGGATCTCATGTCGGACCGAGCCTCGGATTTAACCGTCAGATCGCACAGGGTCTTTTCCTGGCACCGCATGTCGTTTCTGAAGCGATGAAGGGCGCGGTATTTGCTGCAAAGATGCTCGAGATGGCAGGATGCAGATGCGAACCGCGTTTTGATGATCCGCGGGGAGATATTGTGCAAAGTGTGGCTTTCCCGGATGAGAAACAAATGGTAAACTTTTGTAAGAATGTACAGAGCTGTTCGCCGGTAGATTCCTTCGTATCTCCGGAACCGTGGGATATGCCCGGTTATGATGCGCAGGTGGTCATGGCGGCAGGTGCTTTTGTACAGGGAGCATCGATCGAGTTCTCGGCCGATGGTCCGGTAAAACCGCCTTACCTCGTATATATGCAGGGCGGTCTTGTATTTGAACAGGTGAAACTGGCGGTCATGCAGGCCGTTTCAGGAATGTTGGAGAAGACTTGATCTATGGCGATAGGAAAACGCCCGAATAACGGCAAACGCCCGAATAATGGAAAGCTTCAGGGGAAACGTCCCGCGAATCAGCCGATACACCGGCCGGAGTCGGGGCGTGTTTCCGGTGCCTCCCGCATGAAGCAGAGACCTAACGCAGACAATAAACCCGATCCCAGAAGACAGAACCAGCAAAGACCGGTCCGTAAGAATACCGACCGTTCCGGTGCTGTATCGCGCTCTTCCGGCCAAAGACCAGGAGTAAACCCGAATAATTCTGCTGTTTCCGGACGTCCTTCGGATCTAATGGATCCGAAGTTCAGCAGACCTCTCTTCGGTGATGAACCTGAACTGAGTGCAGCTGTTGAGAAAGAACAGGTAAAAACACCTCCGAAGAAACTGTCCTGGTGGCAGGTCCGAAAGGTTCACAGAAAGAACAGACTTATCCAGAAACAGAAGCAGAAGGCGGAGGAAGAAGCCGCTAAGAAAGAAGCTGCTGTTCCGGATGTTCTCGAGGAGACTCGTCCCGAGTCCGCGGAAGAGAGAAGAAAACATATGGCGAAGATGCGTAAGAGAGACGGACTTCGCGCGGCTTTTAACGCATTTTTATGTATCCTGATCCTGATCGGCATGATGGTCATTGCTGTACTTTATATCGTAGATTATGTGGCGGCAAAACCCGCATATGCTTTTGCAGCCGAAGGATCTATCGAACATACCATAGGTGCTACCGCACTGGTGGTGAGAAATGAGACCGTTATGACTTCCACACATACAGGAGACCTGATGGCTCAGGCAACGGAAGGAAGCCGTGTCGCCAAGAGCCAGCACCTTGCGATGGTCATTCCGGAAGGTATGGAAACGACGATGGCAGAGCTCCATAATGTCGAGCAGCAGATCGTCGATCTCGAGCGCCAGCTTATGAATCAGGGAAAAGGTGTCGCGGCAAAGGCTGTATTCAGTCAGGCAAATGATGAGATCCGCCCGATCATTACCATGATCCGTCAGGATGCGATCCTTAATAAGCTGAATAATATGACCAGCTATTCATCCTCGATCCGAGTCCTTATGGAAAAAAGAGACGTCAATCTCAAGACGATCGATTTTGATGATGAGCAGCTGACCGCTCTGCGCACCAGTGAGACGGCACTTCAGACGCAGCTGGAAAACCGTGCGAATTCTATCTATGCGGAAATGCCGGGTATCATCTCTTATAAGCTTGACGGTCAGGAGAATACGATCACGAAGCAGCTCCTGATGGACATGGTGGACTCCAAGTGTGAAGAACTCATCTCCAATTCCAGCAGTATCATTACCGGTGACCTGAAGATCAAGCAGAATGAGCCTGTTCTTCGTATTGTCCAGAACGATGTCCAGTATTTCGCATGTCTTCTTAAGAATGCTCCGATGGAGGAATTCCAGCTTGGTTCGAATCATGTGATCCGTATCCCGGCGGAAGGTATCTCGATCTCCGATTGTAAGGTGATCCGCTGTTCTGTTACGCGTGACGGAATCCTTGTCGTTTTCGAGACTTCCAACCAGGTGGAGCGTCTTTTGGACCGCCGCACTGTGAATATTGAGATCGTTCAGACGAAGACAACGGGTATCCGCGTCCCGGTATCTTCGCTTGCTAACGCGGATTATGACAGAGGAATCGCTACAATCTTCGTAAATGAGAGTGGATACGCGAGAGGCTATACAGTCCAGATCCGTGATTATGACCGTGAATATGCTATCATAGCGCCGCTTGAGAATACAGACATCCCGAGTATCAGTACGATCGTTATAACGAATCCCCAGACTGTAAAAGAAGGGGACAAGGTGGAAAAATAACCATGAATATGTATAGTCCGGAACAGATGAAGGAAAATATAGAGAAGGTCCGCGGGCAGATCGCGGATGCCGCAAGAGAAGCGGGAAGAGATCCGAAAGAAATCACGCTTATCGGTGTTTCCAAGTTTTTCCCTGCAGAATATGCAGCACAGGCTTTTTCCCTTGGCCTTACAGATCTCGGTGAGAACAGACCTGAGGAACTTCATGCGAAAAAAGAGACGCTGGATCAGGAGGGGATCCATCCGAACTGGCATCTCATCGGTACTATTCAGAGCCGTAAAGTACGAATGATCGCGGGAGATCCGTACCTGATCCACTCTGTGGATACGATTTCTCTTGCCAAAGAGATCTCGAAAAGATATCAGGCAAAAGACATAGAAGCGAAGATCCTTCTGGAAGTAAACGTGTCCGGCGAGGAGAGTAAGCATGGCTTTACCGAGGAAGAAGTGAAGTCGCAGTTTTCAGATATCCTCGCTCTTCCATCCCTTCAGGTCTGCGGCCTCATGACGATGGCGCCGATCCAGCAGAAGGAAGGACAGGCGAGAGAAGTCTTTGAGAAGGCGAAAGTGCTTTTTGATGATTTAAAAACACTTGGTGCGGATAATTCTTCCTGGAAGTATCTCTCGATGGGAATGAGCGGAGATTATAAGGATGCCATCATCTGCGGTGCGACACATGTGCGTATCGGGACAGCGATCTTCGGAAAGCGTGACTATCCGGATCCTGTGTGATTATTACACAAAATGTTACATGAAAACTTTAATATGTTTCAGCAAAATTACATGGAATATGTCAAAGTTACATGTTATTTACCTTTGATCCGATTCTATTGAAAGCGAAAAAACGTAGTTCTATACTAACCTCATAGTGAAATTCGCAAGTGCTCAGAAGCACTGTAGCAGTAAATTTTGGAGGTAGTTATGGCAGGTTTTTGGAATAGTCTCGTGAACAAGATCGCAGGCGTTGACAACAATGATTATTACGAGGGTGAAGACGGAATTTATGAGGATGAGTACCAGGATGAAAACCTCGATGGTCTTCATGTAGAAGAGAGCGATTACGCTGATATGGAACCGCTTCCGATTCCGGAAATGAACAGCAATCGTATCGTACCGATCAAGAGTGTACAGGCTACAGATACTCAGGTAGTTATCCTTCAGCCGGATAGCATCCGTTCTTCTCAGCAGGTTTGTGATCACATCCGTGCAGGTCACACAGTAATCTGCAACATCGAGAATGTTGATCGTTCCGTTGCACAGCGTGTAATCGACTATATCTCCGGTGCAGCTTATTCTATCGATGGTAATGTTAAGCCGATCGATCAGAACAGAAAGACTTTCGTAGTTGCTCCGAGAACAGTTGCTCTTATGGACCGTGATGCTCTTGCTAAGCAGGAAGCTGAGCAGGCTCAGGCAAACCAGTATCGTCAGGTACTCTGATTTATTCAAATTATAAATAGAAAAGCACTGTTGCAGGTAATGTGACAGTGCTTTTTAATTTGCATATTGTTCAAGCATAAAGAGAAAAGAGAAGAGGCGCCTCGATCAAGAAGCGCCTCTTTTGTTTTTACCGGTTTCATGTAAGGATCAGGACTGCGGCTTGTAGCTGTCTTTCAGTGAAACACTTCTGTTAAAGACGAGCTTTCCTGGTTTGCTATCCTTGGTGTCCATGCAGAAGTAACCAAGTCTTAAGAACTGGAATCTGTCTGCGGGCTTGGCATCAGCGAGGGAAGCCTCGACTTTCGCGCCTTCTACCACTTTGAGGGAGTCCGGATTGATGTAATCGAGATAATTGCAATCTGCGAGGTCCGGCGCTTCTACGGTAAAGAGACGGTCATAGAGACGTACAGTCGCATCCAGCGCAGTCTTTGTATCTACCCAGTGGATCGTTGCCTTGATACGGCGTCCGTCTGCAGGATTGCCGCCACGGCTGGACTCTTCGTACTCGGCATGAACTGCGGTCACATTGCCGTTTTCATCTTTGTCGCAGCCTGTGCACTTGATGACATAAGCGGACTTAAGTCTGACTTCATTTCCCGGGAAGAGACGGAAGTATTTCTTTTCCGGAACTTCCATAAAGTCATCCGCTTCGATCCAGAGTTCCTTGGAGAAGGAAACTTCACGCGTTCCATCCTCTGGACGTTCCGGGTTATTCTCGACGGTAAAGGTTTCAGTCATATCTTCCGGATAGTTATCGATGATCAGCTTTACCGGATGAACGACACCCATGACACGCTTTGCTGTCGCATTAAGATCTTCACGCAGGCAGTACTCCAGGAATGCATAGTCAACCACCGCATTTACCTTGGAGATACCATTTCTGGAATGGAAATTGTGGATCGATGCCGGTGTGTATCCACGGCGGCGCAGTCCGCAGAGGGTTGGCATACGCGGATCGTCCCATCCATCTACCAGACCGGTCTCGACCATGTTACGGAGCTTTCTCTTGGAGAGGACCGTATGTGTGATGCCGAGTCTTGCAAACTCGATCTGACGCGGTTTGGAAGGAACGGACACATTCTCGATGACCCAGTCATAGAGCGGTCTGTGAGCCTCAAACTCGAGGGAGCAGAGGGAGTGTGTGATACCTTCAAGAGCATCTTCGATCGGGTGAGCGAAGTCGTACATCGGGTAGATGCACCATTTGTCGCCTGTGTTATGGTGACGCATATGGTTGATTCGATAGATCGCAGGGTCACGCATATTAAAGTTACCGGAAGCCAGATCGATCTTCGCACGAAGTGTCATGGCACCGTCTTCAAATTCACCGTTCTTCATTCTCTCAAAGAGATCCAGACTCTCTTCGATCGGACGGTCACGGTATGGGCTCGTTGCAGGGTGTGTCAGGTCACCTCTGTGCTCCTTCATTTCTTCAGGAGTCAGCTGGCAGACATAAGCCAGACCCTTTTTGATGAGCTCTACCGCATATTCGTACATCTTATCAAAGTAGGAAGATGCATAGTAGAAGCGGTCGTCCCAGTCATGACCGAGCCACTTGATATCTTCTTTGATAGCTTCTACATATTCTTCATCTTCTTTGGTCGGATTGGTATCGTCCATACGGAGGTTACAGAGGCCGCCGTACTGTTCTGCCATACCGAAGTCGATCTCCAGTGCTTTTGCATGACCGATATGAAGATATCCGTTCGGCTCCGGTGGGAAACGGGTATGTACACGCTTACCTTCGTAACGTCCGCCCGGTCCGATATCTTCTTCAATTGCTTCATGTATAAAACTCTTATATTCGCTCATGTTATTACTCTCGCTTTCTTTTCGCACGTCTTTGTGCGTATAGTTTTTCTTTTTTGAAAAGCACTTGTGCTTTCTCTTATTGTGAAAGTGCAGCTGAGAGTCGCTGTCGTCCGGATTCGATACGCTTCAGGGCTTCTTCCTTACCGAGAAGGAGAAGGACCTCGACGGCACCGCCTGGAGTTACTGCCGTGCCGGAAGCGGCGATACGTACCGGCCACATGACCAGTGCGTTCTTCACGCCCAGTCCCTCGGCAAATCCGGTCAGACACTCGGAAATGGAATCCTTCGTCCACTCGATCGTCTCGAGGATCGGAAGAACGGCATTGAGCATCTCCAGAGAGCCTTCCTTGGTCGTCTTGCTCTTCTTATGAACATAGAGCTCCAGATCGTAATCGGCCAGCTTCAGAAGGAAGCCGAGCTTCTCGGAGATCTGCGGAAGTCTCGTGATACGGGGCTGCATGATCTCGGCAAAAAGCGGATACAAATCCTCTGTGATCATCGGGAATTTAGCAAGCTCGGGCTTACTGAACTCGATGAATTCCTCCTGGCTCATCTTACGGATATATTCTCCGTTGAACCACTCCAGCTTGTCATAGTCGAAGACAGAAGGAGACTTGCTGATGCCGTTGATATCAAAGGCTTCGCAGAGTTCCGGAAGTGAGAAGATCTCCTGATTGTCCTTCGGGCACCAGCCGAGAAGGGCAATATAGTTGATGATCGCTTCCGGCAGGAATCCCTGTGCGACAAGATCCTCAAATCCCGTGGAGCCGTGACGCTTACTGAGCTTGCTGACTGTGCCGTCAGCGTTCTTTCCCTGGATCAGGGGAAGGTGCACATATGTCGGGATCTCCCAGCCGAATGCCTCGTAGCAGAGGTTATACTTCGGTGTGGAGGAGAGATATTCGGAACCACGTACCACGTGTGAGATCTTCATCAGGTGGTCATCAATGATATTAGCGAAGTTATATGTCGGATATCCGTCCGCCTTCAGGAGGATCTGATCCTCGAGTTCTTTGTTCTGTACGGTGATATCGCCATATACGCAGTCATGGAATGTTGTCTCACCGGTAAGCGGCATCTTCTGACGGATAACGTACGGGATGCCGGCGTCAAGGTTCTTCTTGATCTCTTCCTCGGAAAGATCACGGCAGTGACGGTCGTAGCCGCCCTCGACACCGCCTTCTTCATGAAGGGAAGCCAGACGCTCTTTACTGCAGAAGCAGTAGTAGGCATGTCCGTTTTTTACAAGTTCCTCGGCATACGGCTTATAAAGATCCATACGCTCGCTCTGGACATAAGGTCCGTATTCGCCGCCGATATCCGGTCCTTCGTCATGGACGAGACCTGCGGTCTTCAGCGTCTTATAGATGATATCCACCGCGCCGTCCACATAGCGTTCCTGGTCCGTATCCTCGATGCGAAGTACAAATGTACCGCCGAGAGACTTGGCGATCAGGTATTCATAAAGCGCGGTCCTTAGGTTTCCGACATGCATGAAGCCCGTTGGACTCGGGGCGAAACGCGTGCGGATAGCCGGATTAGTAATAGGCATATTCATTAACCTCTTCCTGATATTATTAACAACCTATTTTATCACATAATACTTCGGCAAAAGCACCTGTCTTATACTTTTTTATACAAAGTTATCCGTAAAAGTGTTATCATATCTAGGATAAATACGGAAAACAAAAGGGAGGAATAGCCATGGCAACGGTAAAGCGTGTTGAGAGCCGGTGTACATATCCGATCGAGTGCGGTCGGGATATGGCATATTCCTGCCTGATCGATCTGGTGCGTAAAATGTCTTCCGAGAAGACGCCTCAGGTAGCGATCGTAACAGATAAAGAAGTGAACGGGCTTCACCACACGACTTTTATCTCCGAGCTGGAGAGCCGCGGCATCAAGCCGACGGTGATCGTCATCGATGGAAGACAGTCTTCCAAGAATTTCGATGTTGTGATGCAGGTATTTGAGCGTCTGATGGATATCTCCTTTTCCGGAGATGATCTTCTCGTGGGCTGGGGCGGCGGCTCTATCCTGGATGTTACGGCATTTGTAGCTTCGACATTTCTCGGAGGCCTGACATACTGCCTTGTTCCGACGACACTGATGGGCATGCTGGAATCTGCCGAAGCGGATACGACGTATCTCAATTATATGAGCCATAAAGACTGTGTCAGCGTCAAGTGCCAGCCGGTCGCTGTTATTATGGATGTCGATTTCCTTTCGACGGTGCCGGAATCTTTCATGAAGAACGGATATGCTCAGATCATCCGTTATGCGATGCTTGATCAGATCACGCTTCTGAACAGGCTGGTAAATAAGTCGGATATGTTCATCACGATCGATGAATGCTATCTGGCCAAGGCCAGGATACGCGAGATAGAGCCGATGGCTTTTGAATTTGGAAAAGAGATAAAAGAAGCGATCCTTCAGCATTTCCGTTTTCTCCGTTATTCGGAGGGAGAGGCGCTGGCTTTCGCCGTTGCTTCCATGAATCCTTCCGAGCCGCTTTTCCGGCTCTATGATATGTTGGGTTTTCCGAGAAAACTGGAAGGCGTGTCCAAGGATTCGTTACTGCGGCGGATCATGAAAGAACTTGCTTCCTATAAGGATGAGATCCCTGTGATCCGTGCTTCCGGAAACGGAACCATACATAAGACGATAATGACTCAGGCCGAAGCGCTGCTGTTTTTCTCGGAAAAACTCGATGTGATATGCGATGATGGCGGAAGGTAAATAACAGGAGTACAGATGAAAGAAAAAAGAACACATAAAGCCGGACAGAGGATCATTTCCGCACTTTTGTGCGTCACGATGATGGTATCCCTTAGTTCCTGCGGCAAGAAGAAAGAAAAGGTCAAGCCGGCCGCGTTTGGTCCTTACGGCGCGGATTTTGCTTTGAAACTTGCGAAGACATTTCCTTATAGAAGTGCTTTTTCCGCGGGAGAGCAGGGCGCCGGTTTGATGATCAAAAAAGAACTTGAAGATATCGGCTATGAGGTCGAAAGTCAGGTGGTCCAGGGCGGAGAAAAGCAGCAGGTCTCCTGTAATTATATTGTGCGGATCCCCGGAGAAGGCTTTATGCAGCGTGACTCCTTCGGCGAGTATGATGAGGTGCATAAGACCGTCGTGATCGGGGCACATTATGATGCTCCGATTTCCTATGAACAGAGAGAATCTTATCCGAATTATGATGGAATACAGAACAACGCATGCGGAGTCGGAGCCCTGATCACAGCCGCCAAGCAGATGTTTGGCCACAAGTATGCCTATGACGTCATTATTGTTGCTTTTGGCGCGTCATCATCTAATTACCGCGGCGCAAGTGTATTCTTGAGTTCCTTATCGGAAGACGAGAAGAAGAGCATCGAGTGTATGTACTGCATAGAGAGTATCTATGCGGGAGACAAGCTCTATGCGCATGCCGGTCATTCTTCACTGGTGGAGGGAAATAAATACTCGTTCCGAAGAAAACTCTACGAAGCATATGATGTGGCATATGAAAACAGTCTGTACTCTCAGACAGGCACGGATCTGTATTACAACATGTCCCTTCTGAACTTTGATGTGAACGGAGATCTCATTAATGACGAGTACCGTGAAGTTACCAGAGTAAGATCGGATTATTCCATTTTTGACAGCCAGTCTATACCGGTCGTTTTCTTCGAATCCTCTGACTATAACTTTACGAAGCTTTCCGATATGAAAGAGACGAAAAACCTCTCGCTTCAGGAATATAACGGAGCAGTCAGGGATACGCCGCTGGATTCTTCCGAACTTCTGAAAGAAGCGATCGAGGAAGACAGACTCCAGACAAGGATCAATGTCGTAGCATTTATCATCGTGAAAGCGGTCGAGAAAGGCTCGAAGGACTGTGTTCCGATCTCCCGTTACAAGGCCGGAGAACGGCTGGAACCGACCGTCGTCCCGAAGAAGAAAGATGATAAGAATGAATCTTCCGATACCAGTGAAAAATCGGGAAAGGATCAGTGAGCATAAGTATGAATAGCGGAGAAAATGAACAGGTGATAAAAGGCGATCTTTTTACGGGGATCGCCGTCAGTGAACTGGAAGATAAGGAGTATCACTTTACCCTCGATGGAAGTGAGATCACCGTCAGCCAGCGGGTGAGCTATCCGAAAGAAGACAGAGCGGTACTGGGATTTCTGTTTCTTATGGATAAGCCGGCGCGTTTCCGTATGGACATACTCGTACCCGAGAACTGCACGAATGCCCAGTTTTCCTTAAATGATAAAGAACTTCTCGGATTCTTCTCAAAAGAGAATATTCCTGAGGATCCGGAGTTTGTTTCCGTGACACATTGTAATGATGAACAGAAATATACTCCGCTTCGTCCCGGACAGTTCCAGTCCATCAATTTCCGCTGGGAGTCCGGTGATATTCTAAAGTGTTTTTTCTATTACGGCACCTCGTCGAATTGACGCGTTTTTGGGGGAGTGCTATATTGAGTTAAGAAACAAGGGGGGGTAGATTATGAATACCAATGCTTCAATGATAGACCGTTTCTTTGCGGTAATTTTGGATCTTTTAACTTTTTTAGGCCTTGCCAGCGGAATCGCGATGCTGACATTTTCTTTCTCGGAAATCGATAGTGAAGTTGAGGAAGCAGTGCTTTCAAGAGATCAGCTTGTAAAACTTCTTATTATTATGGTCATTACATACTTTGTACTGGATGTGCTTCTTGTAAGGATCTTTGCGACGACACCCGGCAAACTCGCAATGAACTGTGATGTTGACTTCCATAGAGGAAACTCGATGATCTACTGCATCCTGCGCAGTTTCTTTAAAGTGATCTGCCTGTTTACAGTTGTTCCGGCTATTTTTTCCTATCTCTCCGGCTCTTCTAATATCGATTCACAGACCTATCACGATCGTATCGCAAAAACGAATGTTACTAATACGACAAGAATGCCGCGCTTTGTCGGTGTGCTTATAGTTCTTGTTTCAATTGCGCTTCTGGTGTTCTTTATTGTTAACCATCACGACGTGCTTGGATTGAACATCAAACTCGGTCTTTCCGATTTTAAAATCTTCAAGTTCTGATCAGGAATATTGAATCTATTTTACAATTCTGTGAAGTGGTTTTTTGCACTTGTTATTTTGTCAAATACATGGTATTATCTTCACAGAAAGACGGAAAGATTATCCGGATTTTGTAACTACAAGAATGGCCATCTGATTTGATCAGATGGTTATTTTTGTATATAACTGAAATGCCGATATTCCGCATAAAAAACCTGCCAACAAACTATTGATTTTTGTTAGCAGGTTTTGTGTTTTTATATTCTTTTCCGGAAGAGGAGAAGCCTTAGTCGACCTTAGTGATCCAGCCGAACTTGTCTTCCACTTTTCCGCTCTGGATACCTGTGATGGTATCGTAGAACTTCTGTGTGATCGGACCGATCTCGCCATTGTTGATGTTGATGACGGTATCCTCATACTTGAGCTCGCCGACAGGAGAAACAACAGCAGCTGTACCACAGCCGAAGCACTCCTGCATGCGGCCGGACTTACCAGCCTCGATGACTTCGTCGATAGAGATCTTTCTCTCCTCGACCTCAAGACCCATATCCTTTGCGATCTCGATGCAGGATCTTCTTGTGATACCCGGCAGGATGGAACCGGCTGCCAGAGAAGGAGTAACCAGCTTGTTGTCGATGATG
Source organism: Mageeibacillus sp. UBA3781 (assembly GCA_002368805.1). Taxonomy (GTDB): domain Bacteria; phylum Bacillota; class Clostridia; order Saccharofermentanales; family Saccharofermentanaceae; genus Scatonaster. Next base: position 50,717 of record DFFH01000130.1, on the reverse strand, counting down.
AACATGATGTTCATAGCGCCGACTTCCTCGATGTACTTCTGCTCAACACCGTCTAGCCAGAGTACCTGCTCGTAACCGGAGTCATGAGCGATGGTCTGAGCGATCAGGGAGCAGCCGTAGTTACCGGCGCACTTTGTAAAGCCTGTACCGCCACGTACAGCACGAACGTACTTATCTTCAACATAGATCTTTACCGGCTTGATGCCATGTGCATAGTAAGCACCGGAAGGTGAGAGCAGGATGAAGAACTTATATGTGTTGGAAGCACGTACACCGAGGTACGGGTCAGTAGCGATAACGAACGGACGGATGTACATGGACTCGCCCTTACCGGAAGGGATCCAGTCTTTGTCGAGCTCGACGAGCTTCTTTGTAGCATGTACGCAGAAGTCAACATCGACCTTCGGGATAACGAGACGGTCGTTACTGTTATTCATACGCTCGAAGTTGCAAGCCGGACGGAACAGGTTGATGGAACCATCTTCGCACTTATAAGCTTTAAGACCTTCAAATACTGCCTGACCATAGTGGAATACCATAGCAGAAGGCTCGATCTCAAAAGGACCATACGGAACGATCCTCGGATTGATCCATCCCTGACCTTCAACATAGTCCATGACGAACATGTGGTCGGAGAAGATGTGTCCGAAAGGCAGCGGCTGACCCGCCTGCGGTTTCTGTCTTGGTGAGGTTGTCTTAGTAACCGAAATTTCTGGGAACATAATTATCCTCCTATATCAACATATAATTTTCTGACTCTGATTATAGTCCCTTTTTTTCTTTGTGGGGCAAGGATTTTCCGAAAAAGCCAAAAATGTCCCTTTTCGTAAAGAAATATGCCATGTTTGCGATGCGCAAGGCACTTTTTGATCAGTTGATGTAAAAGATATTTTCGATGTAAAATGAAAAACAGATGGAAAAAGGGCTCAATCGGGAGGAAAAACATACATATGCGGCTGACTCATGCGGATATTGTGGATCCATCCTTTTCACTTCAGAAGAACAGGACGTTGATCATAGAAGAAGGCAGGATAGTATCTGTCCATGAGAGTAGTGTTTCCGAATCTTCCTCAGATGAGGATCTTGACCTTTCGGGGATGATACTGATCCCCGGTTTTATCGACCTGCATATCCATGGTGCGCTCGGAGCGGATACCTCTGATGGCGAGGTGGAAGGCCTTAAAAAGATCTCCTTATATCTGGCAGAAAAAGGTGTGACATCTTTTTGCCCGACGACTATGATGATCCCGAAGGAAAAACTGACCGGTGCGCTTCATGCTGCCGATGCTTTCCGAAAAGAAGCGCCTCCGGGCGCAAGGATGCTGGGTGTTCGTCTCGAGGGACCGTTTTTATCCAAACAGAAATGCGGAGTACAGAATACGGAGTTTGCGCAGGATCCTTCTTGCGAGTTTATAAAAGAGATCCTTAAAGATCTTCCTGAAGATCTTATCTCGATCATCGATATAGCACCGGAACTTGAAGGTGCAAGTGCTTTTATATCGGAAATGAAAGAAAAATACGTCTTATCGGCGGCACATACTGCTGCATCTTATGACGTTTGCAGACAGGCGATCGATCTCGGACTTTCGCACGGGACGCATCTTTTTAATGCGATGGAGCCGCTGTCCCATCACGCGCCGGGCTGTGTAGGCGCCCTTCTTGAAGATCCTTCTGTGACCTGTGAACTGATATGTGATGGACTTCATGTCCATCCGGCGGTTCTGAAGATCGCTTTTGCTGTCCTGGGGGACAAAAGAGCGGTCGTTGTGTCGGATGCGATGCGTGCCGCCGGGATGCCTGACGGAGAGTATGATCTGGGCGGTACGATGGTCCGTGTGAAAAATGGCAGGACGGACTTCGGAGGCGGGAGACTTGCCGGATCCACCACCGACATTTATGCGGAGTTCAGAAATCTCCTGGATCTTAAGATCCCGTTTGGAACTGCACTTCGAGCATGTACTCTGAATCCGGCGAGAGTGCTTAATATCGATCATGAGACTGGTTCGATCGAGATTGGAAAATACGCGGATCTGGTTGCGCTCGATAATGAATACAATGTGCAAAAAGTCTTTGTGAAGGGAAATCTTGTATATGAAAAATGAAGATAGTATGATACCTCTTCTGTTTTCCGGTCTCGGTGAAGAAGCGGAAAATGCACTGAAATCAGCCGGCCGGCTCCGTAAGTGGCACCGTGGTGATCTTATCGTTTCGGAAGGAGATGAGTGCAAGGGACTTTTTCTCCTGATGGCCGGATCTGCTGCGGAACAGAAATATACTCCGGCAGGAGATTACTCTACTATCTGTCTTTTGCATCCCGGGGATTGCTTCGGAGAGGAACTTCTGTACTCCGAAGAAAATAAGTATGCATCTGCGCTGGAAGCCGTTTCAGAAGTGGAGATCTTCTGTGTCCCGACAGAACAGCTCTTTTGTCTTATGGAGTCTTTCCCTGAAATAAGAGAAAATTTCCATCAGGTCATCGCGAAAAGATTCCGTTCGCTTAAGCAGATGATCACGATCCTTTCGCAGAAGACCGTACGTCAGAAGATCGCATACTATTTGCTGACGCTGGCGGAAGAACAGGGAGGAGATCGTGTTGTCCTTCCTGTGTCAAAAGAAGTGATATCCAAGCTTCTGGCGATCCCGAGACCGAGTTTCTCCAGAGAACTTTCGCTGATGGAAGCGGAGGGAAGGATCTCTATATCAGCAAGAACGATCGGTATCGCCGATATGCCGTCCCTGAAAAAAGATATCGGAGAAGTGTGATACTCCCTGATTTTCTGTTTCTTATGTGTCTCGCCATATCTGAGATGAATGTGCTATAATAAATAGAATTGATCAGGAGGGGATGCGTCATGTTCGAGAATTTCACAGATTTTATCCGTGAAGTCTTTTCCAGTCTGGACAGCGGTTACATGTTCTTTGGCGGACCGCTGGATCTTGTCCGTTACGTCATCGATATTCTTCTGGTCACATTCGTTCTTTACAATATTCTCCGTATTATCCGTGATACCCGTGCATGGCAGCTGCTGAAAGGTGTACTTCTTATACTGGCATTTGTTCTGGTATGCAGCTTCCTCGGACTGGAGATGGTCGGATATATCTTTAACAAACTCCTTTATATCATAGCGATCCTGTTTGTTGTTATCTTCCAGCCGGAACTCCGTCATGCGCTGGAGACTGTAGGTCTTAAATCTTTCTCGTCATTTTCGAATGTGATCCTGAATGACGATTCCGATGAGCAGCTGAAATATGTGACGATGGTCGATGAGATCGTCAAGGCTTGTACGGAAATGAGCAAGACCTATACAGGAGCGATCATGCTCCTCGAAAGATCGACAAAGCTGTCTGAGCTTCTTAAGCAGGAGAATGTGGTACGACTTGATTCCTCCGTTACGAATTCGATGCTTCAGTCGATATTTTATAAAGGTTCTCCGATGCATGATGGTGCCCTTTTGATCCGTGACGGAAGGATCATCGCTGCAAGATGCCATGTTCCGCTGTCCGAGACACTTCATATGATCGAGCGTTACGGAACCAGACACAGAGCGGCGGTCGGCGCCAGTGAGATCGGTGATACGATCGCAGTTGTTGTATCGGAGGAAAGAGGAACGATCTCTGTTGCCGTTGATGGGACCCTTTACGAGATGAAAGACGGCCAGGACCTCAGAAAGAATCTGTTCTATCTTCTCGGTATTACTTCGGTATCTACAAACAAGCATGCGATCAGAAGCAAGAAACATAATAAGAAAAACGGGAAGAAGAATGTGGCTGTCGCAGCTTCTGCCGCAGAACCGGTCACTGCGTTTTCTGTTGCGGCATCATCCAGAGATGCCTCGGATGATGAACGTGATGATGAGACCGTCCCGTCTGTTGCAAGAAAGATGAATAAGGCGAAGAAGAAAAAGCGCTCGGCAAGTCCGCTTCTGCTTCTGATCTCGTTTGTTTTCTCGCTTATGCTGTGGATGTATATTCAGGTTACGACCAACCCGGTCACAGAGAAGACATTTACGCTTCAACTTCAATACGAGAATTCTGACGTGATGACAGAGAAGAATCTGTCTTCACAGTATCCGATTCAGAATGTCACCGTACGTATCGTCGGACGTAAGAACGTTGTCGAGAACCTTACGGCATCTGATCTGTCTGCATATGTGGATATGGCAAATGTGGAAACGACCGGTTCTGTCCGACTCAAGGTCAATGTGAAGTGCGATGAGAGAGTGTACTTCCGTGTGGTAATGCAGCGTCCGGAGGATATTCCGATCTCGGTATATACGCTGGAATCTGAAGAGTAATATCAGATACCTGTGACGGTATCGATCGCCTGCTCGATACTCTCTGCGATCGAGAGATTCCGGAAACATGCGAAACGGCCTAAAAGGTGAAGAGAAGGACATTCTTTTGCCAGGCGCAGATACTGATTATATAATTCCCTGCTTTCGTCATTGATCACCGGCTCAAATGGCTCTGAGATCCCTTTGGTAAAAGATACATATGGAGATTCCAGCATAAGACTGGTCTGTCCGCTGATATCCTGCAGTGTCATGTATTTGCTTTCCGTGATACGGATGGTTTCTTTATTTTTCGGTGTAAGTAATACAGCGCATTCATTCTGGAAATCCGTATCAACATCCCGGAAGGAGACCCGGCAAGTGCGGTAGGGAAGTGCGCCCAGACGATAGTGAAAGAATTTATCCAGAGACGGAGTGTAAATGATCGGTCCCTTGAAGGGGACTCCGTCAAAGAGTATCGTTGAATTGTCCTGATGCACAGCGATACGTGAAAGTGCGTCTGTATTCAGGTAAACGCTGATCGCCGGGTGATCGATCATGTGTTCCATGATCGACATAAAGCCCTGCATCGGCATGGCCTGGATGCTGTCGGTATAGTAGCAGTCATCGTTTCCGATATCGACATATGCATCATTGGTATAAGAATCATCCGCAGGTATAAAAGAACTTCCGTCTTTCCTGTTTATGTTCTGGATAAGGATATTCTCGATAATGAACCGTCCGAGATCGATCAGTTTCGCATCGTGAGAATCAATAAGACGATCGACAGATATGCGCTTTATTCCCGGAAAAGCGGCGGAAAGCCTGGAGAGAAGAGCATCAGACTGTCTGTTTCCGAAGATCACCTGAAGTGAATTTGCATTGAGAGGAAGAGGAACGATCTTATTCTGATACGATAGAAAGACCCGGTGGTTATACGGAAAGAAAGCACCGAAGCGCTTGATGAACTGATATACTTTCTCGTTATCGGTATGAAATACAGAAGGACCGCGCGACTGGACACGAATACCATTTGGACGCACTTCTTCGAATAAGGACCCGCCAATGTGGGATTCGCCCTCGAAACAAGTGACCGTATAGCCTGATTCGGCAAGCAGGCGTGCAGCTGAACAGCCTGAAATACCGAGTCCGATCACAATCGCTTCTTTCGTAGTCACAGATTCATCCCCTAAATAAAAAAATTAATATAATTTTATACGATTCTCTTTGAAAATTCAAAACATTTTTACATGCTGTTTTCGTCATAATACGTATCGGAAAAGAGTGAATCTGTAATAAAGGATACTCAAAGCTGTAAATTCTCTGCTACATGAGCTGTGTTAGAATCTAACATGTAAGTTTATGTTTGAAGGGAAATAGCAATGAACGGCGAAGATGACAAACTGAATCATGGAGCGGAAAGAACTCCGAATGGTGGTGTCCCGGATCTTAGTGATCTGATGAATAGAGATAAAGCGGTTCCCGAGCAGAACCAGGCGCTGGATCTTTCTTCGCTTATGAGTGAGATCCGCCGTGTCCCGTCTTCCGGAGCCCCCAAGTCATTAAATACTTCTCCTTCAAATGAACCTCCGAAAGCAACGCCTGCACGCGAGAATGTCCAGACTGAACCGAGACGCCCGGCGGCGGCTGCCTCCACGCGTCCGACGCAGGGAGCTCCTGTGCGTCCTTCTCAGGGTGCCGGTCCCGGAAGACCCGGTAACAATACCAGAAGAAGATTAAAGGATCCGAAACTGGAAGCAAGAAGAAGACTCGTATCCATCTGTCTGGCAACCACGATCATTTTGGTGATCGCAGCTATCGGAACCGGTATTTTCTTTGCTGTTTCGCATTTTACTTCCAAGTCGAAAGATACATCGAATACTTCCACTTCGGTGACATCTCTTACTACTTTATCCCAGACAACGACTACTTCTCCTGAATCCGAGAGTACGACTACCGAAGAAACAACACCGGCACCGACCCCGACTCCTGCGGCGACACCTTTCCCGGCAGGCGGACCGGCACTTGCCGGATATAAAGTGGTGATCGACCCGGGGCATCAGGCGGAAGCCAGCAAGGAACCTGAAGTGATGTCATCCTCCATGGGCGGATCCAAGGATAGATCCGCACAGGGTTTTATCGGTACGGTCACCGGAAGAGATGAGTCGGAGATCAATCTGGAAACAGCACTCCTTCTGAAAGACTATCTCGAATCTCTCGGATGCGAGGTATTCCTTACCCGTGAGACGAATGATGTCGATATCTCCAATAAAGAACGTGCCGAATTTGCTGTAGAGCATGATCCGGATCTCTTTATCCGCCTGTACTGCAATGCTGCCAATGATTCAAAGACCAGCGGCTGTGAAGTGATCGTTCCTTCTTCGGGGAAATATGCACAGCAGCTTCCTTCCTGGGGAGAGACGCTCGGAAAGATGATCGAAACGAAGACGGGCTGTGCTTTTGCCGGATGCAAGGCAAGCGGAAACTATACCGGTCTTAACTGGGCTTCCTCGGTGCCGTCCTTTATGGTCCGCATGGGTTATCTGACGAACAGCGATGATGAAACCAGACTTCAGGATGCGAATGAGCAGTTTAAGATCTGTCAGGCGATCGCCGAATTTGTTGCAACGATGCAGAAGCACTGATCAATTTGTTGTAGGCTCGTCTTTGTGGTAAAATAAATCAGTTTATTCTGATTCGGAGGCTTCAAAGTGAAGAGACAAAGACTTATTGCGATTATATCTGTCATACTTTGTGTTGCGTTATTGCCTTCCTGTAAGCTTCATCGTAAGCAAAAAGCCACTGAAACAGAAGAAGAGACATCGGAAGAAGATGAAACGGAGGAATCCTCTTCGGAAACAACTCCCTCTTTTCAATATCTGATGAACGTGGGATCCCTTGATCAGTTTATCAGTAACGGGGAGATCTTTGCTGAGAATGTTGCGCTTCCGACACCTACACCGATACCTGTTACCCAGACATCTCTGGGACTTACAAATGATGTGGACGGGTATTTCAGCGGACCTTTAGAGAATGCAACTGTCGTGGATAACGAGTTTTTCCGTTTTACGATCGTCAGTTCTGAAGCAACACCGGACGGGTATATCGTAAAATCAGAGTTCGAGAATAAGTCGGACGTTGCATATACACTTTATCTTCGAAATCCGATCTTTAATAATGAATGTAATGACAGAGTGTACTATACGGATGTGATCAATGCGCATAGCGTATTAGAGGATGAGACGAACTTTATTCAGTGCTTTAAAGAGTATGATGGTACGGTTCCGACTCGTATTTCATTCCTTCTTCTTGCTGTGCCTGCTTCGTCTGATCAGACTGCTGTCCTTGCCGACCCGGTAAATAAGCTGAACTATGTTCCGGTAAATCTGTTCCCTCAGGAAGAGGCTGCTTTTCACTATGAGCCGGAAGAATTACCTGAAGATTCAGAGATCGTGTATGACACGGAAGGTGCTCAGTTCGTGATCGATCGTTTCGAGGTCTCTGATACCCGTTTTTGTGTGTACTACACATTTATCAATAAGACGACGGACTATCTGCAGTTCCTTATTGATGACGGTGAGATCACCCTTGATAAAACGGTATTCAAAGTAGGAAATCAGGCGATCTATGTGCCGCCTTACGGAAGACAGACGGGTATTTTTACCATCCTGACGGATGATATAAAAGAAGCAGGTCTTGATCCGTATCAGATAAAGCTTGTTTCGCTGCCGATTAAGGCGAATTCGCTAAACGATGTGGAACATGGTATCAAAGTACTGTGGGAAACGATCATTAAAAAAGAAGTAAGTCTCGGGTGATTCACCCCAAAACAAATAATGGAAAAGGAATGCTAAAAAATGGGTTTGTTTGACAGAAAGAATAATAAGGTTGAAAGAAATGAAGAGGAAAAGCAGGGAGAAGTAACGATCAAGTATCCTTTTCTTACGATCCTTGTAGAGGAAGTCCTCTCGATGACATCTACGGAAGTTTCCATTATCGGAAATGTACGCGGAGATACAGTTCAACCCGGACAGCAGCTCTTCCTTCTCGGACGGAATAACAAAGCGATCAAGACTACGGCACTCCGTGTAGAGGATACGCTGATGAATAAGATGCCTAAGGCGGAAGTCGGAGAAAACGTCTCTGTCGTTCTGGAAGGCCTTCGTCAGGGAGATGTGGATAAGTATGATGTGCTGTCCGCTGTTAATTCGATGGATTCGGAAGAAGATCCTTCCACAGAACCGGTTAATCCATATCTTACCGGTCTTCTGCGTGAAGCCAAGAGGCTGCAGGAAGATAAAGAATTCATGTCCCGTCTCGTGGAGAATATTGCGACGGAAGCGAAGTTCCTCACGCCCTGCATGCATCAGCCGGGAAATGAAGGGGACGAGGCCAAAGTCGGAGTTGCCCTTCTTAAAGGAAGTGACGGAAAGAATTATCTGGCAGCATTTACAGATTCCCATGAGCTGGAACTGATGAATGATCTTCCGGAAAAACTTATCCAGCCGATCGATTTTGCCCGTATTATGATTATCACCAAGCAGGCTCCTGTAGATGGACTCCTGATCAATCCGAAAACCGAAGGATTTGTAGTCACACGTCAGCTTCTGGAAGCTTTGGCTCTGCATAAGAGAAAGGTAAACAGCCATATCCGTGAGCAGAAACTGGATCCTAAGCAGCCGGTAATGCTTGCTGTTCCGAAGGAGGAGAATCTCCCCGAGGATCTCTTTGATGCGCTGCGCGAGCATATGAAGAATGAGCCCCGTATCCTGCGTGCATGGTACGGCCTGATGCTTTTCCCGAAGGATGAGACGAAGACACATCTGATCATCATCGATACTTTGGAGGAAGCACCGGAAATCTTTGGCGGAGTAGGCGATGCTGCAAGACCGTATCTTGGTGATATGCAGCTGAATATGCAGGCGGCGGCCAGAGTCGGACAGATGACAGAGAATCTTTTCCTCTTTTATGAAAGAGCGGATGATATCGTAGTCTGATATTTTATAAAAAACACACTCAAGTTATAAAATAAAAAAACACAACTCCGATCTCAAATCAAGATCAGGGTTGTGATCTGGTGGAGGCGAGGAGAATCGAACTCCTGTCCGAAACCACGTCAACAAGGACATCTCCGGGTGCAGTCCGTGTTTGGAGTATTCCCCTGGATCACGTTCCCACGGACAGGAAGAGATCTCCGGTAGCTTCATAGATACATCTCCGGCGCAAAGCTTTGCCGAAGGCGTGGTCCCGTTTAACCTGCCGACAGGTAAGGTCTGTCATCTGACATCTCCGGTCCGGCCGACAGATAGACCGGGGAGATGGTAGCTAGATTAAGCAGCTACGAGTTGTGTGTTGTTTGCAATTACTTGCATTTCTCGTTTTTTTAAGAGGCCAACGAGAATCCTCTACCCGCTTTCCAAGTCTCCACGACCCCGTCGAAACCAGTGCGCCCCCACATGTACAACTCTCAAACATGTGTATGATTCGAGATTATACAAAATATGAAAACGAATAGCAATAGCCTGATGGGATTATCACTTGCCTTATACAAGTGATATAATAAAGATACGAAATAAGAATTTCTTGACGAGGAGACGAGGTATGGCTTCGGAATTTGTTTCTTCTTTAATGAGTAAACTCTCTGTGAAACAGAAAGCTTCTTTGTGTTCCGGATATGATTTCTGGCGCACACAAAGACTGCCGATCAATAATGTGCCATCGATCATGATGACGGATGGCCCTCACGGACTTCGTAAGCAGGAGTCTGTAGAAGGAAGGACCGGTGCAGGAGACAGCCGTGAAGCAACATGCTTCCCGCCGGCAGCCACGACCGCGAATTCATTTAATGTCGAATTGATGGATGCTATCGGCCGTGCCATCGGTGAAGAGGCGGTCGATCAGGATGTTTCCATCGTTTTAGGACCTGCGATCAATATCAAGCGTTCTCCTCTCTGCGGAAGAAATTTCGAGTATGTTTCTGAAGATCCGTACCTCGCCGGAAAGATGGGCGCGGCATGGGTCAAAGGTGTGCAGAGCATGGGAGTCGGTACATCCGTTAAGCACTTTGCCGCTAACAGCCAGGAGAAATCACGTCTTATCAACGACTCGATCGTGGATGAGCGTGCTCTTCGTGAGATATATCTTTCCGCTTTTGAAACGGTAGTGAAAGAGTCAAGACCATGGACAGTCATGGGTGCATATAACCGGTTGAACGGCACCTACTGCTGTGAGAACAGAAGACTCCTTACTGACATTCTTCGGGATGAGTGGGGATTTGACGGTGTTGTTATGAGCGACTGGGGTGCAACAAATAACCGTCTTGATGCACTCGCTGCCGGACTTGACCTCGAAATGCCATCTTCTGTCGGTGAACGTGACCGCTTGATCTGTGAAGCGATCGAGTCCGGAAAACTGCCGGTCGCACTTCTTGACCGCGCTGTCGAGCGCCTCCTGACACTTATCGAAAAAGGCATGAATAAGCCGGCACCGACATCGTCACCTTATCTTAATCATAGAGTGCTTGCAAAGCAGGCATTTGAAGAGTCGGCCGTGCTTCTGAAAAATGACGGACTCCTTCCGATCAAGGAAGGAAAGAGTGTGGCTGTTCTCGGTGCGATGGCAAAACAAACCAGATACCAGGGCGGCGGAAGCTCCCATATCCATCCGACAAATGTAACCGATGCGATCAGTGGTTTCTCGGAAGCGAGCGGCAATTTTGTCTATGAACCGGGTTACTCTCTGGAGACCGAGGAAGTGGATGAAAAGCTCCTTGCTGCAGCAGTGGATGCTGCGGCGAATAAAGACGTGGTCGTTATCTTTGTCGGACTTCCCGAAAGCTTTGAATCCGAGTCTTTTGACCGTACACATATGAATCTTCCGAAGTCGCATACCAGGCTGATCGAAGAAGTCGTCCGTAAGAACAGTAATGTCTGCGTGGTCGTTTATGCGGGTTCTCCGATCGAGATGCCGTGGGTATCCCAGGTCAGATCGATCCTGATGGCATATCTCCCCGGACAGGAAGGCGCGGGAAGTATCGCGGATATCCTTTACGGAAAAGTGAATCCGTCCGGAAAACTGGCGGAAACTTTCCCTCTTAAGCTGACAGATACGCCGACATACCTCTATTTTGGCGAGAACAGGCAGTCTCTGTATTGCGAGAGCGTCTTTGTCGGATACCGCTATTATGATGCGGCGAACATGCCGGTGCTTTTCCCGTTTGGACACGGCCTTTCTTATTCGTCGTATTCCTATGGAGATATCAGTCTTACTTCTTCGGAGATCAAAGAAGGGGATCCGCTGACGGTTTCTATCAATATTACGAATATCAGTGAAGTTGATGGTAAAGAAGCTGTCCAGCTCTATATTGCACCGCCGAAATCGAAGATATATAAGCCGGTGCGCCAGCTTGCCGCATTTAAGAAAGTATTCATCCAGCGCGGTGAGACAAGAACAGTAGAGTTTGAACTCGATAAGCGTGCATTTGCTTATTACAATACGCAGATCGGCGACTGGCATGTCGAGTCGGGAACATATAAGATCGAGATCGGTGCGTCTTCCAGAGATATCCGCGCAGTACGTGAGATCACTGTAACTTCCTCCAGACCGGAAGTCGAAGTCCCGGATTATACTGCGAAATCCCCGCAGTATTACAATCTGGACGTCCAGACGAAGATCTTTGATAAGAAACAGTTTGAAGAGGTGTATGGTAAGCCGATCGAAGATGAAAAAGCACCGGGAAAAGGTGAGTTTACTCTGAACTCCGCACTGGAGGATCTCCGTAACGGAAATCTGAAGAGCAAGCTGTTCTACAGAAGTGTCATGCACGGGATCAAAAAGAAAAATAAGAAAGAGACCCAGGAACATCTCCGCCGGATGAATATCGTTATGACAAGAGAGATGCCTCTTCGTACGGTAGCTTCTTTCTCGATGGGAAAAATCACGATCGAACAGATGGATGCCCTCGTCATGATGTTCAACGGTCATTTCTTTAAGGGACTGATGCGCTGGAGAAAGGCGAAAAAGAGAAAGAAGGATCTGTCATTCCTCTGATTTTTCAGGCTGCTTCATAATTGTTTCCATGACTTCTTCAAAATGAAATATCTCTGATACATGAAGGGGTCAGCGCCGTGCTACAATAACGTTAACAAACTGCATCTTCATGCAGATTTTTAACGGAGAGAAGCATGACGCAACTGCCAGCGCAAGGATATTTCTATCCATATGATTCGATCGATGAACTCTATGCGGAGAAACAGCCGCCGGAGTTCGGACGTCTGTCTTCTGTCTGGAAACTGGATCTTCCGAACTGGCGTTTTTTCCATGCCAGGACGAAAGAAGATATCCCCGAGAGCTGGACAGAACCGGAATTCGATGATGATTCCTGGGATCTGATCAATGTACCCAGTGTGTGGCAGATGCAGGGCTACGGGTATCCGAGTGAACTCGTCTATGAGAAGAATGCTCTCCTTTCAAAAAAGACCTCTAAACTGCAACAGAGACTGGCGGATGACGCCGGTATGGAAAATACGAATGACTATGGCCTTTATCGTGTCTGGGTCAATCTTCCGGAGCAGTTTATCCACCGTTTCGTGTATTTCGTATCTGATGGTATCGTCGGACACTATTCCATCAGTATCAACGGTAAACATATTTCTTCTTCACGAAGCACATTCTCCACAACAAAGTGTCTGCTGAATGAAGCACTTCATGAAGGTGCGAACCTGATCTCTATTGCGGTAAGAAGATTCGATATGAGAATGGAGAAGGGGAGGCTGAAAAAGAATGTCCGGGCACAGGGTGCTTTTGGATTCTCGGGGCTTTTCCGCCTTCCTTATCTTATTGCGGAGTCGGATGTGGAGATCTCTTCCGTACGGCTTTTCTCTTCGTTCCTTACTGATACACTGGCCAAGGACGTTGTGCCGAAAACGGCTCTCGTTTCGAGCCTTTACCGGTCAGATAATGACGATCAGCTGACGGATCGTGAGAAAGAGATCCTAAGTGATGCGGAAATCAGAAGAGATGCCGGACTAAATGTCGAGGTTGAGCTTTTTAACCATCTTCCGTATGATGTTCAGGTCACGATCAACTGCCGGCTTATGGAAGCCCGTGACGAGTATGATCTGTATAATCTTCCGGAGCATCGTCTCTCCCAGCGAAAAGAACTTTCCGATACCATTCCCAAGGAAGGTGTCAAGATCATGGGAACGGAGTTTTATGCCAAGCTCGTACTTCCCTGGACGGATCAGACACCGAATCTGTATGACCTGATCATTGAAGTCCGGAATAATAAGGACGAGGTCATCTGCGTGAAGAAGCAGCGCTTCGGATTCAGAACGATCACATATTCGGAAAGCATCATCCATATAAATGATGTTGCTGTACCGATCCATGGCGTGAAGTACTACGAGTTTGATCCGGAAGACGGTATTTCCGTGCCGCTGGAGAGATTCCGCCAGGATATCCTCATGATGAAGAGCGCGAATATCAATACGATCTATGTCGTTCATCATCCGACGGATTCGAAGTTCTTCGATCTGTGCGATGAATACGGTATGTATGTCATCCTTCAGTCTGCGGCTGCTGTACTTCCGCAGACGGTATATTCTCTGATCAATCATCCATGTATCATTATGTGGTCGATGACAGGTAAGAGATTTGAAGAAAATGCATATCTTGATGTAAAACAGCGCATCAATGCTTTTGATGCCAAACGCCCGTTGTACTGTGAGATCGACAAGACCGGAACGGTCTCCGATATGCCGCCTTTCCCGAATAATGCCGGCATGATCTTCGGTGAGTGGTGTGATCTGTGCGTCAACAGACGTTATCTGAAGAGTAAACTGAAAGAAGATAAAGTGCTTTTCGAGTCGATACTTGCGAGACCGAGAAGAGAAGAAGATACCATGGATCTTAAGTATATCCATCAGGGCGATCTGGTCGAATATTCGGAGCAGATCGGTGTATCTATCGCACAGGGCATCGTCGATGCGAACAGAAGACCGCATCCGATATTCTTTGAAGTGAAGAAACAGTGCGAAGGAATTAAGATCTTCTCCTCTGCGGAAGATCCTTCCAGCCTGAATGTACACAATGTTCTTCAGTTTGGTGCGACTCCTTCGATCGAACTGAAGTGGCAGTTACTTATCGGAGGTGTTCGCCTTACCGGCGGATCCGGTATTGTTCCTCCGATCCCGGCAATGGGAAACCGCGCGATGCAGTTCCCGTTCAAAGTAGGTGATTTTCTGACATCCGCCTGGGCACAGCAGTACCCGAAGGCAGTGGAAGTATATAATCAGGCGGTTTGTAAAGAACTGCTTCTGGATATCAGACTGACGCTCGAGAAGGACTCCTTGTATGCCCGTGCCGGCTTTGAGCTTGCATTCTATCAGCAGGTACTTGTGGATGAAGTATGTGATCCGAATGAAAAAGATGATGCGGTGGGAAGCGTCGCGGAGGACGGTTCGATTCAGATCATTGATGCTTCGGCGCTGGAGAGCAGCCTGATCCTTGATGAGAAGAAGCCTGCTGTACAGATGCTGACATCTCCGGCATTCCTTTATGCGCAGACCAAGCATGTGCGCTATGGATTCAGCCGTCATGAGGGTGGTCTTTGTTCAGTGAAGATCGAAGGAAAAGAGTATTTCGACGGTCTTTTGGAACCAAGCTTCTACCGTGCCGCTTCCAATATCGATCGTGCGGACAAATCATATGTCCTTTCACAGACAGTATTCTCTCATGAGACGGACTGGCGTACGATCCAGGGTGAGATCCGCTTTATCGGAAGCTTCTATGAGATGGATGGAGAAGACTTCCATCTCATATGTAAATATACATCTAATGGTATGAAAGGACCGATCCTCGTTCACTATCGTGTAAAGCCCGACGGACGTCTGATGGCGACTATTGAGTTTGTCCCGAAGTTTGATCTTGTCCGTTACGGATTCCGTGTCCCGATCGATTCCCGTACGCATATCGGATGGTATGGAAGAGGTAATGGAGAGTCTTATGTCGATCGTAAGGAATCCCAGAGGATCGGCTGGTTCACATCTCTGGACAGTCCTTTGTATCACGAGTACGCCCGTCCTTCCGAGAATGGCGCCCATGCGGATACGAAGTATCTTTTGCTCCAGCTCGATGATATAAAAGGACTTGCCATCAAGAAGAATAAGATGGATCCGTTCTCATTCTCCTGTCTTCCTTATATGCCGGAAGACCTTGACGACTGTTCGCATCAGGAACTGATCGAATCCGATGGACGGACGCATCTGTATCTTGATTTCTATATGAAAGGGATCGAAAGAGGCCCGGATGTCCTCGACCGGCACAAGGTCGCAAAGAATGTGCGGTATGAGGAAACAATTGAATTTGCTCCAAAACTCTAATTTCACTATATGAAGAGGGTCTTCGGCTATGTCGGAGGCCCTTTTTATTTTCTGTTTTTTTCGAGGATGGAAAACAGATCCTTTCTTTCTTTTGCCGTCAGTTCACGGTATTGTCCTACAGGAAGTGTACCAAGTGAAAGATTGAGGATGCGGATACGTTTGAGGCGGACGACTTTATAACCCAGGTATTCACACATTCTGCGGATCTGACGGTTCAAGCCCTGGTTCAATATGATGTGAAAAGTATTCTTTCCGGAAAGCTTCACTTTGCACGGCAGAGTGATCGTGTTGAGGATCGGAAGACCGCCCTCCATCTTACGCTTGAAATCTTCATCGACAGGCTTATCCACAGTAACTACATATTCCTTATCATGGCGTCCTTCCGCGCGAAGAAGACGGTTGACGATATCACCGTCATTCGTGAGAAGGATCAGCCCGGTGGAGTTTTTATCCAGCCGTCCGATAGGGAAGATGCGCATTGGATAATGAATATAATCTATGATATTACTTTTATCTCTTCTGTCCGTGGTGCAGGTGATCCCAAGTGGCTTGTGAAATGCCAGATAAACGTGATCATCCGTAGGAATGACCGGCTTTCCGTTTACGAGTACGACCTGTCCCGGGAATACCTGGGATCCTGATTCGGCAGTTTCGCCATCGATCGTTACGCAGCCTGCCTGCACATACTCGTCCGCTTTTCTTCGGGAACAAAACCCGCTGGAGCTGATGTACTTGTTGATACGTACCGAGTCTTTGGCATCGGAAAAAGTCGGGTTAGATCTTTGATCCATGATATGCTCCGATCAATACCAGACGGAACCGGTGACACGCTTCAGGGTGAAGGTGAACGTCGTGCCTTCGCCATATTCGCTCTGTACGGTAATCGTCTCACCCATGTAGCTTAAGAGTTCTTTTGCAATAGCAAGACCCAGACCGGTGCCTTTCTTGCCACGGGCACGGTCCGCCTTATAGAAGCGGTCAAAGATATGATCGATATCGTACTCGTGGATACCTTGTCCGGTATCGATAACAGAAACCAGTACCTGATCGGTCTCGTCGCTGTATTCCGTAGAGATCGTGATACTGCCGCCCGCAGGTGTGTATTTCTTTGCATTGTCCAGAAGAATAACGATGATCTGCTCGACACGGTCCGGGTTACCCATAACCGTAGGAAGCGGTCCCGTTTTATATTCGACGGAGAAATTCAGTTCCGCATCTTCCATGACCGGCTTGAACTTCGTTTCGAATTCGGAAAGAAGCTTATTGAGGTCAAACGGGAAAGTCTTAAATGCGAGCGTTCTTGCCTGAAGTCTCGAAAGCTCAAGCATGTCATCGATCAGTCGGGAAAGACGCATCGTCTCGTGGAGGATGATGCCATAGTATCTCTGGCGGTCTTCCTCTTTCTTAACCATGCCGTCAGCAAGAGGCTCGACAAGTCCGCGCATGGCGGTGAGAGGAGTACGAAGCTCGTGGGATACGTTTGCCACATAGTCACGTCTGGTCTGCTCGAGACGCTCCTGCTCGGAGATGTCACGGAAGAAGCCCGTTGCTCCGATGATCGCTTTTTCATTATCTTTGATCGGCACGATCGTGGAAGAATATGCACAGTCCTTCGCTTCGATCGTGCGTTCGTATGTCTCACCGGTCTTGATGCAGTTTTCAAAATCTTCCCAGACTTCTTCAAAAGGAATGAGCTGAAGCTTCTCGGTGAAAAGATTCTTTCTCGGTACTTTCTCGAAAAGCGTGGCGATCGCGTTATTGGAATAGTCCGGCTGCAGATCTTTATTGACAGATACGATTCCTTCGGAAATGATATCGAAGATCTCTTTGAGTCGGTTACGCTCGGTAGTGACACTGGTGATGGATTTGGAGAGTTTTTCGGCGAGCTCATTGACCGATGCGGCCAGATCACCGATCTCACCTTTGGTCTTGTCATTCGCTCGGATGGAGAAGTCGCCGCGTCCCAGTGCATTAGCAACATCCGTTACCCGGTTGAGAGGACGGATCAAGCGCTTACTGGCAAAATAAACAGGAATGAGCATAAACATCGATACCAGAAGCGTCGAGAGGATCAGCACCTGGCTGAATCCGGTAACTGTCGAAGGAGCGCCGCTGATGCGGTCGCCGATGATCAGATAACCGATCATTTTATTTTCTGACTGAACCGGTACCTGGATCACCCGTGCGGTAACATCTCCGTCCTTGAGATTGCCGCGGATGTTCTTGTTTTCGTTATTGTTCAGCATATTCGTCTTGCAGAATACATCGATGGAGCTTAAAAGACGAAGATCATCCTCGGTCTGTGGATTGGAAGAGGAAATGATATTTCCGCCTGCATCGTACAGAAGGAAGAAATTGCCGAGAACATCGTGTGAGGAATACCCTGCGCTGATATTTTTCAGCTTGCTCCTGATCTCGCTATCGGTAATAGTCTGGTCCTGTGCAATATAATCCCGCAGAAAAGAGGACATGGAGCGGGCTTTATCGATCATGAGCTCTTCGGTGTTGTCTTTGGAAACTTCGCCTGCCGCATAGTTAAAAAGCGTAGCAGAAAGAAGTGCCGATGCGCAGAGCGCTACCAGCACCAGAAAGATCATCTTGCGTAGGAAGAGACTACGGAACATTATGAGTTGACCTCAAACTTATAGCCAACACCATAAACGGTGATGAGAGACCACGGCGCACCTTCGTAATAGATCTTCTGACGGATACGCTTGATGTGTGTATCTACAGTACGGGTATCGCCGAAATAGTCATATCCCCAGATCAGGGAGAGGATCTGCTCACGATCCATGACCTGGCCGATATGGGAGGCGAGAAGATGAAGGATCTCGACCTCTTTCGGCGTGCACGGAACGAGTTCGCCTTTCACCTTGACCTGATAGTTATCCAGATTGATCTCCAGACCTTCGAAACGCAGAAGAGAAGTATTCTCCTGAGGCTCGTTGATACGGCGCAGAACAGCCTTGATACGGGCGATGACCTCTCTCGGGGAGAAAGGCTTAACGATATAGTCATCCGCACCGAGCTCCAGACCAAGTACACGGTCGATCTCTTCACCCTTCGCTGTAAGGATGATGATCGGGGTGGACAGAGTCTTTCTGATCTCGCGGCATACCTCGATACCGGTCTTTTCCGGCATCATGACATCAAGAATAATAAGATCAGGCTTATCGGAAGCAACATGCGCAAGAGCGTCACGTCCGTCGTAAGCGCTGGAATATGTGAAGTGTTCGTTCTCAAAATAAAGACCCAAAGACTCGTGTACGACCGGGTCGTCATCGCAGATTAAAATATGAGGAGCATTAGCCATTTGTTATACCTCTTTTATTAGCAACATTACATCTATTATAATCTAAAAATCGATTTACAAACAAACTTTTTTCAAATACAAGAAAATGCTATACTGATACCAAGTGTCGATGCGTCCGGTAAAGGCACAATCTTCGAAGGAAATGAACAGGAAAAAGATATGTTTTTAGCGGATAGATGGCAGGATTTTGAATTACTCTACTGTGGTGAGGGTGAAAAATACGAACGCTGGGGAGATATTTACCTTCAACGTCCGGATCCGCAGGCGATCTGGCCGAAGACCGGATATTCCGGCATGCAGGAGAAGCACTGGCCGAAGCCGCATGCGATCTATCACAGAAGTGAGAGCGGAGGAGGGCACTGGAGCAAGGAAAAGCCGATGCCCCAGAAATGGAAGATCCGCTACGACGCTGTCGGCCGTCCGCTGACATTTATCATCGAGCCCACCAGCTTCAAGCATACCGGTCTTTTTCCTGAACAGGCGGCCAACTGGGATTTCTGCGGAAAGCTTATCAAGAAGGCCGTGGAACAGGGAAGAAAACCGCGCATCCTTAATCTTTTCGCATATACGGGCGGCGCTACGATGGCTTTTGCGGCAGCAGGGGCGGCGGAAGTCGTACATGTCGATGCCAGCAAAGGTATGGTGCAGCGTGCCAAGGAAAACATGGTGGCCAGCGGACTGGATGACTGTTATATCCGATTCATCGTGGAAGATTGCGGCAGATTTGTCGAAAGAGAGATCCGCAGAGGCAGAAAATACGATGGTATCATCATGGATCCGCCGGCTTACGGAAGAGGACCTTCCGGAGAGATGTGGAAGCTTGAAGACGCTCTTTTCCCTTTGGTTGAAAAGTGTGAGCAGCTCATATCGGATGATCCGCTGTTTTTCCTGATCAATTCCTATACGACCGGATTGTCTTCGATGGTGATCGAAGATATCCTGCGTCTGGCGGTCAAGTCAAAGCATGGCGGTAAAGTTGTTTCCGAAGAACTGGGACTTCCCTGTACGAAGATGGATGCGGTCCTTCCGTGCGGCAGTACCGGAAGATGGACGAAAGAGGAGTTCTGAGATGGAGAAGTATCCCGAGATCCTCTTTGAAGACAACCACCTGCTGGTGGCGGTCAAACCGGCTGGAATACTCTCGCAGAGCGACACGACGGGGGATCCGGATATGCTTACGCTTCTGAAAGCATATCTGGTGGAAAAGTATAAAAAACCGGGAGAAGCCTATCTGGGGCTTCTTCACAGGCTGGACCGGCCGGTATGCGGCGTGATGGTCTTTGCCAAGACAAGTAAATGTGCCGGAAGGATCAGCGAACAGATCCGGAACCGGACAGTAAAAAAGAAGTACCGCGCGATCGTGTACGGTGCTTTTGAAAAGAAACAGGGTGAGATCAGATCTTATCTTCTGAAAAACAGCAGGACCAATCTGGTGGATGTCTTTCCGACCAGATCGGAGGCACCTAAAGATGCCAAGGAGTGTTCTCTTGACTATGAAGTCATCGGAGAGGGGAGGATCGCAGGGGTCCCGGTATCACTCCTTTCGATAGATCTTCACACCGGACGGTCCCATCAGATCCGTGCCCAGCTCTCATCGATCGGACATCCGATCGTCGGAGACCGTAAATACGGAAAAGGTCCGAACAGATTCTCAGGAGATATCCTTCTGGAATCTTATCATCTTGAGGTGGACCACCCTGTATCGCATGAGCGGATGGTGTTTGAGATCCCGCTCTCAAAAGAAGAACCATGGAAACAGTTTGCAAAGGAGTGAGGTAATGGCAGAAGAGTTTGTAATTACAAAAGAACAAAGAGATGAGAATCAAAAGAAGATCACTGACCTTCTTTTATCAACGAAAAGACCGGGTATGGAGCGTCTCGTCGAGTGGATCGTTACGAAGACGGACTTCTTCACGGCGCCGGCCTCCACGAAATATCACCTGAACTGTGAAGGAGGACTGGCACTTCACAGCCTCCACGTATATCAGCGCCTTTCCGAGAAAGTGGCGCAGGGATTAATTAAGATCGAGCCGGATACGGTGATCATCACATCGCTCCTGCACGACCTGTGTAAAGTGAATTTTTATGTAAAAGAAACTAAAAACGTAAAGGAGGGTACCAAGATCAACCAGTACGGCAAGGAAGTCCCGAACTGGGTAGAAAAAGAAGTGTGGGGCATTAAAGATTCTTTCCCGGTCGGCCATGGAGAGAAATCATGCTGGTATATCCAGAACTTTATCCGCCTCAAGGCTGAGGAATATGCGATGATCAGGCTTCACATGGGCCCGGATAAGAATACGTATCCGGATCCGTTTTCCGAGACAGCAAAGATTTATCCATCAGTGGTCGCTATTTTTACATCAGATATCGAATCAGCTTACATTTTGGAGGAAAAACTATGATCTATTATGTTGATCAGAACACGAAATCCCAGGGCTGCGGAACGAAAGAACATCCTTTTCTGACGATCACCGCGGCGGCCAAGATCGCAAAGCCGGGTGACGAAGTCCTCGTTATGCCCGGTGTGTACAGAGAATATGTCGATCCGGCCAATGCCGGAACCGAGGATGCCCGTATCACTTATCGTTCGGTAGAACCGCTTAAGGCTGTTATTACCGGCGCCGAGATCGTGAAGGGTTGGGAGAAATATAAGGGGAAGACATGGAAAGTCGAGATCGATAACGGTATCTTCGGTTCATATAATCCCTACGATACAAGGATCGGCGGAGACTGGTACTTCTGGCACCGTCATCCGCATACAGGCTGTGTCTATCTCAATGATGTTGCTCTTTATGAGACAGATACACTCGAAGACTGCCTGAAAGGTGAGAAGGATCCCGCTTCCTGGGAGCCGGAAAACTCGATCTTCAAGTGGTATTGTGAGCAGAAAGACGGAAAGACAGTGCTCTATGCCAATTTCCAGGGCAAAGACCCGAATAAGCAGAAGGTAGAGATCAATGTCAGAAGAAACTGCTTCTTCCCGAGTAAGACAGGGGTCGGTTATATCACGCTTTCCGGTTTTACGGTAAATAAGGCAGCCACAACATGGGCGCCGCCGGCAGCTTTCCAGGACGGCATGATCGGACCGCACTGGAGCCGCGGATGGATCATCGAGGACTGTGAAGTATCCCACAGCCGCTGCTGCGGTATCTCTCTCGGAAAGTATCTCGATCCTGAAAATGATCATTACTTCACCAAGTACAGAGTGAAGAGTCCGACGCAGATGGAACGCGATGCAGTATGCCGCGGTCAGTATCATGGCTGGTTAAAGGAAAATATCGGTGCACATATCGTCCGCCGCTGCCATATCCATCACTGCGAGCAGACCGGTATCGTCGGACGTATGGGCTGCGTTTTCTCGATCATCGAGGATAATCATATCCATAACATCAATAACATGATGGAAGTAGGCGGTGCGGAGATCGCCGGCATAAAGCTCCACGCGGCGATCGATGTCGTGATGAGAAGAAATCATATCCATCACTGCACGATGGGCATCTGGTGTGACTGGCAGGCACAGGGAACGATCCTTTCACAGAATCTCCTGCATGACAATCATACCCCTGCATTTGCAAAGCGAATCCGCGGCACGATCATGAGCCAGGATATCTTTGTCGAAGTTAGTCATGGTCCGACGCTCATCGATAATAATGTCATGCTGAGTAAAGCATCCCTCCGTCTCGCAACCGAAGGTGCGGCGGTCGTTAATAACCTGATCTGCGGTACTTTCCAGGCGATCGGTGAAGGAACGGATGAATTCGTATCCGGTAAGAATCAGCCGAGATATACGCCATATCACTTCCATCATAGAACGGAAGTCATGGGCTTTATGAGTATCCTTCACGGAGATGACCGTATCTACAACAACATTTTCATTCAGAAGTGGCCGATCGAGGAATGCCCTGCGGATGAGGATCCGAGATTCTTTGACAAGCAGGAAGCAGGTACTTTTATTTTTGATGAGTATCCGACATATCAGGAGTGGATCGATTCCTTCCATCTGAATGAGCCGATGGCTTATGAGCACAAGATCATGGAGAAGCACTTCCAGCATCTGCCGGTATGGATCGACAGCAATGTCTATTTCAATGGCGCCAAGCCCTGGAAGAAAGAGCAGAAGAACCTTGTTGTCAAGAGATTCAAGGCGACTTGTGAAGTGGTCGAAAAGAACGGCAAATATGTTCTTCTCACTAATATCTTCAGTAAGGTCAAGGATTTCCCGGTGGGTATCATCAACACCGATATCCTCGGAAAAGCATTCCAGCCGGATCAGAGATTCGAGAATACCGACGGTTCCGATATCGTATTTAACTACGACTATTTCGGAGCAGACCGCGGGGTAATGACGATTGCGGGTCCTTTTGCCGAGGCAAAAGAAGAATACACTCTGTAACCGGATCATTCTGGCTTAAAATCTTCAAACGTTCCCGTCACCGGGCAGGCGGCGGGAACGTTTCTTTGTCATTTTTGACGAATTTCTCCTTATAATATAAAAAATATACTCACAAATGGCTTGGTATGTTATAATGACGGGAGCTTTTGGAAAAGAAGAGGTTTTACTATGTATAAAAAAGTATCGCCGGATATGAAGTTTATCGATCGCGAGAAGGAAGTACTGGCTTTCTGGAAAGCAAATGACATCCAGAAGAAGTCTATCCGCCCGGAAAAGGACGGAACTCCTAATTTTACGCTGTATGACGGCCCGCCGACAGCAAACGGCAAGCCGCACATCGGACATATTAAGACCCGTGTCATTAAGGACGTTGTTCCGAGATATCATTCCATGAAAGGTGAGCACGTACAGTTTAAGGCGGGCTGGGATACTCACGGCCTTCCGGTCGAGCTGGAAGTCGAGAAGATGCTCGGCATCAACGGCAAACCGCAGATCGAAGAGTACGGTGTGGAGCCTTTCATCAAAAAGTGTAAGGAATCCGTATGGAAGTATAAGGAA
This sequence comes from Mageeibacillus sp. UBA3781, assembly GCA_002368805.1. Classification (GTDB taxonomy): domain Bacteria; phylum Bacillota; class Clostridia; order Saccharofermentanales; family Saccharofermentanaceae; genus Scatonaster. The sequence continues at coordinate 26,801 of DFFH01000130.1, read as the reverse complement.
GAGTGGGAGCAGATGTCTGACCGTGTAGGTTTCTGGGCAGACATGGAGCACCCGTATGTCACATACGATAACACATATATCGAGTCTGAGTGGTGGGCACTGAAGACCCTGTGGGACAAGGGAATGCTCTATAAGGGCCATAAGATCGTTCCTTATTGTCCGCGATGCGGAACTGCACTCTCCAGCCATGAGGTAGCTCAGGGATATAAGGCGGTTAAAGAAAACTCCGTATTCGTACGCTTTAAGGTCGTCGGTGAAGAGGATACCTATTTTGCAGCATGGACCACCACACCGTGGACACTTCCGTCGAACGTCGCTCTCTGCGTAAGCCCGACGGATGAGTATGTAAAGATCGCTGTTTCCAAGGATCTGGATGGAACAGAGAAGAAGGTCATGTACTACATGGCCGGATGCCTCGTTCCGCAGCTCTTCGATGAATATGAGATCCTCGAGAGATATCAGGGAACCGAGCTTGTCGGAAAGAAATATGAATCTCTCTTCCCGTATTCCGAAGAAGAAGTTAAAAAGAGCAAAAAGGAAGCCTTTAAGGTTTGCGCTGACAGTTATGTAACCATGAGTGACGGTACAGGTATCGTACATATCGCTCCGGCATTCGGTGAAGACGATGCAAGAGTAGGCCGTGATAATGACCTGCCGTTCGTACAGCTTGTTAAAGAAGACGGTACTCTTCCGGAGGCATGCGAAGAGTTCTCAGGCCTTTTCGTAAAGGATGCGGACCCGCTCATCATCAAAAAGCTGAACATGGAAGGCAAGCTTCTTAAGAAGATGCCTTACGAGCATGATTATCCGTTCTGCTGGAGATGTGACACTCCTTTGATCTACTACGCAAGATCTTCCTGGTTTATCGCAATGACCAAGGTCAAGGATGCCCTCGTAAAGAGCAACCGTATGGCGAACTGGTATCCGGAGACGATCCGTGACGGCCGTATGGGTAACTTTCTTGAGAACGTAGTTGACTGGGGTATCTCCCGTGAGCGTTACTGGGGCACACCGCTTCCTGTATGGGAGTGTGAATGCGGACATCGTGAGTGTATCGGTTCTATCGAAGAACTGAAGGCAAAATCTACTGATTGCCCGGACGAGATCGAGCTGCATAAGCCGTATGTCGATCAGGTACATGTAACCTGCGAGAAGTGCGGCAAGCCGATGACACGTGTATCCGAGGTAATCGACTGCTGGTTCGACAGTGGTGCGATGCCGTTTGCACAGTTCCACTATCCTTTCGAGAATAAGGAATTCTTCGAAGCCCACTTTCCGTGCCAGTTTATCTCCGAGGCACTTGACCAGACACGTGGCTGGTTCTATTCGCTCCTGGCGATCAGCACACAGCTGTTCGGCAGATCTCCGTTTGAGAACGTAATCGTTATGGGTCTTGTCCAGGATAAGGACGGCATCAAGATGAGTAAGCATAAGGGCAACGTTGTTGACCCGTGGGATATCCTGAACCGTCAGGGTGCCGATGCTGCAAGATGGTATTTCTACAGTGCCAATGCACCGTGGCTGCCGTCCCGTTTCGACCATAGCAACGTGGATAAGATCCTCGGAAAGTTCATGGGTACACTCTGGAATACTTATTCGTTCTATATCCTTTATGCCGAGATCGACCAGTTCGATCCGACCAAGTATTCTCTCGAGTACGATAAGCTCTCTGTTATGGATAAGTGGATCCTGTCGAGACTGGCATCTCTTGAGAAGATCGTTGACAGCAAGATGCAGGGCTACGATATCACCGGTGCATCCCGTCTGATGGAGACATTTGTCGATGACCTTTCCAACTGGTATGTACGCCGTGGCCGTGAGAGATACTGGGGCGGAGACATGACACAGGATAAGATCAATGCGTTTATGACTCTTTATACTGCACTTGAGCAGTTCACACGTCTGGCCGCTCCGTTTATCCCGTTCATGACAGAGTCGATCTACCAGAACCTCGTACGTTCTGTCGATGCGAATGCTCCGCTTTCGATCCATATGTGTGATTATCCGGTAGCCAATGAGACATGGATCAATGAGGATCTTGAGCGTAACATGGACGATGTCCAGCAGATCGTAACTCTTGCTCTTTCCTGCCGTCAGCAGGCGAATCTCAAGATCCGTCAGCCGCTCAGCAAGCTCTATGCTGTATGCGAAGATGAGCTTGCTGAAGAGTATCAGTCGATCATCAAAGAAGAACTGAATGTGCACGAAGTTGTATTCCTTAAGGATGCTTCGACTCTTCTGGATTATAAGTTCAAGCCGCAGCTGAGAACACTCGGCAGAAAGCTCGGTGCGAAGCTGAATGCCGCTAAGGAAGTCATCGCGGCTCTCCCGGGTAAGGAGACCATGGCGGCTCTTGAGGCGGACGGAAAGATCACGATCGATGTCGAAGGCGAGTCCTTCGAACTTCTGACCGAAGATCTCCTGGTGGAGAATGTTCAGCCGGAAGGCCTTTCCACTCAGGCGGATAAGGGCTTTACCGTATCTCTGGATACTAAGCTTGATGATGGCCTGATCGAGGAAGGCTTTGTACGTGAGATCGTTTCCAAGATCCAGAATCAGAGAAAGAGCTCCGGATTTGAGGTTACAGATCGTATCACAGTGAAGTATTCCTGTGATGAAAAACTGAAGAATGTATTTGCCAAGTATGGCGATCAGATCGCCAAAGATGTCCTGGCTACGGAGATCTCGGAGGGTTCCGATGATTCTTCCAAGGAATGGGATATCAACGGAGAGAAGGTCACACTCTCTCTTACTAAGGTCTAATACTGTTAGTTAGGAAAAAGGTATGTTATTTAGAATTCTACAATCGGACGCACCCATGTCAGAAAAGATCATCGAGCTGACATTGATGATCATGGTGCTTTCGTTTACCTTCTCCATCCACGAGTTCATGCATGCATGGGTCGCGGAAAAGATGGGAGATGACACGCCGAGAAGACAGGGCCGCATCACACTGAACCCGCTGGCGCATTTTGATCCTCTTGGAACCATTATGCTGCTTTTGGCCGGGTTCGGCTGGGCGAAGCCTGTCCAATATAATCCTAACAACCTGAAGAGATTTAAAAGATCCACATGTGAACGGCTTATCAGCCTGGCAGGTGTTTTCGCGAATTATGTAACTGCGATCATTGCTTCTTTTCTCATGGTCTTCGTCCTCGCTTTTTTTGTGAAGAACCCGACCGAGAGCAAAGGCGCGGCACTTGCTGAAACGATACTCCTTGAGTTCATCTATTATTTAAGAGAGTACGGATTCCTTTTCATGGCGTTCAATCTGATTCCTATTCCGCCTCTGGATGGATACCGGTTCCTTTCGACCTATATCCCGTACAAGTGGAAACAGACTTTTGAATCTATCACTCAGTATAGCTACTATATTTTCTTCGCATTGATCATGATGGACCGCTTCACGGACGTCAGCATACTCCAGAAGATCGTTTACTGGATCGCGTTCCCGTTCCGATGGCCGATCGATAAGCTCTGCGGAGAACTCCTTTGGAATTTAGTTGGAAAAACATTAATCATATAAAGAGGTAAACATGGAAAACAAAATCGTACTTTCAGGAACACGTCCTACGGGAAATATCCATCTGGGCAACTATTTCGGCGCTATCGAGAACTGGGTCCGTCTTCAGGATCAGTATGAGTGCTATTTCTTTATCGCTGACTGGCACGCGCTGACGACCGGTTACGCGGAGACGGATGTGCTTCGTAAGAATACGCTGGGTCTTCTTGCTGATATCCTGGCAAGCGGAGTGGATCCGGATAAGGCGACGATCTTCCTGCAGTCCGATATCAAGCAGCATGCGGAGCTTTTCCTTCTGCTTGGCATGAATACCCCTCTGTCCTGGCTCGAAAGATGTCCGACATATAAGGATATGATCGCTAATATGTCTTCGGAAAAGGACATCATGACCTATGGTTTCCTTGGCTATCCGGCCCTGATGGCGGCGGATATTCTGATGTACCGTGCAAATTACGTACCGGTAGGTGAAGACCAGTCCGCGCATCTTGAGATCACACGAGAGCTCGCCCGCCGTTTTAACTTCCTGTATAAGACGGAAGTTCTTCCGGAACCTCAGCCTCTTTTCACAAAGGCAAAAGTACTTCCGGGTACCGATGGCCGTAAGATGAGTAAGAGCTACGGAAATACTATCGCTCTTGCAGATACTCCGGAAGAAGTAAAGAAGAAGGTCATGAGCATGATCACGGATCCGGCCCGTATCAGAAAAGATGACCCGGGTCATCCGGATGTCTGCACCGTCTATGCTTTCCAGAAAGTATTCAATGAGGAGAAAGTCCCGGAGATCACGGAGCAGTGTAAGGGCGGATGCATCGGATGCGTTGCCTGCAAGAAGATGCTTCAGGAAAAGATCGCCGAGTTCCATACTCCGATCTATGAGAAGAGAACTGCTCTTCTGCAGGATGAGCCGAAGCTCCTTGAGATCCTGAAAAAAGGAAGAGAAAAGGCTTCTAAAAAGGCGGAAGAGACGATCCGTGAAGTAAGAAAAGCAGTTAAGATCGGTTTTGATACGATCGAATAATTGAAACAGAACGAGGTAGGAAATCGTGGCAGCTATGGAGAATCCACAAGTCAGACTTCGTAAGTTTGAAGGTCCTCTGGACCTTCTGTTTCATTTGATCGAAAAAAACGACATTGATATCTACGATATCCCGATCGCCGAGGTTACCGATCAGTATATGGAATACCTCGACAAGATGAATTCCCTGGATATGGAAGTCGCCTCAGAGTTTCTGCTCATGGCGGCAACTCTCGTACATATCAAGTCCAGGATGCTTCTTCCGGATAGAAATGTCACCGATGGTGCAGCTGAGCCTGATCCGAGAGAAGAACTCGTGGTAAAACTCCTTGAATATCGCCGCTGTAAGATGCTGGCATCGGATCTTAAGGATCGGTACCGTGATTATTCGAACTGCATGTACCGTGTCCCGCAGACACCGGCTTCTCTTGGCATCGAAGTGAAGAGCATTCCTGCACCGGTCGATGAAGAAGAATTAAAGAAGGGGATCGAGGATGTCTGTAAGCGCAATAAGATCCGCTTTGCAGATATCGCATCCCGTATTACGCATATCTTAAAGAGAGATAAGTTTTCCATTCGTGATAAAATAAGATTTGTGTGGGATAACATCAAGGGAAAAGGTAAAGTCTTTTTCCATGAGCTTTTCCCTGCACATAAAGTCGAGAAGATGGACCGTATCGTCGGTTTTCTGGCTGTTCTTGAGCTCCTCCGCGGTGATCAGATCGTCGCCGAGCAGGAGAAGCCTTTCGATGTAATTCAGATCGAGACCAAGAAGAATGAGCTGGACGAAGAGAGATTCGGTCTGGACAGAAGCCAGGAGTCAAAGGAGCTTGCCGCGTATGACTGAATCGTACGAGCATGAAAACAAGATCACCGTACAGGAACTGCCTGCCGCACTGGAGGCAGTGCTTTTTGCGCATGGTGATCCGATCTCCGTGGACCGGCTCTGCGAGATCACACAGATGCCGAAGGAAGCGGTCGAAGAGACGCTTGAGCGCATGATAAAGGACTATGAGACCAACCCGTGGGGCGGACTTCTTATCCGTAAAGCGGACGACGCATATGTCATGTGCACGAAGCCGTCGATGAAACCGGTCCTGGAACGCCTGTTTGCTCCGAGGACCCGTCCTCCGATGTCGCAAGCGACCTATGAGACACTGGCCGTTATCGCATATAACCAGCCAGTGACCAGAGCACAGATCGAAGCGGTCAGAGGTGTCAGCTCCGACTCTATCGTTTCCCGCCTGATCGAGCGTGGTCTGGTCGAAGAATGCGGCACACTGGAAGCACCGGGCAGACCGGCATTGTTCCGTACGACACAGCAGTTCCTTCTTGAGTTTGGTATCTCGTCAGTATCTGAGATGCCTGCAATGGAACTTATGATGTATAAGACGATCCGCGATCTTCAGGATTCTCTCGAAGAAGCGGCAGGAAATAAAGATGACCGGCAGATCTCGATCGAGAGCTGGATGGACGGTCAAAAAGGGGAGGATTGATTCATGACGGAGGATAAAAGAAACGAGTCATTATCAAGTGTCGTCGAACGGATCACCGAATCGATGGACTCGATGAGCAAGGGGCAGAAAGCTATTGCGAAATATATCCTTGCCAATTATGAAACTGCGGCATATATGACCGCGGCCAAGCTCGGAGAAACGACCGGAGTCAGTGAATCCACTGTTGTCCGTTTTTCTATGGAACTCGGATATGAAGGGTATCCGCATTTTCAAAAAGCACTTCAGGAAGAGCTGAAGGTCAAGCTTACATCGGTGCAGCGCCTCAATGCAGCCAGCCGTTTCTCGGATGATGCTTCCATCGTCAAGTCGATCCTTCAGGCGGATATCGACAGCCTGAAATATACATATGAGAATATGGATGAGGAGGCGTTCAGCAAAGCGGTCTCTACGATCCTTGCTGCGAAAAAGATCTATATTATGGGTCTTAGAAGTTCTTCGCCTCTTTCTTCCTTTATGCATTTTTATATGACGCCGCTCTTTGATGATGTGCGTCATATTCACAGCAACAGTGCCAATGAGGTATTTGAGCAGATCCTTCCGATCGGTCCCGGAGATGTCATGATCGGTATCAGTTTCCCGAGATATTCCAGCAGAACGATCCAGTCGATGCAGTATGCCCGCTCCCGTGGCGCATCTGTTATCGTGATCACGGATAAGGCGGACACGCCGATGACTGAGTATGCGGATGTGGCTCTGTTCGCCCGCTCGGATATGGCATCCTTCGTAGATTCACTTACAGCGCCGCTCTCCCTGATCAATGCACTTCTCGTTGCTCTCGGTATGCATAGAAAAGCACATATCGAGGAGTCTTTCGAAGCGCTCGAACGTCTCTGGAAAGAATATAAGGTATATGACACCGGAAAAGATAGAAATCAGCCTTCTGAAGAAGAAAAGGAGGAAGAGGAATCATGAAAGAATTGATTGCCAGCAGTAAACTTACCGCTTCCGCTTCGATCCGCATCGCGCTTACAAATTCCCGAGAGGAAGAAGCAGAGCTTAAAGAAGCTCTGAAAGCCGAGAAAATCAACGCAACGGCGGCCGATTTCGGCGGAGAATTCATCTCTTCCGTCAGTAAGATCATCGAGAGATGTGTCGTTGCCGCCCAGCGCGAAGGAATCATCGGGAATAATCATAATGAAGAGGGTGCTCTTGCAGGGGCTGCAAGAGAAGCGATCTCCCAGATCACATCGAAGGCGATCGGCCTGAATGTCGGCGGGAAGATCGGTATCGCCCGCTATAACGACCATATCAGCGTATGTGTGTATTTCGGTATTGGCCTTTTACATCTTAATGAGATCGCGATCGGCCTGGGACACCGCGCTATTTAATTGATTAGGAGGAAATGAAAAATGAGTGAGTATTATCAGATTGCTGTTGACGGTCCTTCCGGTTCCGGAAAATCCACCCTGGCAAAAGGTGTGGCCAAGAAGCTGGGAATCCTTTATCTGGATACAGGTGCTATGTACCGTGCCTGCGGATTAAAAGCTTTAAAGAGCGGCATCGATACAAAGGATACAGAAGCTGTAGAGAAGATGATGCAGGATATTAGAATCGATATCACACATGAAGACGGATCCCAGCATGTATGGCTTGATGGGAAAGATGTCTCCTCCGAGATCCGTATGCCGGGTGTTTCAGTTGCAGCTTCGGATGTTTCCGCAATCCCGGTCGTCAGAGAAAAAATGGTAGATCTTCAGAGAAAGATCTCTGAAGGAAAGAACGTCATCCTGGATGGCCGTGATATCGGTTCCAAAGTATTCCCGAATGCGAAGTATAAGTTCTTCCTCGTCGCGGATGCGGAGGAAAGAGCCAGAAGAAGACTTCTTGAGCTTCAGGAAAAGGGTGTTACGGATACTACTTATGAAGATGTCCTCCGCGATATCCAGTACAGAGATCAGCAGGATTCCACCCGTGCTGCTTCTCCGCTCGTAAAGGTCGAGGATGCCATCGAGATCAATACGACAAAGATCGATATTGAACAGACGCAGGATCTGCTTCTTTCATATATTAAGGAATAATTCAGAGGAAGGTTTTACGATTTTGGGATCCTGGAAGATCGAATCAGCTAAATCATCCGGTTTTTGTTTCGGTGTCGAAAGTGCCGTGAAAACAGCGTATTCCATCCTGGAAAAGTATCCGGGACGGAAGATCTATATGCTGGGAGAGATCACGCACAATGAGACGGTCGTCGGTGATCTTTTATCTTCCGGCATGATCCTCGTGCATGAACCTGGTGAGGTCGATGAAGGCAGTGTGGTATTGATCCGTGCCCATGGAGTTACTCCGCAGGTGATGGAGGAGCTTTCATCGAGAAACTGTGAGATCATCGACTGCACATGTCCTTTTGTAAAGAAGATCCATACTATCGTAAATAAAGCGGGAAAAGAAGGACATCCCGTATATATCACCGGAACGAAAGGACATCCGGAAGTCGTCGGCATCTGCGGAGAAAGCACTCATCCTGTGACGGTGATATCGTCTTTGGAAGAGTGTCAGGCACTCCCAAATATCGAATCTGATTCCGTTTGGGTGTCCCAAACGACGTTTTCCAGTAAGGTTTTCCAAGAAATTTGTGAATTCGTGCAGAAAAAAATTGCAAATGATCAAATTTTTGGTACAATATGTTATACGACTGAAAATAGGCAGAGAGAAACTGCGGATCTGGCTGAGCTTTCCGATGTTATGATCGTCATAGGATCGAAGACCAGCTCAAATACAAAGAAACTCTATGACATATGTTCAGATCGTTGTGCGCTGACATATCTTGTTGGTGGCGCCGAAGAAGTTTTACCGCTGCTTCCTATGTGGAGGGAACGCAAGGTGAAGCGGATCGGAGTTACGGCAGGAGCATCAACGCCGGTGAGTATTATCAGGGAGGTTATCCAAACCATGAGTGAAAACGGGGTAAACACGAATCCAGAGTCTAACGACATCAATTTTGGCGATTACATTGAAAGCATTCCACAGCTTCGAAAGAACGCTACAGTGAAGGGAGCAATCACGACCTGCGACAGTGATTTCGTATATGTAGATGTCCATGATAAGTCGGAAGGCAAGATTCCAAGAAGTGAGTTTGAACCTGATTTTGACTTTGAAGCGGCAGTTGAAGAGCACAAAGAGATTGAAGTGTACGTAAAGAGCATCCGCAATACTGACATGGGTAAAGAGATCATTCTTTCCAAGTCTCATGTGGATTTCAGCAAGAATAAAGCAGAAATCGAAGCGGCTTACGAGAATAAGACGCCGGTTACAGTTAAGATCACAAACGTAGTTAAAGATGGTGTCATCGCAAGTTACGGCGGAGTTGACATCTACATTCACAGAACACAGCTTGAACTGAATGTTGTTAACGATCTTGAAGCTTACAAGGGTAAGACGATCGAGATCCTTATCACACAGTTCGATCCGGACAAGCGCCGCCTGAGAGTTTCCGGTTCCAGAAGAACACTTCTCAACAATGAGCGTAAGGCAAAAGCTGAGGAAGTATGGAGCGGTATTGAAAAGGATAAGGAGTACGACGGTGTCGTAAGATCCCTCACAGACTTCGGTGCTTTCGTAGATATCGGCGGTGTGGATGGACTTATCCACGTATCCGAGCTCTCCTGGAATCACATCCATCATCCGTCGGAAGTTCTCTCCGTTGGTGATAAGGTACATGTATATGTTAAGGATTTTGATCCGGAGAAGAAGAGAATTTCTCTCGGCTATAAGAAGGCTGAGGATGATCCGTTCTATAACATTGAAGAGCGTATCCCGGTAGGTTCTATCGTTCGCGGTAAGGTTGTCCGTATGTTCCAGTTCGGTGCATTCGTTGAGCTTGAGCCGAATCTCGATGCTCTTTGCCATGTATCCCAGATCTCCGATGTAAGACTGAATAAGCCACAGGATGTTCTGAAGGAAGGTATGGAGGTTGAGGCTAAGGTCCTCGATGTTAATCCGACAGCACGCCGCATCAGCATCTCCATCAAGGAAGTAGCTCCGATCAATCCGGAACCGAAGGATGAGGAAGAAGCTGCTCCTGTAGAGGAAGTTAAGGAAGAAGCACCGGCAGCAGAGGCTACACCTGCTGAAGAGTGATCCTCTTACTTGATTTGATCGTTCAAAAGAGCCGTCCTGTTAAAAGGGCGGCTCTTTTTTGCTTTCTTATAGACTGGCAGTGCTTCTGAAAAAATATCATTATCTTGACATTGATGCTAGTCAATAGAAATCATTTGATTATCAAAACACTTGGAAATGCGCCTAAAACGGATTTGAGATTTTGCGTCAATTCTTTGCGCCATATTACAATTATGTCACAATTGTTTCCAAGAGGGTGCAGGTACGATATAATTATGATGTAATTATATTGGAAATAACCTGTTTGGAGGCAATGTTGAAAAAGGATTCGAAGAAAATAGGTCTGAATGACGAACTGAAAAAGAGAATGACTGAGCGTCATCTGCATCGCGGTCTGAAGATGTCATCGATCATCATGGTGGTGTCTATGATTACCGTGCTGTTTCCTATCGTTCCTCTCGGACATGCTTCCGATACATATCTCTCCGTTCCCTCTGATGAGACGCTGCAGGCTTCTGCCGCAGGATCTGCAAAAGTTGTTCAGCTGAGATATTCTCCCGAGTCTGAAATGAATGAGGAAGTGGATCCGCTTATAAACGATACTTATATCATTTCCGAACATAGCAACCGCGACGGTGTGGCAGTTGAGATGCTCGATGCTGCTGCATTTGCTCCTAAGGATGAAGTGGTTTATGCATTAAAAGCGATGATGGTATACTCTTCTCCTGCTTCTGATGCGGAAGTCGTTGAGACGATTCAGTATGCGGACATGGTGAAGCGTATCGGCATCGGATCTGCCTGGTCGCATATCGCATTTGAGACAGAAGAAGGTCAGGTCACCGGATATGTTCTTTCTGAGAATCTGACTTCTGAAGCTTTGGCAACTCCTACACCTACTCCGGAGCCAACGGCTACTCCTACACCGGAGATAACTCCGAAGAAAGAGAAGACTCCGACACCAACTCCGGAGAAGAAAGAAGATGTAAAGACCACTCCGAAACCGAAGGCAACTCCGACGCCGACTCCTGCTCCGAAGGTAACGGAAAAAGAAATGAGCGGCACATTCTATTCAAATGGTGATGTTAATGTCAGATCCGGCCCGAGTACGGATGATGCTATCGTAAGAAAACTTGTCAGAGACGAAGCAATTAAAGTCGTGGCTAAGACCGGTAACGGATGGTATAAGCTCTCTGACGGAGGTTATGTCCGCTCTGATCTCGTAAGATCCGAACTGGAGACAGAAAAACCTGAGCAGAAAGATGAGCCTACGTCTCCTACGACCACTCGTCCGAATTCGAAGGTGGATGAACCGTCTGAACCTTCTGCTCCGGCAACACCGACACCTGCACCCGTAAAGCGTTCTATTCCGGATCCGGGTTCCTGTGATCTTCTGACATATGCCAGAGCTTTTATCGGAATCCCGTACGTCTATACCGGAGCATCGCTCCAGGGTCTCGACTGCTCCGGCTTCGTAATGTATGTATATGCGCGCTATTACGGTATTTCACTTCCGCATCAGTCTGCATCGATCGCTAAGATGGGTACAGATGTTACGAATCAGGATCTGAAAGCCGGAGATGTCATCTGCCATGACTATGACGGAGACGGAAGAGTCGATCACGTAAGCCTTTATTGCGGCAGCGGAGTCGTGATCCATGCTTCGACAAGCCGCGGCGGAATCGTGGAAGACTATGTTCCGATGTCGTGCGTTGTCACTGTAAGAAGATTCGTATAAATCACTTACCGGTAATAATATCGCCAAGCTTTTCCAGTGCCTCTTCGTACATCGGTACGAGGAGGTACAAGCTTTCTTTGAGGATCCTTTCATTGGCCTGATGGCACTGATCTTTCTCCCACGGGAGCTGAGGACCAAAGGCTACGATATTCGGCATAGTACGTGCATAAGTTCCTCCACCGATGGCGATCGGAGCCGCTTTCTCGGAAATAGCAGCAGCTCTCTTTTCTTTCTCGTCCTCGGAATAGGGGAAGAGTTCGCGGTAGTTGCTGTAGATTTCTGTAAGGACCGAGATCTGTCTGGATTCCTTATCCTTAAAGAGAGGCGGCTGAACAGAATCGTCAACGACTTTCACACCGAACTCATCTGCGGCTTCTTCAAGCTTCTTTCGTACTTCCTTGCCGGAAATCGTGACAGGGAAGCGGATGTCCACGTGAAGCCTTGCGTGATCCGTGCTGATATCAACGATACCGACATTGGTCGTCATCGCTCCGGAAATGTCACTGCCGAAGAAGGAAGAAAACGGTGTCTCGGATGATCCGCTGAAATACTTCTTCATTAAAAGAAGAAGAGGAGAACCGGAAAGAAGTGCCGGATCCATCTTATCGAGCATCAGATCGATCGCGTTGATACCAAGTGCTGGATGAGAAGCATGTGCCTGAACACCCTTTGTGGATATTCCTTTGCTTTCTTTAAGATCGATGCATTCACAATAGGGAGGAACCATATTTGCTGCATTTCCACCATGAAGGGTAAATCTTCCATCGGGATCTGCTTCAAAATGCATCTGATAGATTCCTTTTTCCGCGAAGATACACGGGAATTCGGCATCCGGTGTAAATCCGATATCCGGAAGCTCTTCGGTCTCGCAGTATCTTTCCATACAGGAGGAGCCATGCTCCTCGTCCGTTCCGACGATCAGACGGACACGGTAATCCGGATCCGGGTGATTCTTCTTAAAACGTAAAAGCGCCATATAAGAACTTACGACCGGTCCTTTGTCATCTACCACACCACGTCCGCAGAAATACGGGCCGTCAGATGTAAGCGTAAAAGCTTCGGTCTTCCAGTCCGATCCTTCCGGCACGACATCGAGGTGTCCCAGGACGGCGAGAAGAGGACCTTTGGTTCCCCACTGGACGTATCCGGCTTTGTCTCCGATATTTTCTGCAATAAAGCCATCTTCCGAAGCGCGCTTTAGAAAGTAGGAGAGTGCCGCCTTCGGCTGAACTCCGTACGGGGCGCCATCGGATGGCTCGCCCTTCACGCTCGGAATGGCGATCAGATCAGAAAGAATGCTGTTAAAAGTGTTTTTTTCTTGCTCGGATAGATGATTCATATGTATAATGACCTCGATTTCATATAAAAATGCCTGTTTTAGTGAATTTCTTTTGAAAAACACTTGCCAATGCGGCTACTTCATTGTATCATTTTAAAGGCTAAAAATCACATAAGGGGTAGCTTTTGTTCTCCGGAGACACCGGGGTAGCCCTTATGGAAGAAAAAACAGGAGGAATTTTTATGTCAACTATTTCTATGAAGCAGCTTCTTGAAGCAGGTGTACACTTTGGTCACCAGACACGCCGTTGGAACCCGAAGATGGCGGAGTATATCTTCACGGAGCGTAACAACATCCACATCATCGACCTGCAGAAGACAGTAAAGAAGACAGAGGAAGCTTATGACTTCGTACGTTCTATTGCTGCAGACGGCGGAAACATCCTTTTCGTAGGTACAAAGAAGCAGGCTCAGGATTCCATCGCTGAGGAAGCAGTCCGCTGCAACATGTTCTACATCAACAACCGCTGGCTCGGTGGTACTCTCACAAACTTCAAGACAATTGAGAAGCGTCTCGCTCGTCTGGCAGAACTGAAGACAATGTCCGAAGATGGTTCTTTCGATCTTCGCACAAAGAAGGAAGTTGCTAAGCTGAAGCTCGAGATGGAAAAGCTCGATAAGAACCTTGGTGGCATCCAGGGCATGAAGAAGCTCCCGGCTTGCCTCTTTATCGTTGATACAAAGAAAGAGCACCTGGCAGTTTCCGAAGCTCGTCGTCTTGGCATCCCGGTAGTTGCTATCGTTGATACCAACTGCGATCCGGAAGAAGTTGATTATGTAATCCCGGGTAACGATGACGCGATCCGTGCGGTTAAGCTCATTGCCGGTCATATGGCTGACGCTGTTCTCGAAGGCCGTCAGGGCGAGCAGCTCGACGTTCAGGCTGAGGACGCTGAAGTAGCTGAGGAAGTTGCTGAAGAAGCAGCAGCTGAGGCTCCGGCTGAAGCATAATAGTGCTTTTCAAGTATCGTAATTAAACAAATATTTAATTGGAGGATATAACAATGGCTGAAATTAGTGCTGCACAGGTCAAGGAACTTCGTGACATGACAGGTTCCGGTATTATGGATTGTAAAAGAGCTCTTCAGGAATCTGAGGGTGATATTGAGAAGGCAGTTGCATGGCTTCGTGAGAAGGGTATTGCAAAGGCTGAGAAGAAGTCCGCAAGAGTCGCTGCTGAAGGCGCAGTAATTGCCAAGATCGCTGACGACAAGAAGTCCGGTGCTCTCGTAGAGATCAACATCGAGACAGACTTTGCTGCTAACACAGACAAGTTTAAGGCTTTCGCAGATGCAGTTGCTACACACATTCTTGCTAAGAAGCCGGCGAATGTTGAAGAACTGATGGCTCAGACACTTTACAATGATGAGTCCAAGACAGTTGAGCTCTTCCAGAAGGAAGCTATCGCTGATATCGGAGAGAATACTTCTATCAGAAGATTCGTAGTATATGAGGTAGAGGGCAACGGCGCTGTTGCTTCTTACATCCACATGGGCGGTAAGATCGGTGTATTCGTAGAGTTTGGCACAGAGGATGATTCCATCATCACAGATTCCAAGTTCGCTGATTTTGCTAAGGATATCGCTATGCAGGTTGCTGCTGCAAACCCGAAGTGGCTCACACGTGAGGATGTTCCGGAAGCTGATCTCGAGAAGGAAAAGGAGATCATCATCAACAAGAACCTCAACGAAGGTAAGCCGGAAAAGATCATCAAGGAGAGAATCCTGCCGGGTAACATCGAGAAGTTCTATAAGGAGAACTGCCTCATGGAGCAGGAATTCGTTAAGGATGATTCTAAGTCGATCGCTACATACACAAAGGAATTCGGCAACAACGTTACCATCCGTCGTTTCACACGTTTCGAAATGGGTGAAGGTATTGCCAAGAAGGAAGAGAACTTCGCTGAAGAAGTTATGAAGCAGATCAAGTAATCTGATTTAAGATGAACTTACTGAAGAGACAGTCTTTCGGGACTGTCTCTTTTTTTGAGCGTAGTCAAGTCTTTATCTATCCTTGTATTCTGTTACAATGTATGAGATGAAGGAATCATTAAATAGAAAGGGACGTATATGAAGATACTGATCGTCCGGCACGGTGATCCGGATTATGAGAATGACTGCCTGACCGAACAGGGAAAAATCGAAGCTGAACTTCTTTCGGAACGAATGAAAAAAGTTCCGGCGGATTATTGCTATGTCTCGCCTCTGGGACGGGCCAGGGAAACCGCTTCCTACTGTCTTCCCAAGATGGGAAAAGACGCGGAAGAGCTGGAGTGGCTTCGTGAATTCGCGCCGAAAGTCCAGCGTCCGGAAAAACTTGGCGTGGCATGGGACTGGTGCCCGCAGGACTGGATGAGCATGCCCTATGCTTTCGATTATGATAAGTGGACCGAGTATCCTGCGCTGAAAGCCGCACATGTACGAGAGGAAAGAGACTGGGTCTATTCTGAGTTTGAGAAACTTCTCGAGAAGCATGGCTACAGAAAAGAAGGAAAATGGTTCCGTGCAGAAAAGCCCAATAACGATACGATCGTGCTTTTCTGCCATTACGGTCTGGAGGCAGTTCTTTTATCCTATCTCCTGAATCTTTCGCCTTTTATCATGTGGCATGCCATGATGGCGGCCCCCACATCCGTTACTACTGTCGTGACGGAAGAAAGACGAGAAGGGATCGCCCAGTTCCGCATGCTTTCTTTCGGAGATGTCTCCCACCTGTATGCCGGTGGAGTCGAGCCTTCTTTTTCCGGCCGGTTCCGCGAGTGCTACACCAACGACTATGAGAGAAAAGACTAAATAGAGAAAAAATCCGGCTTTTGTCTTTTCAGAATCCGGAATTAACGATAAAATGATTTAAGTATATATATGGGAGGACAAGGTAATGAGTGAACCTGTCTATAAAAGGATCCTTCTCAAGATCAGCGGTGAGGCGCTGGCTGGAGATAAGAAAGTCGGAATCGACGATGATACAGTAAAGAGCATCTGCGCAGAAATCAAGAAAGTCGCGGATCTTGGTGTGGAGGTCGCTGTAGTAGTCGGTGGCGGAAACTTCTGGAGAGGAAGATCCAGTGAGAATATGGATCGTGTTACTGCCGACCATATGGGTATGCTGGCGACACTGATGAATGCCCTTGCTATTTCAGATGCTCTGGAGCAGGCCGGTGCGATCACACGTGTCATGTCCGCAGTGGATGTCCGTCAAATGGCGGAGCCTTATATCAGAAAAAGAGCGGTAAGACACCTTGAGAAGAAGAGGATCGTTATCTTTGCCTGCGGAACAGGTAACCCGTTCTTCAGCACAGATACAGGCGCGGCTCTCCGTGCGACCGAGATCGAAGCGGATATCTTCTGTAAGGCGACTATGGTCGATGGTGTATATGACAAGGATCCGCACAAGTATCCGGATGCTGTGAAGTATAAGACGATCTCTCATGACGAGGTCCTCTCGAAGAACCTGAAGGTCATGGATGCGACAGCTGCTGCGCTCTGCCGTGATAACCATACAAAGATCATGGTATTTTCCATGGAGGATCCGGGAAACATCGTCCGGGTCGTACTTGGCGAAGATATTGGCACGATCGTAGGATGATCGTAGTTTGATTTCAAAGGAGGCTTGATATTATGGCAATGGTTGAAATTACAAAAGAGGTTTTTGACTCTTACGAAGACAAGATGAAAAAAACGATCACAAACCTCACGGAGAACTTTAATGCGATCCGTGCCGGACGTGCAAATCCGCATGTTCTTGATCGTATCACAGTAGATTATTACGGCACACAGTCTCAGTTGAATGCTGTTGCGAATATCCAGGTTCCGGAGCCGAGAATGATCACTCTGACACCTTGGGATCCGTCTATGCTCAAAGAGATCGAGAAGGCGATCCAGTCTTCTGATCTCGGTATCAACCCGAGCAACGACGGAAAGATGATCCGTCTGGTTTTCCCGATCCTTACAGAGGAACGCCGTAAAGAGCTCGTAAAGAGCGTTATGAAGTATGGTGAGGAAGCCAAGGTCGCTATCCGTAACATCCGTCGTGAAGGTATCGATAAGTATCGTGCCATCAATAAGAAAAAAGAACTCACAGATGATGATCTGGGTTATTTTGAAGAGCAGATCCAGAAACTGACTGACAAGTATGTCAAGGAAGTGGATAAGAGCTGCGAGGCGAAGCAGAAGGATCTTATGGAGATCTGATGACCTAAGGAAGGAATAATAAAGGGTTGTCTCCGGGTATGATCCTTCGAGACAACTCTTTTTTTGGAGAAGTGTATGTGCCCTGCCGAGGACGGAAAATTAGGATTCTTTTCTAGAAAGAAAGCTGTGGAAGCCGATGCTTCTCAGCTGAAGATACCGACCCATCTTGCCGTCATTATGGACGGTAATGGAAGATGGGCCAAAAAGCGCATGCTTCCGAGATCCGCCGGACACCGTGCCGGTGCGGATAATCTGAAAAATCTCTGTAAGTATTGCGGCCAATACGGTATCAAGTATGTAACTGTGTATGCTTTTTCCACAGAGAACTGGTCCCGTCCGGAGAGCGAAGTCCATACTCTGATGGAGCTTTTTGTCGAGTATTTCGACCGATATGATCCTGAACTGGAAGCAGAAGGTATCCGCGTCCGCTTTACCGGAGATATTGCTGCACTTCCTTCAAATATCCAGGAAGTATGTAAGCGCGCCGAAGAGGGCAGTAAGCATCGTGACAGAATGACGCTTATCGTTGCTTTTAACTACGGCGGCAGACGAGAGATCGTTCAGGCTGCGCAGAAACTTGCTGATCAGGTGGCTTCCGGGAAACTGAAGAGCGAAGATATTACAGAGGATCTGTTCGCGAAGCAGTTATACCTGCCGGATGTACCGGATCCGGATCTTATCATCCGTCCGAGCGGTGAGGAAAGAACATCAAATTTCCTCGTGTGGGAAGGCGCATACTCTGAACTATGGTTCTCGGATGTTCTGTGGCCTGATTTCGGTATGAAAGAACTTACCGAAGCACTTGTTGCATATACTAAAAGGGATCGCCGCTTCGGCGGGCTCTCCAAGGAGAAAAAGGAAGAAAACTGACGTATGTTACAGAGGATCATTACAGGAGCTATATTTACTGTTGCTGTGCTTGCACTGGTTATTCCGGCATATTTTGTACCGCCGGTCCTCTTGGCGTTCACGTTCATTGTCACGACGCTGGCACTTGTTGAACTGATCAAAGCAGCGAAGAACACGCAGAAAGAAATGTCTGTTCCTGCTACTGTTCTTGGCGGATATCTGGGATTTCTTCCGCTTGTGTTCTGGGCGACGGAAGGTACACCTTCCCAGGGCTTTACGCTCTATGCGCTGATCACTTTGATCTACTGCTTTATCTCGACAATGATCCCGCCGCTTGTCAAAGAACATCCTGAAGCGATCCGCTCCGGATTTGCGTCATCGATGATCATTATTTATGTTTCATTCCCGATTGCATGTACCCACGTCATGATGTACCTGATTCCGAATGGCTGGTATTTCATGGTCATTGGTCTTTTCGCGCCGTGGATCTCGGATGTTTTCGCATATTTTTGCGGTTCTTTCTTCGGAAAGCATAAGATCGTACCGCATATCAGTCCGAAGAAAACATGGGAAGGCTGTGTCGGAGGTGCGCTGTTCACGGCGCTTCTGACTGCGCTTTTCTTCGCTTTTGTTATGGTTCATGTGATGGATGTGACCATGACATTTTCGCTTTTCGTGACACTGGCTGCTGTTTTCGGTTTTCTCCTGTCCTGTGTTTCCCAGCTGGGTGACTGGATGGCGTCAAGCATCAAGAGACTTGTCGGTATCAAGGATTTCGGAAAGTTCATGCCGGGACACGGCGGTATAATGGACCGCTTTGACAGCGCCTTTTTCACGCTTCCTGTGGCGCTGGGGCTGGCATATGCCGTAGTTTGGGGAGGTTAATATGAAGTCACTTTGTATTTTAGGTTCTACGGGTTCCATCGGTACACAGACTCTTCAGGTCGTACGTCATTTTCCTGAGGAGTTTAAAGTTATTTCACTTACCTGCGGATATAATATCGAACTGCTTTTGGAGCAGATCGTGGAGTTTTCTCCGGAGTGTGTCAGTGTCGCGACAAAAGAGAGAAGAGACACCCTGAAGCGTATGCTTCCTCGTGACTCCAAAGTAAAAGTGTACTGCGGAGATGATGGAAACTGTCACTGTGCGACTCTTCCGAAAGTGGACTGTGTAGTTGGTGCGATGGTCGGAATGAAAGGTCTTTCACCGGTCATCTCGGCGATCCATGCCGGAAAAGATATTGCACTTGCGAACAAGGAGACGCTTGTTACTGCAGGATCTATCGTTATGCCTCTTGTTAAGCAGAAGAAGGTCGCGCTTCTTCCTGTGGATTCCGAGCATTCCGCTATTTGGCAGTGCCTGATGGGACAGCCTGAAGGATCCCTCAAGAAGATCCTTCTCACGGCTTCCGGCGGACCTTTCCGTGGATTTACCCGTCAGCAGCTCGAGAATGTGACACTGGAAGATGCGATGAATCATCCGACCTGGAATATGGGCGGTAAGGTCACGATCGATTCTTCCACGATGATGAATAAGGGCCTGGAAGTGCTGGAAGCTTCCTGGCTGTTTGATACGCCTGTGGATCAGATCGATATCGTGGTCCATCCTCAGAGCATCGTACACTCCATGGTCGAATTATCGGACGGATCTGTGCTGGCGCAGATGGGATTCCCGAATATGATGATGCCGATCCAGGTTGCTCTTTTCCATCCGAGAAGAAGCTTAGGTATCTGCCGTCCGTTCTCACCATTTGATGAGCAGACGGGAACACTTACTTTCGAACCCTGCAACCGCCAGGTATTCCATCTGGTCGATATGGCTTATCATGCGGGCAAAGTCGGCGGTACGCTACCGGCTGCCATGAATGCTGCCAACGAAGTGATCGTTGCCGATTTCCTTAACGGAAAAGCTTCTTTCCTCGATATCGAAAAGACAGTCTGCACTGTAATGGAAAGACATGAGCGGGATGGAGTTACCCAGAACCCGTCACTAGCCGAGATCTTTGCCGTGGATGCGTGGGCAAGAATGATTACCGAAGAGATTAGAAAGTGAGCCTTAGATCAATATGTCACCATTAAGTATCGTTATCTGCATATTGGGATTAGGTATTCTGGCCGCGGTTCATGAGATCGGCCATTTTCTTGTTGCACGTCTTCTTAAGATCAAGGTGTATGAGTTATCCGTATTTGTCGGCCCGAAGCTTTTCTCATGGAAGAGAAAGGATATTGAGTATTATATCCGCTTGATCCCGCTGGGCGCATATGTCCGTTTCTCTGAAATCGATGATGAGACCGGAGAACTGAAAGACGATAATCCGGAAAACCTGATCAATCAGGCCAGATGGAAGAGACTTCTGGTGTCCCTCGCCGGTCCGGCGATGAATGTGATACTTGGTATCATCATTTTCATGATCTGCTTTTCGAAGTTCGGTTTCCTTGAACTGAAGCAGGATGTCGTCGTCCCGGGAACACAGGTGGCAGCGACACAGATCGAAGAAGGAGATACTATCCTGAAGTTTAACGGACAGAAAGTCTTCTGCCAGATGGATCTTTCCTATTATCTCGGCAAAGTCAGCAATGTCGATGAGATCACACTGGAGATGAGATCTGCCCGTACCGGTGACAAGTATGAAGTAATTCTTGTTCCTGAGATCACGGAACAGTATATGCTCGGGATCACACACTATGCCGGACTTGATGCGAATCAGGGATGGACGATCACATCTGTTGATCCTTCGCAGAATGAAGGAAATCCCGTGCTGAAAGCGAAGGACTCGGTCCTTTCTGTAAATGATGTACCGGTCTCGGATCCGGGCATATCGGATCTTGTACGAAACTCCAAGGGAGAGACGCTTACTATCCGTCTGATCCGTGACGGGAAAGAAATGACCGTTACCATGCGCGCAACGAAGATCAAGAGCGCAAATCTGCGAGGTATCTATCTTAAGGATGGTAAGGGTTTCATCTCATGTCTTCGTGAATCGATCGTTTTCCCGATATCTTTTGTCAGAATATCCATCGATGCTCTGGCACAGGTATTTACCGGAAATGTTCCCGCATATGATGTCGTCTCCGGACCTGTAGGTATCGCATCTGTAGTATCGGACGTGGTGGATGCCCCGGATACCGACAACAGCGAGAAGATCGAGATGCTTCTGATCCTTTTGGGAGGTATCTCTGTAGGACTTGCATTTACGAATATGCTTCCGATCCCGGGACTTGACGGTAATGCGATCGTACTTACTGTCGTGGAAATGATCCGTGGTAAGAAGCTATCCAGAAAATCGGAACAGGTCATCAATGTGATCGGTTTTGTTATGATCATCGCATTAGTCATATTTGCACTTGTGTCCGATATCATACGACTATCGAGGTGACGTAGATGATTGAGCGTTTTGAGACGAAACAGGTAAATATCGGCGGTGTCCCTGTCGGAGGCGGTTCACCGGTTGCGATCCAGTCGATGAATAATACCGATACCCGTGATGTAAAAGCCACGCTGGCACAGATCAATGAACTGAAAAATGCCGGATGCGACATCACTCGTGTGGCGATCCTGAACATGGAAGCAGCGCAGGCTCTAGCTGAGATCACGAAGAACAGTCCGCTTCCTGTCGTGGCAGATATTCATTTCGATTACCGCCTTGCGCTGGAGTCAATCAGAAACGGTGCAGCAAAGATCCGCATCAATCCGGGAAATATCGGCGGGATCGATCGTGTAAAAGCAGTGGCGGATCTTGCAAAAGAAAGAAATATCCCGATCCGCGTCGGTGTAAACTCCGGTTCCATCGGTAAGGATATGCTTGAGAAATACGGCGGAGTAAATGCCGATTCACTTTCCCAGAGTGCGCTTTCTTCGATCCGGATCCTCGAAGACTGTGGGTTTGACGATATCGTCGTCAGCATGAAATCATCCGATCCTGTATTGACGATCGAAAGTTACCGCCTTCTTCGAAAAGAAGTGCCATATCCGTTCCATGTAGGTGTTACCGAGGCCGGTACACTTCGCGAGGGAATCATCCGGAGCAGTGTCGGTATTGGTGCGCTTCTCTCCGAGGGGATCGGCGATACGATTCGTGTAAGTCTTACTGACGAACCGAAAGAAGAAGTTTATGCGGGTATTTCGATCCTGCGCGCACTGGGACTCCGGTCCGGCGGCATGCGTCTGGTCTCCTGTCCTACCTGCGGCAGAACACAGGTCCCGCTTATCGAAGTCGCGAAAGAAGTTGAATCACGCATACGTGATCTTCCATATGATATGACGGTGGCAGTTATGGGCTGTGCCGTAAACGGCCCGGGAGAAGCGAGAGAAGCAGATGTCGGTATTGCCGGCGGTGTGGATGAGTTCCTTCTTTTTAAGAAGGGCGAACCCATCTGCAAAGTTCCCAAGGAATCTGCGGTCGATGCGCTGATGAACGCCATCGAAGAAATGAATCAGAAATGAGTTTGACCGTTTTTCGGTCTTCGGAAGGATACGATAGAAATGACATTATATGAGTTTGCTTTACAAGCTTCGCAGGATGAGGATCTGGCGAAGATAGCTAAAGCTATACCAAGTGAGGTGCAGGAGATCCGCATCGACGAGCGTTTCGAGGGAATGGAGCTCAAGATCGAGCTGACAGGACCCATCGCGTCAAGACGTGCGCTCAAAGCACTGGAGCAATACCTCAAGCAGGTACTGCATCTTTCTCATGTCCGTATATTCATTTCTAATATCCGGAGTGCTTACGGGACGCAGAGCCTGCAGCCGGTCTTGGACTGGATATTGTGGGTCATTCACACAAAGACAGGATATGGTGCCTGTATCGATGAGATCGTTCCTTCCGGAAACGCGGTCCGTGTCGTTCTGGCAACACAGCTGACCGATGAGATCAAGGATGCGATCAGTGCTTTTATCAACGACTTCACATCCACATATCTTATGACCGGCTGGGAGATAAAATATGAGTATAATCCGCCGGATACCTCTGCGGTATCGGATCCGGATTATTTCCTGAACCGTATGCGTGAGCGCGCGGTAAAGCAGGCGAAGAAGGCGGTAGATGAGGCGATCTCTTCCGATGCAAAAGCACCCGAGGCAAAGAAAGAATCGAAAGCCGGCGCTGCGAAAAAACAGGATAAGATCGATCCGGATATGGATAAGGGCTCCTGGGAGTATAAATCCATCGTAGAAAAACAGAATATCAAGCAGGAGAAGAAGGGTGATTTCCGCCGCGGACAGAAGTTTGAGGATGTCTCTGAGGCAGGTGAAGTCATCTGGGGCCTCTGCGATATGTCCGCGAAGAAATATAAGATCAAGGATGCGATCTCCAAGGCAGGAAGCAATCTTCTAACTTCGGATACGGTCATCCGTCTCGAAGGCGAGATCAAGGTCGATCTGGAGTCTCAGCGTCTGGTCGGAAAGAATAAGAACATGATCCTTTATAAGTTCTTCCTTTCCGATGATACATATGCGGTGGACTGCGTTCTGTTTCCATCTCCGAAAGATGCTGACCAGCTGAATGACAAGTTCGGAAAAGGCGGATATGTCGGAGTTGCCGCTACCATCGGATATAGTAAGTTTGACGGGCAGATCAATGCCACGGTCAAGGGATTCTATGTCGCGAAGCCTCCGAAAAAGCGTATGGATCTTGCGGAAGAAAAGCGTATCGAACTCCATGCCCATACGAAGATGAGTGAAAAAGATGCTGTCATCGAGCCGAAGGATCTGATCAAAACGGCATACCGCATGGGTCATCCTGCCTGCGCGATCACTGACCATGGTGTCGTGCAGGGATTTAATGATGCGTATTCCGCTTATAAAGAATGCAAGAAAAAGGGCGAAGTTCCGGGCTTTAAGCTGATCTTCGGCATGGAGGGTTACCTTGTCGATGACGGTAACTGTATCGCATATCACATCGGCGAAGAAGATGTATCTCTGGATAGCTTCGTAGCGCTCGATGTCGAGACGACAGGTCTGGACTGCACCAGAGAAGGACTTCTCGAGATCGCGGCGATCCGCTATGAAAAGGGAGAAGACGGGAATTATACGGAGACCGGCGTATTCACTACGATGGTCGATCCGGGTCTTCCGATCTCCGATAAAGCAAAAGAACTTACCGGCATTACTGAAGAGATGATCGAGGGGGCACCGACGCCTTTTGAAGCCGTGACGAAACTCGCGGAATTCCTGAAGAAAGAAGATATCCTCGTCGGACATAATATCTTCTTCGATATGGGATTCATCCGGGAGGCCGGTTTCCAGATCGATATCGAGCAGCTCGATGAGGAGAAGCATCACCCGTATCGTGTGAAGTTCTATCAGCCGGAGATCGATACTGTTTCTGCGGTTACATTCCTCTATCCGGATATGCCGAAACATAATCTGAAAGATGCCTGTGAATTCTTAGGAATCGTAAATGAATCCGAGCACAGAGCTATGGGGGACTGCCGTGC
Source organism: Mageeibacillus sp. UBA3781 (assembly GCA_002368805.1). Lineage (GTDB taxonomy): Bacteria > Bacillota > Clostridia > Saccharofermentanales > Saccharofermentanaceae > Scatonaster. The sequence goes on along the minus strand of DFFH01000130.1, from coordinate 2,143 downwards.
CAGCGCACAGATCCTTCTGCGCTGTATCAAGGACTTCGGATTTACTTCCTGTAAACAGATGAATGATCATGTCGGTCTTCTCCCGAAATCGGAAGTCACGAAGAGAAAGACTCCGTCGTATCACATTATTTTCCTGGTTAAGGATACACTCGGTCTTTATAACCTCTACCGTATGGTCTCGGAGGGACATACCGAGTACTTCTGCATGCGTCCGCGTATTCCGAAGTCGGAAGTGCGCTATTTAAGCGCAGGTATCATCGTTGGCGGTGCATGTGAAAGAGGACAGATCTTCCGTGCCGTTCACAAAGCATATATCAGCCACGGAAATAATATCGACAGCACGCTCGAATTCTTAAGTTCGGACTCTGCCTTTAACCGCATGATCCGCCTTTACGATTATTTCGAGATCCAGCCGATCTGCAACAACGAATTCTATCTGAGGGAAGAAGACTCCGGTCTTCATACGAAAGAAGACCTCATCAACATAAATAAGATCATCTCGATCATGGCCGAGCGGGTCGGAAAGCCCTGCTGTGCGACGACGGACGCCCATTTCCTCGATCAGAAGGACGGCGAGTACAGAAAGTACATGCTGATGGATATGGGCTTTAAGGACGCAGAGCTTCAGAGCGACCTTTATTTCCGTACCACGGATGAGATGCTCGAGGAGTTCTCCTATCTGGGAGAAGAACGTGCAAAGGAAGTCGTCATCGATGCTCCGAGACTGGTCTCCGAGCCGATCCGTGATGACATCAAGCCTTTCCCGGATGGCACATATCCGCCGGTCATTCTGTCTGCTCCGGATGATCTTCGTGCGATCGTTAATAAGACGATGAAAGAGATGTACGAGCACGAGGGCGTGATCCCGGAGATCGTGCAGGAGCGCGTCGATAAAGAACTGAACAGTATCATCGGTAACGGATACTCGATCATGTACTACATCGCATATAAACTGGTAGGTAAATCGAACTCGGACGGATATGTCGTAGGATCGAGAGGATCTGTAGGATCTTCGCTGGTCGCGACTTTCTCGGGTATTTCGGAAGTTAATCCGCTGGCACCGCACAGAAGATGCCCGAAGTGTAAATACTCCGCATTTGACCTGACCGGTACCTATGGTTCCGGATATGACCTTCCGATCGAGCCATGCCCGAAGTGCGGCACGATGATGATCTCGGACGGCCAGGATATCCCGTTTGAAACATTCCTCGGTTTTAACGGTGATAAGCAGCCGGATATCGACCTGAACT
>DFFH01000130.1:0-837 GCA_002368805.1 Mageeibacillus sp. UBA3781 | reverse complement strand
GAACTTCTCCGGTGAGTATCAGCCGCGTGCACACAAATATGTTGAGGAGCTTTTCGGAAAGGACCATACTTTCCGCGCAGGTACGATCGGATGCTTCGCAGATAAGAATGCGATCGCGCTCGTGAAGAATATCTGTGACAGTAAGGGCGAAGTCGTAACGGATGCGGAGCTGAACCGCCGTGCAGCCGGCCTGATCGGTGTCAAGAGAACGACCGGACAGCATCCGGGCGGAATCGTCGTACTTCCGAAGGAGATGGATATCTACGAGTTTACTCCGGTGCAGCATCCTGCCAATAAGCTCGACTGCGGTATTATCACTACGCATTATGACTTTAATGCGCTTCATGATACGATCCTGAAACTTGATATCTTAGGTCATGATGATCCGACGATGATCCGTATGCTCACGGACCTTACCGGTGTCGATGTCCATACGATCCCGATCCCGGATCCGAAGGTTATGTCACTGTTTACATCTACAGAGGCTCTCGGTATCCCGGACGGCACGTCACCTGCGGAAGCCGCGACACTCGGACTCCCGGAGCTCGGCACCAAGATGGCCCGTGAGATGATCAAGGAGACGAAACCGTCGAGGTTCTATGATCTTGTCCAGCTGATGGGTCTGTCCCACGGTACGGACGTATGGAACGGTAACGCACAGGATCTGATCCGTAACGGAACCTGTACGCTGAATACGGTTATCGGCTGCCGTGACTCGATCATGACACAGCTGATCTACTGGGGTATGCCGAATAAGGAAGCTTTCGATATCATGGAGGCCGTGCGAAAAGGTAAAGTTGCGAAGGGAAAAGAACCCAGATGGCCGGACTTTAAGGC
>DFFH01000016.1:2451-2582 GCA_002368805.1 Mageeibacillus sp. UBA3781 | reverse complement strand
AAACGTCTGATCAAGACGATCTCGCAGATGGAGAAGATCTGCCGGGATAAAGGGATCGAAGTGATCTTTATCCGTCATGAAGATAATACGCTGGTCCCCGGAGAGAACGGATTTGAGATCTATTCGCAGGT
>DFFH01000016.1:0-2296 GCA_002368805.1 Mageeibacillus sp. UBA3781 | reverse complement strand
TCGAAAGACTCATTATTACCGGTATGCAGACGGATTTCTGCGTGGATGCTACTATCAAGGTGGCCTTTGAACTCGGATATGATGTGATCGTTCCGCGTGGCGGACACACAACATTTGATAACCGTTATCTCTCCGGAGAAGAACTCTATCACTACTACAGCTACGAGATCTGGAATCACCGCTATGCGCAGGTGATGTCCGTCGATCATATTGAGGAGATCCTATGAAATCACAGTTTTTCACCTACGATCAGGCAACATGGCCGAGAGCCCAGCACTTCCACTACTATGCGAAGATGTTCCCGATGAACATCTCGCTGAATAAGAAGATCGATGTTACAGATCTTCTTCCTGCGATCGAGAAGAAGGGATATCGGCAGGACTGTGTGTTCTATTATATGGTGACGCGCGCGATCAACAATCAGGGCGAGCTCAGTGTCGCTTATAAAGACGGTCAGATCGGCTGGTGGAACTACCTGAACCCGGCATATCCGGTCTATCACGAGGACGATGAGACCTCTACGATCCTGTGGACAGAGTACGATGAGGACTTCGCGGTCTTCAACGAGAAGTTCCTGCAGGATCTCGAGAAATACGGCTCCAGCAAGGGTGTCTTTGCCATGAAGGGCATGCCGCCGACGAACAGCTACAATGTCTGCTTTAATCCGTGGTTCTCGTTCGACGGATTCTCTGTCGATCTTCATGAGATGAAAGACTATTTCTTCCCGACGGTCGACATGTGCAAGATCATCGAGGAGAATGGAAGAAAGTATCTCCCGATCGCGATCACCGTACATAAGGCGGCGACGGATCTGATCCACTTAAAGAAATTCTTCGACGACATCGAGAGCTATTTCCCGATGTTCATCAACGATTAAAGCGAGGTAAGCCATATGACAGTCCGTGAACTGCAGGATGCGATCATCAAGGAAAAGAAGGAGCGCGATATCTGTATTCTGGTACATGCGTATCAGCGCCATGACATCTGGGAGGTCGCGGATTATATCGGCGATTCCTTTGGACTTGCCCAGGAAGCGGCAAAAGTTTCCTCTAAAAAAGTCATCATGTGCGGCGTCCGTTTCATGGCGGAGACAGTAAAGATGCTCTCGCCGGAAAAGCAGGTCTATCTGGCAAATCCTGTCGCGGGATGCCCGATGGCGGAGCAGATCGAGCCGGAGATGCTCGCGGCTCTTAAGGCAGAGAACCCGGATCACACCGTGGTTGCCTACATCAATACGACTGCGGAACTGAAGACTCTCTGCGATGTCGCGGTTACCTCCTCTTCCGCAGTAAAGATCATCAACAATATCGTTAACGACAAGATCCTTTTCGTACCGGACTGTAATCTCGGCGACTGGATCGCCAAGAAGCTCCCGAACAAGCAGATGAAGCTTGTCCACGGCGGATGCCCGACGCACCTTCGTTTCACGCAGAGAGATTTTGACAAAGCCCGTGAAGAGCATCCGGGTGCGAAGATCCTGATCCATCCGGAGGCGCGTCCTGAGTTCGTCGCCCAGGCGGACTTCGTCGGATCCACCACAGAGATCATGGCATATGCGAAAAAGAGCGAAGATAAGGAATTTATCATCGCGACGGAAAACAGTATCGTCGAGCATCTGCAGTTTGACTGCCCGGACAAGAACTTCTATGCACTTTCGAAGGACTGCGTCTGCCACAACATGCAGGCAACGACACTTGCGGATGTATATCGCACGGTGCTCGGAACCGGCGGGGAAGAGATCCTCATGAGCGATGAGCTGATCCGTGACTCCAGAAAGTGCATCGATGCGATGCTGGAACTCGGCAAATGAGCAGCGCCCTGATCGCCATGAGCGGCGGGGTGGACTCCTCGCTGGCCGCCAAGATCATGCTGGAGCGGGGATATACCTGCACCGGCTGCACGATGAAGCTCTACAGCAACGACGATATCGTCGTCGAAAATCCCAAGACATGCTGTTCCCTGGATGATGTCGAAGATGCACGCTCTGTCTGCATGCACCTCGGCATCCCTTACTATGTTTTTAATTTCCAGGATGAATTCAGGCAGAAGGTAATGGACAAGTTCGTGGACTGTTATGAGCACGGACGGACTCCGAATCCCTGCATCGACTGTAACCGCTATCTCAAGTTCGGCAAGCTCTATGAGCGCGCGAAGGTCCTCGGCTGCGATGTGATCGTGACCGGCCACTATGCGCGGATCGAGGAGAGAGACGGCCGTTTCCATCTTCTAAAAGCACTGGACGAGTCCAAGGACCAGAGCTATGTTCTTTACGCCCTGACGCAGGAACAGCTGGCAC
>DFFH01000009.1 GCA_002368805.1 Mageeibacillus sp. UBA3781 | reverse complement strand
CATTCTTCTTTAAGATATTCGCAAGTTTCGCTGCGGTTGTTGTTTTACCTGCACCCTGAAGACCATAGAGCATGATCACGGTAAATCCGGAAGGAGAAACTGCCAGTTTACTGGATGTCTGACCGAGAAGCTCGATCAGGGACTCATGGACGATCTTTACGATCTGCTGACCCGGAGTCAGGCTCTTCATAACATCCGCGCCTTTGCACTTCTCGGACATATCCGCGACAAATTCCTTTACAACGGAATAGTTAACATCCGCCTCAAGGAGTGCCATACGGATCTCTTTCATCATTGCTTTGATGTCGGCTTCAGTAACACGGGCACTTCCGCGCATCTTCGCAGTGATCTTCTGAAGTTTTGTCGATAAACTCTCAAACATTATGCTTTATAATTCCTCAACCAGTGTGGAAAGCAGTTCTTTTGCTTTCTCCTCGTTATGTTCTTCCAATGCCGCAAAAGCACTGGAGATCGTCTTTTTCTGTAGTGTGAAGCGCTCAACCAGCTTGAGCTTTTCTTCATATTCGGTAAGAGATGCTACACCGCGATGGATCGCATCATGTACCGCCTGCCTCGAAATTCCGCAGTCTTCAGCGATCTCCGCCAGAGACATATCTTCCTGGAATCGAAGCTCGAGGATCTCTCTGGTACGCTCGGTCAGCAACTGCCCATAAAAATCAAGCAACATGCATACTTCCACGCTGTCCATAGAGGTACCCTCCTTCACACGATAAGAGATAATAACAGACCATCGAAGCGCTGTCAAGCCTTTTTACTTGTCAGCAAGAAGATTTCTTTTAGTGCGAAAATGAATATGTCCCTTGAGACTCAAACAGTTTGCTTACGCAAAACTCGTCTCCCGGGACATTTCTTTTCGCATCTTTAGAAATCTTCTTATTGTGGAAGTAAAGAATCCACGAAGATCTCCGGGTCGAAATCTACGAGGTCTTCGGCGCTTTCACCAAGGCCGGCGAGGAAGATCGGTGCTTTTGTAGAGTGGGCTACGGCGATAGCCACACCGCCCTTGGCACTTCCGTCGAGCTTGGTAATACCGATACCGGAGAGTTTTACTGCTTTGCTGAATACTTCAGCCTGGATGACCGCATTCTGTCCTGTCGTTGCATCGATGATCAGAAGTGCCTGTGTATTGGCAGAAGGTGCTTCTCTTTCGATAACACGGCAGATCTTACTGAGCTCATCCATGAGATTCTGCTTATTATGGAGTCTTCCTGCAGTATCGATGATCAGGACATCTGCTCTTCTTGCAATCGCGGAATGAACCGCGTCATAGCATACCGCTGCCGGGTCGGATCCTTCTTCATGAGAGATAACATGGGTATCCGTCATATCGCCCCATGCTGTCAGCTGTTCGATCGCAGCCGCACGGAAGGTATCCGCTGCCGCAAGCATTACTTTCTTTCCCTGACTCTTATAACGCAGGCAGAGCTTGCCGGCGGTCGTAGTTTTTCCGGTACCGTTGACTCCAACCATCAGAATGATATTCAGGTTATTATCTTCGATATTCAGGGTCTTCTTTTCGCCGAGGATATCAAGCATCTTGGCACGTACGACACGGATAACGGAATCTTTGCTGTCATCGCCGGTCTTTTTGATCGACTCACGAACGTCATCCATGATCTCAAGACTTGCGCCTACGCCACAGTCCGCCTGTACCAGAAGAGCTTCGAGATCATCGAGCATATCCTCATCAAAGCGTCCCATAGAAGCGGAGATCTTCGTGATACCTTCCGCTACGAAGTTTCTTGTCTTTTGAAGACCTTTCTTAAAAATATCAAATAAACCCATATGGTTCTCCTTATTTATCCAGATATTTCATTATACCATTTCCCTAATAGTAAGAAATCATCTTATGTTTCGCTCAGACGCATCGACAGGATCTTGGAAATACCTCTCTCCTGCATCGTTACACCATACATACGGTCACAGGCCTCCATCGTACCTTTTCTGTGGGTAACAAGGATGAACTGTGATTTGACGCAATAACGACGTACGAAATCAGTAAAACGGTTGACGTTCGCATCGTCGAGCGCTGCTTCGACCTCGTCAAGTACGCAGAACGGAGACGGACGGAGCTGCAGGATCGCGAACAGAAGCGCAATCGCCGTCAGACAGCGCTCACCACCGGAAAGAAGAGACAAGCTCTGCAGTTTCTTTCCCGGAGGCTGTGCCTTAATATCGATACCGCAATTGAGCACATCTTCCTCATTTTCGAGAAGGATCTCCGCGGTACCGCCATTAAACAGATCGGAGAAAACCGTCTTGAAGTTCTCATTGATCTGCGTGAAATGATCCATAAACTGCTGTTTCATCTCACGGATAAGATCTTCTATGACTTTTCCGAGATCCGCTTTTGCTTTTTCAATATCATCCCTCTGAGCGCACATAAACTCATAACGCTCGTTGATCTTCTGGTATTCTTCAACGGCATTGACGTTGACCGCGCCGATCTCCTTGATCTTGCCACGGAGTTCATTGATACGTTTCTGCATGGCATTCAGATTTTCGATCTCGATCCTGTACTCAGCGGCATTATCATAAGTAAGCTCGTGGTTCTCCCACAATCTGTTCTTACAATCATCCACTTCCAGTTCATATCTTTCGAATTTACTGTCAAGTTTTGCCTGTTCTGTCTGAAGAGAACTCAATTTCTGGGTAGCAGCCGTTACATTATCAATAAATCCGGTCAGACGTCCCTCGAGTTCTTCTTTTTCCTGAAGGATCGTACGGATCTTCTGTTCAAACTTCTCATCTTCAAGTTTCAGGCCTTCTTTAAAGTTTGCCTGTTCCTCAAAGTCTTTCTTTATCTTTTCGACATCGGCTTTTGCCTGATCACACTCTTTCTTCAGGCGCTCCGAGTCTTCCTTCTTCTTATTCTTTTCATTCTCGAACATGCTGATCTTTTCGGTAGTAGCCGAGATCGTACCATTTACGCCCTCAATACGTACACGCAGATCACTGATCTGAGATCTCATTTTCTCCAGATCGAGCTGATCCTGCTCGACTTTATCCGAAGAAGAATTGACTTTTTCCTTGAGATCTGCGATCTCATCTTCTCTTTCAGTAATCACAAGCTTTGCTTCTTCAAGATCTTTAGACGAGGAAAGCTTCGCTGCAGAGATCGTCTCGAGTTCTTTTTCCACCGAAGAAATACGTTCCAGTGCTTTTTTATAATCATCATCGGCTGTCTTCAGAGCGCTTTCTGCACGGATCTGATCGAGGGAACCCTTCTGCAGTTTCTCCTCCATAGCCATCTGCTCACGGGCAACATCCTTGATCTGAAGTGCAAAATCCTGGCGCTGCGCTTCGATCTTGGCGATCTCACGGCTAACGGAGATTTTCTTCTTACGCATTTCCTCGAGTTCTCTGGCACGGCCGAGAAGATTGGACGCCTTCTTATTGATACTACCACCGGTCAGAGAACCGCCCGGATTTACCACATCACCGGAAAGGGAAACGACACGGTACATGTATCTGGCCGCTTTTGCCATCGCAATACCGTTATCGAGTTCATCGACTACAACGATACGTCCGAGAAGATTATCGATGATATCACGGAGCTCAGGTCTTGTCTCCACAAGTTCTGATGCAAGTCCGATATAACCGCGCGAACGCTTCGCATCCCGGAGGAAGTTCTCCTCGAGAATTCTCGGGCGAATCGAGTCGATCGGCAGGAATGTGACACGTCCGAGATGATTTTTCTTAAGATGATCGATAAGATCCGATGCATCTCTGTCATTCTGTGTGACAACATTATGTACGGCATTACCGAGTGCGATCTCGATAGCAGTTTCATACTCCTGATCCACTTTTACAAGTTCGCCGAGAATGCCGATCACTTTGGAAGAAAGTCTCGGATCCTTATCCGTACTGGAAAGAAGTCTTCTTACGGACTCCTGATATCCTTCACGGTTCTTCTCGAGGTTTTCGAGCGTTTTGATGCTGAATTCGATATTGGAAAGAAGGCGCTGCTTGGCTTCTCCATCCGAAGCCATCTCATCGTCTTTCTTTCTCATCTCGGCAAGTTCGATCTGTTTGTCAGAAACAGCAGTGGCCAGTTCCGCAGTCTCTTTGAGGACACGCTTTAAGTCCTCATCAAGCTGGGACCTTCTCTCCTGTGCTTCATCACGTTCCTGAAGCATGAGCATACGGTCTTCGGAGAGCGACTTGATCCTGGCTTCCTTGACCATCATATCCCCGGAAAGGTTGGAAACCATTTCACGGGTCTCGAAGAGTTCTTCGGTAAGGACATCGATCTTTCTTCGCAGTTCAGACTGTTTCGCCTGATTTCCCGCCATCTTATCCATCAATGCCTTATGAGACTCTTCAACAGCAGTAAGCTCGTTCGAAAGATTCTCTTTCTCCAGCTTCATCTTGCCGATCTGTTCATTTGCTTCCGCAATATCGTTATCGAGGCGCTCGATCTCCTGCGCCTGCTCATCATCGGACCCTTCCGCCGATTTGATACGCAGCAGCAGCTGGTCATGACGCTCCTTTAAAAGAAGCATCTGGCTGTTGATCTCATGGATCTGCTCGGTGATATCCGATCTTTCCTGTCTGGTATTCTCGATTTCTTCTTCGAGCTGGGCGGATCTCTCCGTCAGTTCGCGGTTTTCCGAACGGATCTTCAGAACAAGATTCTCCTGATCCTCGATCGCTTTCTTTAGCGAAGCACGTTCCTCCGCACTTCCGTCGAGGAAGACCTTGTTGCGGTCGATCATATGAAGAATAACGGCAATATCATCCTTCTTCCACTCATCGTAGTACTGATGGTACTTCTTCGCTTTTTCCGCCTGCTCAGACAGAGGTCCGATCTGGTTATTCAGTTCTTCGAGGATATCATTGATACGGACGAGATTCTGTTCTGCGGAGTTGAGTTTTCTCTCCGCCTCTTCTTTTCTCGTTTTGAATTTAACGATACCGGAAGCCTCTTCGAGGACTTTTCTTCGGTCTTCGGACTTTGTAGAAAGAATATCATCGACACGTCCCTGTCCGATAATGGAATAACCGTCTTTACCAAGTCCCGTGTCCATAAACAGCTGAAGGATATCCTTCATTCTGCAGTTTACATGGTTGATCTGATATTCGCTCTCACCGCTTCTATAGAGTCTTCTGGTGATCTGCACCTCGTAAAACTCGATCGGTAGGATACCGTCGGAGTTATCGATCGTCATGGAGACTTCCGCAAAATTCATCGCACGGCGGCTCTGCGTACCATTGAAGATAACATCTTCCATTTTTGATCCACGAAGGGTCTTTACGCTCTGCTCACCAAGAACCCAGCGGATCGCATCGGTAACATTACTCTTACCACTGCCGTTTGGGCCGACGATAGCCGTCATTCCCTTGTCAAACTCGATCAGAGTGTACTCAGGGAACGATTTAAATCCTTGGATTTCAAGCTTTTTCAGATGCATGGATCGTCTCGTTTCGATTTATTAGAGGTATATTATATCACAACAGATGGTTTTTCGAGCAAATGTCACTGCTTCCAGATCTCAAGTGCAAGCCTGGATGCTTCCTGCTCCGCCTGTTTCTTGCTTCTTCCCTCTGCACGGACGATCTCCTGTCCGTCAATAAGTACCGCAACCCCGAATGTCCGGTCGTGAACAGGTCCTTCTTCCTTAACCACATCGAAAAGCACTTGATGACTTTCATGCTTCGTCTGCGCTTTTTCCAGAAGACGGCTCTTATAGTCAAATATGAGCTCTCCGTTTAATGCCTGCGAGATATATGGAGAAAGACAGGAAAGAACGACCTTTTTAGCCTCTTCAAAGCCTCCATCTAAGTAGATGGCAGCAAAGAGGGATTCCATCGTATCTGCAAGCGTGGATATTTTCTCGCGTCCGCCGGTTCCTTCCTCACCTCTTCCGAGGAAAAGCAAAGAGCCGATCTGCAGTTTTTCCGCTTCTTTGGCCAGGGTCTTTTCACATACGACGAGTGCTCTTGTTTTGGAGAGTTTCCCCTCATCCCAGTCGGATCTCTGCTTATACATCTCTTCTCCTACAATAAAATCGAGGATCGCATCTCCGAGAAATTCCAGTCGCTGATTGGAAACTATGCCGTTTTTCCTGTGTTCATACGCATAGGTGGAGTGGGTAAGCGCCAGAAGGAGGAACTCTTTATCCTTAAAGGAATAAGAGATCTTCTTCTCCAAGCTTTCATGTTCAGCTAAATACTTTCTTTCCATTCTGCTTTCCACCCTGATTAATGATAACAGTATAACAAAATAAGAAAGGACTGTCTCATAAAATGAAACAGTCCTCTTTGTTTTTACATGTAAGGTCGATTACATCTTGCTCTTGATGAACTCTACAGCATCACCAACAGTCTTGATGCGCTCAGCTTCCTCATCCGGAATAGAAATGTTGAATTCCTGCTCCATAGCCATAACGAGTTCTACCATATCGAGAGAATCTGCATTGAGATCATCAACGAAAAGGGAATCCATCTGTACGCTATCTTCGGAAATATTGAGCTGATCTACAAGAATAGACTTTACGCTTTCAAATACATTATCAGATGACATATTAAAATCCTCCTGTCAAAACGTCATACGCAATCTTCATATATGTTTTTATCCGAAGAATAATGAATTGTCAATACATAAAACACATAAAAAACGAAAATATTTTGAAAATCAAACCATTATTTATCTTCTTTGAAATAATCCAGATTTTTTAAGATATAATCCATACCCGAAATAATGGTCATGATCACGCAGATGATAAGCAGGATATTGCCCACCAGCTGGACGTTATCAGTGATATCACAAACAGACCAGGAATCATTCGCTGCGTGGAAGATCTTGATCAGGATCGTCTCGAACATCAGATACGAGATCGCAACCATCTGCGTGACTGTCTTGATCTTACCGATCATCTTTGCGGCCATGACGACACCCTTGGAACTTGCAAGCATACGCATTCCGGTAACTGCAAATTCACGAAGCACGATGATACATACCCAAACGGATGAGATACGGTTGAGATCAACAAAAGCGATCAGAACGGAGATTACAAGCATCTTATCGGCAAGGGAATCCAGGAATTTACCGAGATTCGTGATCAGGTTATATTTTCTGGCGATCTTTCCGTCGAGAAGATCCGTAAGCGACGCTATAACAAAAAGAATAGCAGCTACGATCATTCCATTTTCACAGATAAAGCTGTTCCAGCCTTCCGGTGCAAAAGAACCGATATGGATCGGAAGCATAAACAGAATAATAAACGGAACAAGAATGATCCTTGCAAGTGACAATTTATTGGGCAGATTCATCTTCAGTAACTCCTGTCAGATCATAAGGCGTGCATTCCATTATCTTTACAGATACAGTGTCCCCGATTTCCAGCGGACGGTTCGTCGAAGCCACATAGATCAGCGGATCCACTTCAGGTGCTTCTCCGTAGGAACGCCCCAAGTAGAATATACCATCTTGAGAAGGAGAATCAATAGTCACTTTAACAATTTTACCTACTCTCGCCTCATTATACGACAGCGAGATCTGCTGCTGAAGTTCCATTACTCTTTCATATCTGCGCCGGGAGACATCTTTTCGGACACGCGGGTGCATATTATATCCGAGCGTGTTCTCCTCTGGAGAATAAATAAAGCATCCGAGACACTGGAAACGCCATATCTTCAGGTTCTTAAGAAGGTTTTCAAAGTTCTCCTTCTTCTCTCCCGGGAATCCAACCATCACCGTGGAACGGATCACGATGTCCGGCATCGCGGAACGAAGCTTATTCAGTGTTTTCGTGATAGAAGCTACGGTATCTCTTCTTCTCATCTTCTTTAAGACTTCATCGTCACCGTGCTGTACAGGAATATCGAGATAGTGATACACCTTCGGATTGGATGCCATTTCAGAGATCAAGGCATCATCGATACCATCTATATATGCATACATGATGCGGATGGACCCGATCCCTTTGATTTTGCCAAGTTTATTAAGAAGCTGAGGAAGACGGCGCTCTCCATAGAGATCTTTTCCGTAACCGGTCGTATCCTGCGCGGCAAGGATGATCTCGGAATACCCGTGAGACGCAAGGATCTTCGCCTCTTCGAGAATATCCTCCATCGGGCGGGAGATATACTTACCTCTGATCCTCGGAATCGCACAGAATGCACAGCCATTTGAGCATCCTTCTGCGATCTTAAGCCAGGCATAGGACTTCGTGGAAACATCACGATCCAATATCATATGTTGAAGACTTCCCGGTTTCCCGATATAGTCATTCCACCCGAAATCATCTTTCTGAAACAGCTTGTCCAGGACTTCCGAAACGTCTTGATAATGGGATGTTCCCATAACAGCATCGACTTCCGGAAGACTCTTTCTGATCTCATCCGGGTATCTTTGCGCGAGGCAGCCGGTCGCAATGATATATTTGAGTTTCTTACGAGGACCTTTAAGACGGGCAACATCAAGGATCGTATCGATCGCTTCTTTCTTAGCACTTTCGATAAAACCACATGTATTGATGATCACGGCTTCCGCCTGAGAAAGATCATCCACCATTTCATACCCGTCATGTTTCAGGATCGACGTCATACACTCCGCGTCAACTAAGTTCTTGGAGCATCCGAGCGTGATCATGGAAACCTTGTGTTTGATATTCATACCTACCAGTCCAATCTTATAAACTACAGGTTATTCTACATCATCCACGATTTTTCGGAAAGATGCCAGCGCAATTGAGGACGGGTATCCTCTGCTTTCAAGATATCTTATGGCTTTCACCAATTCTTTCTTCGCTGTTTTCGGATCGGATGAAAAGCTATCCGCAGGGAAACGGTCTGAGATCACTTCCATGATGGTATTCTCATCGGCATATTCATCCCGGGAAAGGACATCACGGATCACGTGATCCGGAATACCGGATGCTTCCAGCCGGCAACGGAGCTTCGCCCTGCCCTCGCTGTTTTTACCGGATCTGCTTCGCAGGAGCTTAACAGCATATCGCATATCATCGATATACTTATCTTCGATCAGCTGCGCGATCACTTCTTCGATCACATCCGCATCATAGCCTTTATCAGATAGAAACTCCCGGATCTTTCCCGAAGAAGAAACGGCGATGCCGATATGAGCGATCGCCTTATTTCTTGCTTCACTATATTGTAAATCCTGCATCATAAAGATCAGATATCGATGCCGAGGAACTCCTCCTCGTCTTCATCAGCAGAATCAGCTGCCTGAGCGTCTTCCGCAACTTCTTTACCGGCAAGAAGAGCTCGGATCTTTCCTTCGATCTCATCACGGACTTCCGGATGTTCCTTAAGATATGTCTTGGCATTATCCTTGCCCTGACCGATCTTCTGTCCGTTATATGCGAACCAGGAACCGCTCTTCTCCATAATATCCTTATCTACTGCAAGATCGATGACACAACCTTCTTTGGAAATGCCCTCGCCATACATAATATCGAATTCAGCTTCGCGGAACGGCGGAGCAACCTTATTCTTAACGACCTTAACGCGTGTATGATTACCGATCACCTCACCGCCATTTCTGAGTGACTCGACACGGCGCACATCGAGACGGACCGAAGAATAAAACTTCAGCGCACGTCCGCCAGGAGTTGTCTCCGGATTACCGAACATGACACCGACTTTCTCACGGAGCTGGTTGATAAAAATACAAACTGTACTGGATTTGCTGATGATACCTGCAAGCTTACGGAGAGCCTGAGACATAAGACGGGCCTGAAGACCAACATGGGAATCACCCATCTCACCATCGATCTCCGCCTTCGGTACCAATGCGGCAACGGAGTCAATAACTACAACATCGACAGCACCGGAACGGACAAGAGCTTCCGTGATCTCCAGCGCCTGCTCACCGGTATCCGGCTGGGAAACGATCAGTTCATCGATATTCACACCGATCTTCGCAGCATATACAGGATCAAGAGCATGCTCAGCATCGATAAATGCTGCTGTACCACCCTGTTTCTGGGACTCGGCAACAACGTGAAGAGCTACCGTCGTCTTACCGGAAGACTCAGGTCCGTAGATCTCGATGATCCTTCCCTTCGGAAGTCCGCCGACACCAAGTGCGATGTCGAGTGTCAGTGCACCGGTCGGAACTACATCAACGACCATACCGGTCTGCTCGCCAAGACGCATGACCGCACCCTTACCAAACTGTTTTTCTATCTGCATCAGAGCCGCATCTAAGGCTTTGGCTCTCTCGCTATCTACCTTTTTGGAAACATCCTGTGTGGATTTATTGGAATCTTTTTTAGCCATACTTTCCTCCTTGCCGAACATTCGTTCCATCGGTTTTAATCTTAACAATACAATATCACAACGTCAATAGTTTTTCAGAACATTTTTTCGACAAAATCTGTCAAAAGGTGTTCATTTCGTCTTTTTAGGACGATTTTAACCGTTTGCCACCTGCTTTTTCTTGAAGAAACGGCGGATATATCGGTTATATGCAGTCTGAAGCTCCTCCATCCGAAGTGCGAATGCCATTCCGAAGTAGATCACAAAGCCGAAGAGGCAGCGGCCGCCGAACCAGGCGATCTGCATGATCTTTCTTGTCGGATGGTACGGAACAAGGCTGACAAGATAAAGGCCGAGAATAAGGAAGGCAAAACAGATCACGGACTTGATCAGGAATGCCCTCATTCTTCTTGGTGCCAGTTTCTTATTCATCTTACTGTAAACAACAGTTAAAAGTATCATACGGACGAGGCAGGAGATGGAATACGAGATCGTCAGGCACATCGCACCGCATCCCAGGTTGATAAGGATGAAGCACAGTGAAAAATTCACTACCATGGAGACGATACCGGCAAATAGCGGGAATCTTGTCTGTCCGATAGCATAAAATGCCTGATTCATGATAAAGATCACTGACTGAAGAACGATCGACGCACAGTATCCTGTTAGGAAAAGAGCCGCCATATTCGCATTCTTATCCGTAAAATTCGGAGACCACTGAAGGAGCGTCTTTACCAGGTCAACAGGCATAATAAGGAAAATACCTGCGCAAGGGATCGTCAGGAACAGGGCATTCTTAATACTGGTCGAAAGAAGTTTACTGGATTCTTTATAATCCTTATTTGCATAGTGCGATGCAAGAGACGGAAGCATAACATTTCCGATACCTACGGCAAAAATACCGTAAGGAAGCTGCCAGAGCATCGAGGCATTACTTAATGCGTAGAAAGGACCATCACCGAATCTGGATGCAAAAGAATTCAGGATCAGGATATTGACCTGAACGATGGAAGCCGAGATCAAAATCGGGATCGCAAGTTTAAACAATCTTCTGAATTCCGGATTGGTCGTATCCAGTGATGGACGGAAATGGACCATTTCCCTTCTCCCCATGAACAGCTGGAAGATAAAGTAGATCATAGCTGCGGCCATGACACCGACACCTGTCAGATAAAGTGCCTCTTCGTTCGATCCGCCTAAAAGACCGATCGCAAGAAGAACACAGATGTTATAGATGACCGGTCCGAATGCCGTCGAACCAAACTTCTTATATGCATTGAGTACACCGATACAGAGTGCCGCGAGCATCATAAAGAAGATCTGGGGATAAAGCGTACGAGCCATATTTCCGGCCAATCGGATGACCTCTTCCCCGTTTCCCTGATTGAAAACACGATAAAGAACATTCGAAAGGATCTCACAAACAACGACAAATGTGAGAACGAACAGACTCATCAAGGTGATAAAGACGCTTACACCTTTCCAGGCCTTTTTCTGAGTCTTCTGCTCGATTGCTTTAGAAAGAGTCGGAGTGATCGCGGACTGGATCGAACCGCCGACAAGAAGTGCAAAGACGAAGTCCGGGATCAAAAAGGCGGCTGTAAATGCTTCTCTATATGTTTCTTCAAACTTATGAGAAAGAATTACGGTCCTCAAAAAGCCGGATCCCTTGGAAAGGATCAGGCCTATGATCATGATGATCGTTGAGAACGTAATACTTTTAGCAGCCTTAGCTGCCGGTTTTTGATCTGTTCGGCGCTTTAACTCGGAACTACTCATGAAAGTCTCATTCTAATCAGATTAAATGCATGTAATACCGCGACATGACGGACACGGCTTCTGTTACCACTAAGATGAACTTCGATCACATCCGTGCCTTTTTCATCTGCTATTGCAAGATAAACGAGGCCAACCGGCTTTGCCGCACTTTCGCCTGTCGGGCCGGCAATACCGGTAATAGATACCGCAATATCCGTACCAAGAAGCTTTCTGGCACCCTCCGCCATCTCCTGTGCGCATTCGCGGCTGACGGCACCGAGGTTTTCAAGAACATCATCCGAAACACCGAGAAGATTTGTCTTTACCTTATTACCATAAGAGACAACCGATCCCATAAATACCTGGGAAGCACCCGGGATATCAACAAATTCGGAAGAAACCATGCCAGCTGTACAGCTCTCGGCAAAGCAGACTGTCTTGTTCTTTTCAAGAAGAAGATCGTATGCTACCTGCTTGAGCGGACGATCACCGATCTCATAGATACACTGTCCGAAGCGTTCCTTCATCACATCAAGGATCGGAGTGATAAGATCCTTCTCTTCTTCTCCGTTATCCACACGCTGTGTCACACGGAACATGCACTCACCTTCGGAAGCATAAGGAGCGATCGTAGGATTCGTCTGCGCATCGATAAGATCAGAGATACGTTCTGCAGCAGCAGATTCTCCGATACCGAAAAGGTGCACGAACTTGGTAATGAACTTAGAATCGCTCATCTTCTCGAGGATCGGACGGGCCTCATTGGTAAACATCAGAGACATTTCCGACGGAGGTCCCGGAAGCAGTACAAAATGAACTACACGGTCCGGATCTTCCGTTGTCGGGCAGGAATACTCAAACATCGCACCCGGAGCTGTACCGTTATTATTCTTCAGGATCGTAGCACCTTCCGGAAGCATCGCCTGTTTTCTGTTATTCTTCGGCATATTGCGGAACAGACGGCGGAAATACTCAGTGATGTTATTGAAACTCTCTTCATCAAATACGAGTTCTTTTCCGGCAACATCAGCGGCAACGCCCATAGTGATATCATCCGTCGTAGGACCGAGGCCGCCGGTGAGAATTACAAGATCAGAACGGCCGGCGCTCTCTTTGATCTGCTCATAAAGACGGTCATAATTGTCGCCGACAACGATCTGACGATAGGAAGGAATACCAAGAGATGCGAGTTCACGGGCTAAAAAGCGGGAATTCGTATTCAGGGTCTGCCCCATCAGTAATTCAGTACCTACACAAATGATCTCCGCAGATTTAATACTCATATTATTTACGTCCTTTCTCGATCCGTGTGAAAGCTTCGAGAGTATTCTGAAGCAGCATGGTGATCGTCATCGGTCCGACACCGCCCGGAACAGGAGTGATCGCCGAAGCAATATCAACAACATCATCAAAATCAACATCGCCTCTGACTTTACCGTCTTCACATCTGTTAATACCGACATCAATGATCACGGCACCTTCTTTGACGAAATCTCTGGTAACGAAGCCCTGCTTACCGATCGCAACGATCAGGATATCCGCCTGTTTGCAGATGTCCTTGATATTCTTCGTTCTGGAATGAACAACAGTCACTGTCGCATTCTCATGGAGCATCAGGGAAGCAACCGGCTTTCCGACGATGTTACTTCTGCCGATAACCACACAATTCTTACCGCAAATATCGACATTTGCATATTTCAGAAGCTCGATGCAGCCCTTCGGAGTGCAGGAAACCAGGCAGTCACGGCCAATGGAAAGAAGTCCCTTATTTACCGGATGGAAACCGTCAACGTCCTTCTCAGGAGCGATGGCACAGATCACGGAAAACTCGTCCATATGCTTAGGGAGCGGGAGCTGGCAGAGAATACCGTGAACACGGTCATCCTTATTCAGCTGGTCGATCAGATCGAGGAGTTCTTTTTCCGAAGCGGACTCAGGAAGAGAATATCCAAAAGACTGGAAGCCTACCTGCTCGCAGGCCTTCTTCTTATTATTTACATAAATCGTGGAAGCCGGATTCTCGCCGACCTGGATAACGGCAAGGCCGGGGCGTTTGCCGAACTGTGCGGAAAGTTCCTCCGTTTCCTTAGAGATCTTCTCACGGATCAAGCCGGAGAGTTCTTTTCCTGAAATAATCGTAGCGCTCATATATTATCCTTTCTTTGCTTTGATCTCCAGCCACTGAGCCGGATCGATCAATATTTTTCTAGGTTTACTGCCCTCGAACGGACCGATATATCCCTTATCCGCCATGCGGTCGATAAGTCGGGAAGCTCTCGGATAACCGAGGTTCAGTCTTCTTTGAAGGATGGAAACGGAAGCATATCCGGCCTGAAGAACAACATCCACAGCATCGTTGAAAAGCTCGTCTTCGCCGTCATTATCGGCACCGCCGGAAGATGCGGGCGAGCCGGACTTCGTCGCATTAACGATCGCCTCTGCCGTTTCCTCATCATATTGTACCGCATTATTCGCTTTTATATAACCAATGATTTCTTCAACTTCCTTATCCGATACAAAAGCACCCTGACCACGCACCGGTTTCGCTGCACTCTGAGGATAATAGAGCATATCACCTTTTCCTAAGAGCTTTTCTGCACCAACCATATCGAGGATCGTACGGCTGTCGACCTGACTGGAAACAGCAAATGCGATGCGTGACGGAATGTTGGCCTTAATAACACCGGTGATAACATCGACAGACGGACGCTGTGTCGCGATCAGAAGATGGATACCGGCCGCACGTGCCATCGCAGTAAGTCTCGAGATCGACTCTTCCACTTCTTTCGATGCCACCTGCATCAGGTCGGCAAGCTCATCGATAACGACCAGGATCAAAGGAAGCTCGGTCTCCCCGTTCATACGCTGATACTCGTTATATCCCTTAAAATCCCGGACAGCGGCCTCTGCAAACTTGGCATAACGGTCAGTCATCTCACGGACAGCCCAATTCAGAGCATTGGCAGCCTTTTTCGCATCTGTAACAACAGGACAGAGTAAGTGAGGAATACCGTTATATACAGCAAGTTCAACTACCTTCGGGTCAACCATGATCATACGGACCTGCGCCGGAGTAGCATGACAGAGGATACTGATCAGGATCGAGTTGATACATACGGACTTACCTGAACCCGTAGATCCTGCGATCAAAAGATGCGGCATCTTCGCCAGGTCACAGAGGATCGGGCTACCTGGAATATCTTTTCCAAGCGCGACGACCAGCGGAGAATCTTCCTTTTTAAACGCAGGAGAATCCAGAAGATTACCTAAGTGAACCGCTTCGATCTTCTTGTTCGGGACCTCGATACCTACAGCAGACTTGCCGGGGATCGGTGCTTCAATACGGATACTCTGTGCCGCCAGCGCCAGTGCGATATCATCAGACAGATTCGTAATACGGCTGACCTTGATACCCGGAGCCGGAACAACTTCAAAGCGTGTGATCGCCGGGCCGCGAGTTACTTCACCGAGTTTCGTTTCAATTCCGAAACTTCTGAGCGCCGCAACTAGCTTCATGCCCTCTGCATCCTGGCCATCGATGACATTTCTGGCAGCCTGCGGCTTATCATGCGAAAGAAGATTTGTCGGCGCCTTCGCAAATTTACGGTTTGCACGTCGTGCAGCAGCTGCTGCAGCAACAGGTGCTTTTGCAGAAGACTGGGTATTTCCAGAAGGTTCAACGATCTCTCTGTTACTCTCGACTTGGGATACCACAGGGATCGGTTCAGCCGGAGTCTCGACCTGCTGCACATCGAAAGGAGCATCATTCTGTACAGAAGGACGCGCCACAGGAGGCATATCCGGAGGAATAACCTCAGAAGGAACAGGTGCCGGAGCCGGAACATGCTCCATACCTTCGAGATCAGGGACGCGAATCTTCGTTCCGCCCTCTTCATGATGACGGTACTCGACATAATCCTGATTCGGGCTTACTGTAGGTGCCGGAAGGACAGAACCCGGACGAGGAGTATCGTTTTCAAGCGGCGGGAGATATTCAAAACCGCCGGTAGGGTCATATTCCTTCTTCGGAGTCTTAGGCTTCGGATTACTGAAGCCGAAATCCACACGCGGCTCCGGTGGAACTTCCACACGCTGAGCTTCCGGGGCCGGATCAGTATCATTGGTCAGATCGAAGTCAAATACCTTCTCTCTTTCCGCCCAGGTCTCCTGATTCATTTTTACAGGAGTGCCCTCAAGATCGATAAATCCCTGAGGTCCGGGAACTTCTTCAAAAGGAGAAACTGCCGGATTCTTAATATATGACTGGATCGCGCCATTGATCTGCTGGTTTCTCTGCGCCTGAAGTCTGGCAGCGCGCTCTCTTTCGCGCATTGCCTTGTCCGTACGAAGTACTTCTGTCGCCTTCTGACCGGTCGTGCGGATCACTTTTGCAGTCTTTGCGGCAGTATCCGAAAGGCTGATATTAAAAATCAAGACGATCTGTGAAAGCGTAAATGCAAAAAGAATGATCAGGGCGCCCGCTTTGGCAGCGATCTCACGAAGAGCAAGAGCGATCGAACCGCCGATAATACCGCCGGAGAGAACAATATCACCTTCCGGTGCACCCAGTACTTTAGGGTCATTTCCGATCTTCCAAAGAAGGGAGAAAACCTTTGTTACCTTAACATCACCGGCCGGTGGCTCAGCGCAGTATGCTTTTATGTAAACAGGGCTGACAGTGCAGACCGCCAAAATCGAAGAAACACATAAAAGCAGGATAAGAACAGAGCGAACACGGATAGGCGTGACATTCGGACGGCGCTCTAGAAAATAGTCGATAGATGCATATAAAAGGATCACCGGAATAAAATAGGCAGCAAAGCCGATCAGACCGGTACCTGCTCCACGAAAGATCCTTCCGAGTGCGCCTGTAACCGAAAGAGGCAGATAATATGACAGGCCAAGAAGAACTGCTACAGCAAAGAGCAGAACGCCGGTAATATCATGTCTTTTTTCATTCTTACCAGTCATCAGACACCGACCCTTCGAGCAGTTTTCAGAAGAGCGACCATGGTCTTGGCATCTGAGATCTCATTTGTCTCGACCATTTTGACAGCCTGCTCTAATGGCATCTTTACCGTCTGAAGGAATTCACCATCATCCGGGTTTCCTTCTCCATGAGTAAGACCCTGTGCCAGATAAAGATGAATGATCTCCGAGCAGTATCCGGGAGTCGCATACATCTCCCCGAGACTGACTACAGAAGAAGCTTCCATACCGGTCTCTTCTTTGAGTTCCCGGATCGCACATGCGCGCGGATCTTCCCCCTTTTCAAGTTTTCCGGCAGGAAGTTCAAGGAGTACTTTTTCATATGGAGACCGGAACTGGCGGACAAGATAGACATTCATGTCATCATCAAGAGCAACGATCGTTGCTCCACCGTTATGAAGCACGACTTCTCTATTGGAGATCGACCCATCAAATAACTCAACCTTCTTGACCTCTACCTGAAAGACACGGCCTTCGAAAGCGATCTTTCTTTCCACCGTCTTCTCATTCAGCTGCTCATCAAGGGCTGCAATATTCCCCTTTGGCTTAACCATTACCATTCTCCCCATACTTTTTCGATTGTGCGACCGCCAGTTTGTCACAGCGGTTGTTATATTCATTATCAGCGTGGCCTTTTACTTTGATCCATGTGATGTCATGGACACCGGACAGCCTGTCCAGTTCCTGCCACAAATCCATATTACTTACGGTTTGTTTCGAACTGTTTTTCCACCCGTTACGTTTCCAAGACACAAGCCATCCCTGCGTAAATCCATTGATCAGATACGCACTGTCACTGTAAAGGCTGACTTTACAAGGGCGATTAAGACACTTCAATGCAGAGATCGCGGCAATAAGCTCCATACGGTTATTCGTAGTAAGAGACTCACCGCCGGAAATCTCCTTTTCAACTCCGCGGCAAATGAGTATTGCTCCCCAGCCGCCGGGTCCGGGATTACCGGAGCAGGCGCCATCAGTATAAATATCGACAGCAATCATGTCCGCCACGAATCATTTTCCTCCAGCAAGAGCTTTCGTCTTAAGATCAGCGGCAATAACAGCATCCTCAACTGCAGCACGAAGTCCGCCCTTTTCCAGTGCAAGGACACCTTCGATCGTCGTTCCGCCCGGAGAACAAACCTGATCTTTAAGGATCGCAGGATGTGTTCCCGTCTCGACCATGAGTTTTCCGGATCCATATACGGTCATAGCAGCGATATCAAGCGCAGTCTTTCTCGGAATGCCGAGTTTAACGGCAGCATCAGCCATAGCTTCGATGAAGAGCATGACATATGCCGGACCGGTTCCGGAAACGCATCCGATCGCATCCAGTGTCTTCTCATCACAGGGAACAACGATGCCGCATGTAGAAAGAAGTTTTTCGACAAAATCACTCTTTTCTTTTTCAACATTGCGGGTGCATACCGCACAGACGCTAGCACCGACAAGTGCCGGAGTATTCGGCATAACCCGGACAATAGAAGATCCATCATTCAGAAGATTTTCGATTCGATCAAGAGTTACAGAAGCAGCAATGGAGATCACCACGGCGCCGCTTTTGATATTGGAAGACAACGAACGGACAGTCTGATCAAAGACCTGCGGCTTTACCGCAAGGAGAATATAATCCGCATCCTGAACCGCTTTGGAAGCGTCAGTATAGGCCTGACAGCCGGTCTCGGAAGCTAATTCCGTCACCTTTTTCTCATCGATATCACAAAGACGGACATCTTTGGGTGTAAGAATACCATTTTTAATAAATCCGCCTACAAGAGCTCTGCCCATATTACCGGTTCCGATAACCGTAAAAATCATGTAAAAACACCTCTTTTGCCACTTTATTCCTATTCTATAAAATCATAACATTCTACTTGACATCATGCAAACACTTGAGTAAACTAATGCATGTTGTTTATGAAACAACATCGCCTATATTCATAGGGGAGTGGCTCAATGGTAGAGCAGCGGTCTCCAAAACCGCTGGTTGCATGTTCGAATCGTGTCTCCCCTGCCAGAAGGACTGTCAACACGACAGTCCTTTTTTCTACGCAAAAAACTGCCACCGCATTTCGCAGTGGCAGTTTTCATTTCTAATTCTTTCGTATGATCAGTTGCTGTAAGGAGATGCGAAATTAAATGTATCCGCTTCTTCAACCGGAACAACATCCATCACAAAGGATCTCTGTCCGTCGATTTCCTCAATTCTTACAGAATATGCAAGATGTCCATCTTTTACCATCTTCGGAGTCTTATCTTCCGAATTGTAGAAGTCAAGGAATGTGTTCTGGACTTTTTTCAAGCAGGTATCGCTGTCAGTGCCGGAATAAAGGGACTGCAGGAACGCACCGTAAATGATTGCATAGACATCGATCTCAGCATCATTCTCCATTTCCAGTGGAGCATAGAAACGGACCCAGCGCATAAAATGGTCGCCTTTATTCTCACATCCGACAATACTGACGGTAACGACCGGCCAATCCTGGCTGATCGAACCGATGCTCGCATTATCGAAGAAACGATACTTCGTATTCGAGCTGGATGGAATCGGTGTCGGAACAGGCGTCGGTGTAACTGTAGCAGCATCTGCAGAAGCCTGAGCAGCAGTTTCCTGATAAGGCTCGCCTGCATAATGAACTCCTCTGAACTGGAAACCAAACTGCAGCAAAACATCTGCATAAAGCGGAGTCGAATAATAAAGAGCACGGAAAGAACGCTCTGTCATACGCAGGTTCGGTTCCTGATACATCTTCGTAGCGAATACGAATTTATCCGCTTCTTTTACCGGAACGATATCCATAACAAAATACTGCGATCCGTCGATCTGCGCCTTGGTTACGGAATATGCGAGATCACCGTCTTTTACCATGACAGCAGTCTCGGTGGATGCGATCGACTGATTGTACGCATTTTTTACTTTTTCCAGGCAGTCCTCACTTCTGACATCCGTATAGAAAGCCTGAAGGAACGCCGAATAAACTACATAGTAAACCTGAAGATCGGATTCATCCTTCATCGGTGCGAAGAAACGCATATTTTTCAGGTAATTGTTATCTTTGCATTCACACCCGGAAACAAAGACAGGCTCCTGAATTCCCTCACGGACACGTCCCGAGACGACAAAATCGAAATAACGGTACTTTGATGTCGATACAGCTGTTGTGGAAGCCGGTTCAGCACTACTTCCGGAAGAAGCCAGAGAAGAAATCACTTCTTCATCACGGTACGACGGTTCCGGGCAGTCAAACCCCATTTGGAAAATACTCTCATAGATCTTAGATCCACGGTATTGCTTGAAGAACATATTCAAAGTGATCTTCAGATTCGGTTCCTGGTTAGAAGCACGGTACAGCCAGATACCACCACCGATCAGTGCTGCTATCGCGAGAACGATACCGATAATAGCAACGCCATCAAGCTTTTTCTGCTTCGTTTTTTTCGATGTATTCTTTTCGGTCTGCTTCTTCTCGGATTTCGAATCGGCATTGTCCCGGGTGCTGCCCTTTTGCTTCTTTCCTTCGGAAGATTCCATTTCTTCTGCGAGTTCTTCAACCTTTTCGAGCGTCAGATCACGTTCTGCTGCACGCTTTTCATAAAACTCACTCACTTCTTCCGATTCTTCGATCTCTTCCTCGGAAGACTTCTCCTCTACGGGTTCTTCCTTATCAGACTCATCCGAATCTTTGCTGCTATCATCTGCATCATCCGCTGTCTTATAATCCTTCGAATCTTTTTTCCCGGGGATGACTTCTTCGATTTCTTCATCGAGTCCCATTCCGGCAAGTTTGACCGTCAGATTCTTAAGATCGACTTCCGGCGACTCATTGTCATTTTCTAAAAACTTTGCCATATGTATATCCTTCCATAAAAGCGCTAAAAAAATGATACCATGAATTCAAAAATGCGCAACCTTTTGCCCGAATGTTCTTGTCATGCAGCCATTTGTTCGATACGATTAAAACAGATAAATAAAGGGGGTGTTCTCATGAGCGAACGGAAACACTGTCTGATAACAGGTGGTTCCAGAGGAATCGGTGCGGCAACCGCTTACCGCTTTGCCAAGGCCGGATATAAGGTGACCTTCTTTTACCGTTCCGATGACGATTCTGCCGAATATACAAGGCAAAAGATCCATGAGATCACATATGACGTACTCGCTTACAAAGTTGATGTTCGGGATCTCGATGCTGTTGAATCCGCGGTAAAAGAAGCCGTAGATACTTTCGGTCCGGTCGATGTCCTGATAAGTAACGCCGGAGTATCAAAGATCGAATTATTCACGAATACGGCTCCAGCCGAGTGGAACCGCATCATGGATACGAATATAGGCGGTCTTTATAATCTCACTCATACCGTCCTTCCGTCCATGATCTCCCGTCACAGCGGCAGTATCGTAACTGTATCCTCTATGTGGGGCGTCTGCGGCGCATCCTGTGAAGTCTGCTACTCCACATCGAAGGCCGCCATTATCGGTTTTACAAAAGCACTGGCCCAGGAAGTCGGTCCGTCTAATATCCGTGTGAACTGTGTTGCTCCCGGTGTCATCGATACTGAGATGAACGCTGTACTGGACGATGAGACCCGGGAAGCTCTCTGTGATGAGACCCCGCTTTGCCGTATCGGCACTCCGGAAGAAGTCGCCGATGCCATCTTTTACCTTGCTGAAGACACATCTTCTTTTATCACCGGGCAGGTACTCGGTGTAAACGGCGGCTACATCACCTAAGTATTATTCTTGCAATCGAGTAGGGGGAATTTAATCCCCCTCTCACACCACCGTACGTGCCGTTCGGCATACGGCGGTTCAACTTAACTTCAAAGCGTGACGCTCATTGTAGTAATCAAGGCAACTGATAAGACCTGCCCTGCCAAGCACCTCTTTTGAGATTGCTCGTATTACACAAGTCTTGGTCACGACCCATTGGTATCTGTCTCCACAATACGATGTCAGTCTTGCTAAGTCTTTGGAAACTCCGAGTTTTTGAAGTCCCCATTGTCTCTTGCTCGGCACCTTCCATTGTTTCCAGATAATGGTTCTTATTCTTGTTCTTAAATGTGCGTCAATGTCAGATATCGCCGACTTCATATTTCCTAACGCAAAGTAGTTTATCCAGCCTCTCGTTACTTGATTAATCTTCTCAATTCTCAATCCTAATCTCATTGAATTCTTTCTTTGCGTCAAGGCTTTTAGTCTGCGTTTGAACTTGGCGACAG
>DFFH01000056.1:6033-18084 GCA_002368805.1 Mageeibacillus sp. UBA3781 | reverse complement strand
TCCTGAGGGATCACGTCCGGGAACCAGATCATGGGAAGGGAAGACCTCCTCTTTAAAGACCCTGCCATCTTCCGTGGAATAGAGCACCTCTACGTTTTTACTGTATCTGTCTGTCTGCATCTTTATATTCGAATCGTAGATGGATAATCCGAAATTCGGCTCGAGAAGTACATGGAAGGAATCACCTTCAAAAACATGGTCGTTGGTAAGCAGACGGTTGAGATTGTCCTTCAGTTCCAGATAGGTAAGGCATGAAAGAATGGTCGAGTCAATGATGTCCAGTTTGCGGTTGAAGTAAGTGGTCTCGGAGCGGTGAGAAAACGCTTCACGTCCTCTTTGCCTTCTTAAGCGGTCGCTGTCTCTGAAGTCATGGCAGCCGCAGCTGTCTCCGGGAACAAACTTACACGGGATCACGTCACTGATTCCACGCTCGGCTCCGTCGAGGAGTTTTCTCCATAACCTAACGGTCGCCTCGCCCATTTCGGTAAAGCACTGATCCACCGAAGCGATGGATGGATCAAAGATCTTACTGTCTTCTATGTAGTCAAAACCGGTGACCAGTACGTCACGGGGCACGTCATATCCGTTGTTGAAAAGAGCCACACAGGTGGCCATTGCCAGACCGTCATTGGCACATATAAATGCATCCGGTAATTCTTCACCTGACATACGAAGCTTATTAATGTAGTTTTCTGCTTCCGCGTTTTCCCAGTTCGTGTAATAGACTTCTTTCAGGTACTCTTCACAGTGATTTTCGCGCAGACAATCGCGAACTGCATTTAATCTCAGTTCGGAGTCATAAGATTCCCTGGTACCGGCGAAGAAAATAATGTTCTTTACGCCATGTTCCTTCAGTAAATGCGCACACATATCCTTTGAAGCCTGATAGTTATCGGAGCCGATATAGCTGACGCCTTCTATTTCATTTCCCTGAATGATCATAGGGATACCGGCTTCATTACTTCTGGACACGATGTTAGCTATCTTCTCTTTGTCATCCAGACCACTTGAAAAAATAACGGCACCGTCAAAATCATGAAGATCCGGAAGATTATATATGTTCGTCTCACCTTGCTTTACAGCAGGCGTATCGTTATACGTGGAATAACAGAGAAACAAAAAGATATCTGCTTCACTTTCTTTCAGGGCAAGCTGCATTCCCCTGAGAAACTGGCTCAGGATCTCCGCGCCCCATCCTGTAGTAAACAATGCTATCTTTTTCTTCATGACATGTACCCTTCTGATTCGTTCTTCTCAGCGGTGACAATGGAACAGAAAAACTCATTTCCGGTTCCGGGAAAAATCATGTACAGATTTATTATACCATGAAGGAACGCGGATATCTTAGCGTTCCTCTTTTCTGTATAATGAAAGTAGCAGAATCGCAACTGCCGATTGGTGGAAGCAGAAGAATCGGTCGTATATATTGTTTTCGGAGGTGAAAGACATGATCTTTTCCGAGAAACTTCAGATATTGAGAAAGAACAAGGGATATACGCAGGAGGCGCTGAGCGAGAAGCTGGGCGTGTCGAGGCAGGCTGTGGCGAAATGGGAGTCGGGGCAGGTGTACCCGGATATCGCCAATCTGATCCAGATCAGCGAGCTGATGAATGTCAGCGTGGATTATCTGGTGAAAGATCAGGACTGCGCCATGAATATCAAGTCTTATGACGATCCGGATCTCGATGAACTGATCTCCTTCCGGCTCGAAGCGAACGTCAATACCTATGCGGCTTTTATGAATGAGACAGATGCATCAAGACCGGCATCCCACGATTTCCGGTATGAGAACGGGCGGTATATGTACCACGACACATATGTTGGCGGCGAGAAATTCGCAGGCGAGGAAGCTATCTGGAAAGACAGCGCCACGGTTTATGCGATGAACTATATGGGGAGAGTCCTCGGCGACGGATTCAGCGGAAACTTCCTAAAAGAAGCACTGCGTGCGGCGGACAAAAATATGCCCTATCGCGGGCCGGAGATCTTCCAGTCAGGAGAGTACACATACCGCTGCAAAATCACCGGTGATTTTACCTGGTTTCAGGGCTATGAAGAGATTTATCTCAACGACACGAAAGTCTATGAATGCGTGTTTCACGGCGGTCTGGTCAGCTAAGCCGTTTTAGAAATCATCTCAAAATGGGTATTTACATTACTACGTATACGTGGTATTATTCTCTCACGATACTACGCATACGTAGTAAATGTATGTGCAAGTGATTTTCCTGATATGAGGTGATTGTTTTCGTGAAAGAACTATTTAAGATGAAAGTGACACGGGATACTTGGATGGCCGTTGCTGCAGGGCTTCTGATGATCGGTCTGAGTCTTCTGATGCTGCCCTTTTCGGGAGATTCGATGGGGGATGCGATCGTGTCTTTTCTCCTTCGGGATGTGGTCATGATCTTCGGCCTGGGCGTGGTTTTCGTATTGATGTATGTGGATAAAAAGGGGAAAGAGGTCCTCTCGGATATCGGCTTTTCGAAGCGGAAGATCAAACTGAGTCTTGTTCTGGATATCCTTCTTGCTGCGGGGCTTCTGGCCATATTCATGGGAGATGGGATCCCCGAAGGAACAGTGCTTTTGCAAAAGGAAAATCTGTATGCGGCGGCATATATACTCACTGCCGGCATCTTCGAGATGCTGTTTATCTACGGTTTTCTTCGCATGAGTTTCGAGAAAGCATTCGGCATCATCCCGGCGATCCTTGTGACCAGCGTTTTCTATTCCTTTCACCATGCCGGATTCCAGCCGGAGTTCCTGCATCTGTTCCTGGTCGGACTGATGTACTGTGCCGTCTTCTATATCACCCGGAATATGCTGATCATTTTCCCGTTTTTCTGGGGAGTGGGGGCGCTCTGGGATGTTATAATATCTTCGGAAGCAGGAAGTGAAATCAAGAATGTGGAGTCATTCGTGTTCGCGATGATCATCTGGCTTCTGATCGTGATATGGCTACTGTACCGGAGAAGAAGGAGTAAGAGAAATGCTGTCGAAAACATCCATAGTGATCATGGGGATCCTGACCAAGGGCGAGAAAAATGCGTATGACATGCTGAAGGTCATCGATCAGATGAACATGAAATACTGGCTTCCCATCGGCGCGACGACGCTCTATGAGACCTGCCTCCGGCTTCAGAAAAAAGGCCTGATCGAGGACACAGGTGAGGCCGAAAACAAGGCAGTGTACTGCATTACCGATGCCGGGCGAAAAGAACTGAAGAAGACGATTTGCGACCTTTTCGAGAGAGTCGATTATGATTCTGTCTGGTTCTGCCTGGCCGTGATCTTCTCGTATGTGCTTACTAAGAAAGAACTGGAAGCCGAGAAGAAGAAGAGGCAGGCGATCCTGGACGAATACGAAGCCGGGACGAAAGCGAATAAAGAGCAGATGCTGGCGCATAAGATCCCGTATTCGGGCATCTGCGCCATCGACCGCATGATCCATATCATTGAAATGGAAAAAGAGACATTACGACAGCTGTAAGTTCAGATCGGAAGTCGAATGCCTCTTCAAAAAGGAGAACGGACTTGACTGAATCAGAACTTTACAAAGAGCTCGGAAAACTTACAAAAGAGAAGGAAAATTGGCCGGAGAGTGTACCCTATCTTTCCACACTTCTTACTCATGAATCCACGAAGATAAAGGCAAAAACGATCTGGATGCTCGGGGAGATCGGGCTTGTGTATCCCCATCTGATCCAGGACGTAGTCCCATCGATCTATACCTTCTGTAAAAGCACGGAACCGCTGCTTCGGGAGCGCGCAGTAAATGCACTCGGAAGGATCGGGCGCGGGTGCTTTTCCAATATCGAGATGTACTGGAAAGATCTGTTTTGTTTGGCTTCGGATGTAGAGCCGAAAGTACGGCTGAGCTTTATCTGGGCGTCCGAGAATATTGCAACGAAAACGCCGGAGATCTATGCGGAGCATATGCCGGTATTTGCAAAACTTCTAAAAGATGAGGATGACAAAGTCAGGATGGAAGCGCCGGAGATCTTCCGCGTCCTCGGGAAAAGAAGGCCGGAGTTTGTGTGCCCGTACCTTCCTGAACTGAAGAAGCTTTCTGAGACAGATGAAAACCGCGTCGTCCGGATCCACGCGTCTGGGGCGATCAGGGCAGCGGGCTTATTTTAGAAATCTCATGATCTTCTCCAGCTGCTTGTCATCAAGATCTTTACATTGCTCCACGATCGAGAACAATAAAGGATTGCCTTCACGGGTTACAACAACGTAGTCCGGAAGACTTTGGTTACTTTCGCCGGTCAGATAAGCCTCCGAAACATTAAATGCCTTCGCCATTTCTTTCACGACCTGAATGGAAGGTGTCCTGACACCGGCTTCATATCTCTGATATGCCGGTTGACTTACACCGATTCTTTCTGCTGCTTCTGACTGTGTGAGGCCTAGTTTCTGGCGGCGTGCAATCAGACGTTCTGGTTTAAGATCAGATTTCATTTTCATTCCCCATCCAATCAAAATTTATAAGTTAAGGATAACATATTTACCTTGAAAATACCAACGGTATATTCTATAATGCCTACATACCATTGGTATAATCTTTGAATATCGAGAGGAGTTTTGTATATGGGTTGTTGGTTAGGTGCGTTAGGGAGACTAATGATTCTTCCGGAGCCGGATGAGAAACTAATTAGGGATTTTTGGGATTTTTCTATACAAACATGTCCTAAGGAATACAGTGAGGATGAGAAATTCCGGAATACATGGTTCTTTGATGAAAAGAACAGGCTTATTTCCGGGATAGGGAAATTTGCGGAACCTTCAATATGGTATGAGCATTTGAAAGAGAATTTCTTTGAAAAGAGGGGATACGAACTTATAGGGGATCCCAAGATAGTCGGAGAATGTGATCTGGATATATGGCTCCTGGGAGATGCGCGTTTTGAAGAATACACAAGATGGGAGGAAAGATTAAGAAAGATAAGAGAAAAGGATAGGTATATGGAGGGTCACTGGCTGGAGTAATTTGTGTCAATGCTGGAGACAAAAATAGACAATTAATCTGTATGAGGGGAGGAAGGACGCTAATGAGCGATATAATCGGATTCGATAAAGAGTATCTACAATGGATAAAAGATATCAGCACGCGATTCAAGCAGAGCCAGATCAAAGCAGCTTGTAGAGTGAATTCAGAATTGCTGAAGTTTTACTGGTCTTTAGGAAAAGACATTTGTATAAGAGAAAAAGAAAACGGATATGGTAAAGGATTCTTCAAACAGCTTAGTATAGATTTAAGTAGAGAACTCCCAGAAATAAAAGCTTTTTCCGTTTCTAATCTGTATTATATAAAGGCATTTTACGAGTTGTTTCCAGACGATAAGATTTTCCCACAAGTTGTGGGAAAATTGGACCAAATCATTTTTGGAATCCCGTGGGGACATAGTAGGTGTATTATCGATAAATGCAAAGGGAATCCTGAGAAGGCACTTTTCTTTGTAAAGGAGACCTTGGAAAACAATTGGTCCCGAGCGGTCCTCCTTAACTTTTTGGACACTGATCTTTATGAGCGGAAGGGGAAAGCGATTTCGAACTTCTGCAGAGTTTTGCCAGAAGTACAGAGTGATCTTGCGCAAGAAATGACAAAGGATCCGTATAGTTTTGACTTCTTGTCTTTACGCGAAAAATATGACGAAAAGGACATGAAAAATGCCTTGATGGGAAATGTGCAAAAACTCCTTATGGAGCTTGGTCGTGGATTTGCATTTGTTGGACGCGAATATAGGCTTGTAGTCGGAACTACTGAGCAGTTCATCGACATGTTGTTCTATAACATTACGAATCATTGTTATGTTGTAGTTGAAGTGAAAGCAAGAGCATTTGAACCAGGAGATATGGGACAGTTAGGAACATATGTATCAGCTGTAGATGGTATTCTTAAGGGAAAGGATGATAATTCTACTGTCGGGTTGCTTATCTGTAAAAACAAGGATAATGTGCTGGCACAGTATGCGGTGAATAGTATGAAAACTCCAATAGGTATCTCAGAATATGAATTAAGTTCAATCGTGCCGGAGGATTACAAAAGAACAATGCCGACCATAGAAGAAATAGAGGATACTCTGAAAAACAATGAATACTGATCCCCAATTTGAAGGGCTTTTCTTCATGAGACAAATCTACCCCAACTTGGGGCACTATTCATTGCAATATATTTGCAAGTAAT
The DNA here is from genome assembly GCA_002368805.1 of Mageeibacillus sp. UBA3781. GTDB lineage: Bacteria > Bacillota > Clostridia > Saccharofermentanales > Saccharofermentanaceae > Scatonaster. The sequence goes on along the minus strand of DFFH01000056.1, from coordinate 11,897 downwards.
GCACTATGGTATAAATGGAGGTGCGATATGAGCACAGTGCTATGTTCTGATAAAACTTGGCTGACTTCCGAGGAAGCGTTTTCGATCTATGTTCCCTGCATGTATCAGCCGACATTTGATGATTTCGTCGTACAAATGGAGGCGTATTTTTCAAATCCTTCGGTGAAGATCTTCGTGAGTGATATGGATGGCGAAAAAGCCGGTATTCTGGTGCTGAAAGAGACAGAAGCAGTTGAAGGGTCAGAAACGGGAGTCGAGGCGGAGATCCTGGGTATCGCTGTGAAAGAGAATCTGCGGGAAAAGGGTATCGGCAAAGAAATGATATATCAGGTGATGGAAACTGAGCACCTCAAGAAGATCACGGCGCAGACAGACGACGATGCAATCGGATTCTACCGGAAAAGCGGTTTTGAAGCGGAAAGAGTTGTGATCGAGTATCCGAATGGATCTGTGGTCCGATACAATTGTACAAGGAGGAAGTAAAAATGGCGGAGAGTTTTCTTTGTCTGATGGCGGATCTGGACGAGGGTGTTCAGAAGAATATGTCGGAGTGGTATGCCGAGATCAAGAAAGCGGGCTTTACCGGAACGCAGACGCCGGATCTTCCTTATCACATCAGCCTGGCGACATATCCTCTGGAGATGGAAGAAGAGGTCCTCGCGAACGTCAAAAAAGTGGCGGCAGAATTCTCGCAGGTGGAAGTAGACCTGAGCCACATCGGCATGTTCGCCGGGGGGCAAGTGCTTTTCGCGGCGCCGAATAGAAATCCGGAACTGGATAAACTTCAGGAAGCCTGTCAGATGGGTGTGCCGCAGCAGTATGGATTTACCCCGCATACCACGATCCTGATCGATGATCCGGAGGTCGTGCATGCTGCGCTTCCGACTTTTGTAAAGTGTTTCCGGCCGATGACCGGAAGGATCACGAGGCTGCATCTATGCGCTTTCTGGCCGACAAGAGAGATCGCGGCGCTGGATTTATGACAAAAAATGAATGTATCATGCCAACAGTTTGATATTCAAATAGGGTGATATGTGTTATAGTTAGTGAATAATGAATTTCTGATTCCTTTACACAATGGTTACCAAATACATGCCCCGGCAACCTATAATATAATCAGGTTCTATGCGGACCGGGAGAAATCAGAATTCGCGGGAGGATATGAATGACACTTAAATCTCTTTTTGAAGGCTATGATCTGAAAGAATACTATCTGGGTAAAGTTACTCAGGTTTACAGAAGCAATTCCATTGCGCTGGTCGAGAACCTCGCCGCGATGAACGATAGAAGCAAGTTCAAGAGCTCGTTTCTTCCGAACACCATCAGCTATTTCGTCGTAGTTGACTCGACGGAGGGTCTGTTCCTCGGAGAAGTATATGAGAACAAGACTTCAAAGAAGAGCTTCAACGAAGAAGAGAATAAGAAAGCATATCACGAGATCTGCATTGACACGATCGCTTTTATGCCAAATGATTCCGACAGATTCCATCTTGCCGGCTTTAAGACACTCGGCATCACCGACAATGTGTATCTGGCAACCGATGAAGTATATGAGCTGTTCATGCACTCGCTCGAACTGAACCACGATTCGGACGAGCCGCTTCCGGCTTTCGGTTCTTATATGAACAGACTGGGCGCAGGCGTTACCCTCAAGCCCAGCACGCTCTTTAACCGCCACCTCATGTGCATCGGAGCGACAAACAGTGGTAAGTCCACCACAGCGCTCGCTATCCTTGACAAGCTGGTAACTACCGGCCGTAAAACACTGATCATCGATCCGACCGGTGAGTATAGAGATGCTTTTACAGACGATGAGGTCACGAAGCTGACGCTGGGTGTCGATACGACGATCTCTCCCGGTAAGCTTACCATGGATCAGTGGGAGAAACTTTTCGAGGCGGAGAACAGCAGCCAGGGCGCGGTGCTCTCTCAGGCGATCACCTCTCTTCGTTTCATGAAGAAGATCGGCGACGATTCCTACTACTACAAAGTCGGTGCGAATATCGATGAGGTCCAGGAGAATCTCGCTTCCGTTACCAATGAGGATATCGAATTTAACATCGAGCTTCTTCCGGAGCAGATCCAGGCGGAATCCGTCTGTGAGCCGGACAGAGATAACGACTACAACTTCAGATACCGTTACGACGTTCTGAAGGCGAATGCAAATGCTTCCCTCGTTCAGAAGATCCAGTATCAGATGACGAACACCCGCTTCCTGACATTCTTCTCGGATGATCCGGAGATGTATAACCTCCTCGATACGATCGAAGAGTTCGTCTATCAGCCGGGCGTGAGCCTCTATATCGACACCTCCGCACTCGGTGCTGCAGAAGGTATTGGCGGCATGGTCGTTGACCTGGTAAGTAACTTCATTATGTCCCTTGATGGTATCTGCCCGTTCGTATTCTTCATCGATGAGGTTCACAGATATTCCAAGTCCAGATATTCCGACAAGGACTTCTACGGCGGCCTGACTCTGATCGCAAGAGAAGGTAGAAGAAAGGGTATCTTCCTTTACCTGACAACACAGAACCCGAAGGACGTTTCTCCGGTACTCTTCGGTCAGGTTGGTACGATGCTGATCCACCGTCTCATGGAAAACGACGAGATCAAGACGGTACAGAGCCATCTGGACGATTACTCTCTCAAGCACATCAGAAAGCTCAATCAGGGCGAGATGATCCTCACAAGTGTCAATCTCCTGCACAACATGTTTGTCCGTGTAAAGAAGAGCGACAGAAAGCAGTACAACGAGACACCGCTTCTCTGATCGCTTAGGGAAGGATCTTAGGAAAACAGCCTGAGTCTAAGAATTGAAATAGTATTTTGGAGGACCCGCGAAGCGTCCTTTCGTCACAGCCACTTTTTCCGCTTGAAAAAGACGAGGCATCCGATCACGATCAGGATGCATACGGTGATGACGATCGGATAAGCCGCGGGTTCTTTTAGTTCGGGCATATGGACGAAGTTCATGCCATACCATCCGGTGATCAGCGTCAGCGGCATGAAAATGCTCGTCACAACGGTAAGGATCGTCATGATCTTATTCTGCTTGATATCGATCTGTGTCTGGTTCAGATCACGGATGTGCGAAGTATAGTCGGCAAGCGAAGATGTCATCTCGTGGAGCGTCTGCACTCTCTGGAACACGAGATGGAAGTATCTCTCGTTATCCTCTTTGAAGAATTCGTTCTCGTTTTCTTCCAGCTCCTGGCTCAGATCCATGAGCTGTGCGTAGTGGATCCTCAGGTCACGAAGCTCGGACCGGATATCGGTCAGTTCCTGGATGGAGCCGGAGGATTCCTCACTTAACACGTCCTTCTCGATCTCGTCGAGTCTGGCGTCGTATCTCTCGATGATCTTATAGTCTCTGTGGATGATGCTCTCAAGAAAATCATAGAGGAATCTCTCGAGGCAGGGATTGATGTACTTCTTCGTCTGTGCGATCTTCTCGACGATCTTTCCGGCGAAGCCTTCGTCATCGACAAAGACGATGCCCTTCTCATCCAGTGCGAAGGCGAAGTTGTGCTTGGGTCCGGAGGTGTTCTTCCTGCTGGGTATCGAGAATGTCCCGGTCAGGGAATCGATATTGACTTCCGCATGGGTATCGGTGATCTCTTCGAGATTGATGTCCCACTCGATCCCCATCCCGAAATTCTTATTGGATTTGACCCACTCCTGAGAGCTGATCACAGCAACATACTGATACCCCAGATTCTCAAAACTCTTCGGTTTGACTTCTTCGAGCCTTTCCCCAATTTTGTAGTACATATCCGATATAACCTCTCGATTTTTTCGCCTGCAAAAGCACTTTTACGGTGCCTTTTGCGTTTTCACACCACACCTATTGTACAACAAAGTAAGATTTCTTTGTATAAGAGAGAGGTTTATTGTTGATCATTTGGACGGATGCTATACTGAAAAGAAATTCTTTATGAGGGAGGAAGAGACTATGATCCACTGCGGAACGAAGACCTTAGAAACAGACCGTCTGATCCTGCGAAGACTAACGATGGAGGATGCGGAAGCGATGTTTAGGAACTGGGCATCCGATCCGGAAGTGACGAAGTTTCTGACATGGCCGACGCACGAGAGTGTGGATACCACCAAGTATGTGCTCGGTATGTGGCTCCCGGAATATGAAAAAAACGATTACTATCACTGGGCGATCACCCTGAAGGAGAACGGAGACGAAGCCATCGGCACGATCCACGGACTGGTCAATGACAGCACGGAATCGATCCAGGTCGGATACTGCCTGGGAAGAGCCTTCTGGCATCAGGGGATCATGTCGGAAGCACTGCAGGCGCTCGTGGACTTTTTCTTTGAAGAGGTAAAGGCAAACAGAATCTGCAGTTACCACGATCCGAAAAACCCGCACTCGGGTATGGTCATGACGCACTGCGGATTAAAGTTCGAGGGCACACTTCGCCTCTCGGACAGAAACAACACGGGTATCTGCGATGCCAGCTGGTACTCGATCCTGAAAGAGGAGAGAGGAGAATAGATGAATCTAAAGAGCCGCATCACCGATTATATTGAATCTCAATATGGCGTAGGAGAGGAGCATCCCTGGGAGAAATATCCGGAGTTCTCGGTCTTCCGTCATCTGGACAATCACAAGTGGTTCGCACTGATCATGGAGGTGCGAAGAGATGTGCTGGCGCTTGCCGGAGAGGGCAAGGTCGATGTGATCAACCTCAAGATCGACGATCCGGTCTACCGGGATGTGATACTGCAGGACGAAGGAATCATGCCGGGATACCACATGAATAAAGAGCATTGGATCACGGTACTTCTGGATGGCACGGTCCCGGAGAAGCAGATCAGGCTGCTTCTGGATATCAGTTTCCAGACGACATCGTCCCGCCATAGAAAAATCAAAGAGCGCCCGGCGAAAGAATGGCTCGTCCCGGCAAATCCCGCATATTACGACATTCTGCACGCTTTCGACAACAAAAAAGAGATCGAATGGAAACAGGGGGCTGGCATTCAGGTCGGAGATACGGTATATTTGTATGTCGGCGCGCCGGTCTCTGCGGTACTGTTCCGATGCCGTGTCACGCAGACCGATATACCGTACGACTATCAGGATAAGAATCTGACGATCCGGGCCTTGATGAAGATCCGGCTTCAGAAGAAATATACGGGAGACGAGTTCCCCTTCCGTGTCCTCAAGGACGAGTACGGCGTGAACGCGATCCGCGGGCCACGTGGAGTACCGCATTCATTGAGCTGGGCGCTGAATGGTAAGACAGACTAGATGAGGAATGTATGGTTGCATTTAAAGTCGCATTTATAAGCGTATTTGTCGCGCTGATGTATATGTTCCCGGGGTATCTTCTCGGGAAGGCGAAGAAAGCCGTGGCGGATCATCTTTCGACGATGTCGTCGGTGCTGATCTACGTGCTTTCGCCGTGCATGATCATCTCTTCCTTCTTCTCCATGGAGTTCTCCTGGACAGCGCTTCGGGATATGGGACTTTTCTTCCTCGTCTCATTTGCGGTCGAGGTCGCATTTCTCCTGACGCTGTATTCTATCCTCCGGAAGAAATTCCACATCAACAAATACAGGATGCTGGCCATCGGCTCTGCACTTGGTAACTGCGGTTTCTTCGGTATGCCTCTTATCCAGGCGCTGCTTCCGGATCATCCGGAGGTCGCCTGCTATTCGTCGGTCTATGTGATCTCCATGAATATCCTGGTCTTTACGGCGGCGGTATACTGCCTGACGCTGGACAAAAAATACATCTCGATCCGTTCGGCGGTCATCAACCCGGCCGTACTCTCGCTGGTTGCCGGGATCCTTCTTTACATCGCCGGCGTGCAGAAGTATTTCCCGGGGAAAGTCAGTGACGGGATCAT
>DFFH01000056.1:0-5914 GCA_002368805.1 Mageeibacillus sp. UBA3781 | reverse complement strand
TCGACGATCAATATAAGGGAGCTCTTTTCCGAGCCGTTCGTGTACATGATCTGCGCTGGAAAACTTCTTATATTCCCGCTCCTCTCTTTTGCGGTCGCATTCGTCCTTCCGGTGCCGTATGCCTTTAAGGCGAGCCTTTTTATCCTGGGCTCCGTACCCTGCGCGTCCGTCATCCTGAACATGGCCGAGATTCATGGGAAAGAGCAGAAAATGAGCGCGAACTGCATCCTTCTCTCCACGCTCCTTTGCATCTTCACGATCCCCGTGATGTCGCTTCTCCTGACTCTTCTCTAAAAACAAAGGTGACAGTGCTTTTGTAGAAGTTCTTGTATCTTCGGATCTTCTCTTTCTTAGGTCGGATCTTCTCTTCGGAGGGACCCCGTTATACTTCCGGGCTCTGTTCTTTTCGCATGTGGTTTGGTACTATTTTCCTATACTGTGGCTTATGCTTGAAAGGATGTACCGGATATGAAACATGCTGTTCTGACGATGGATGATATCGCTTCCAATAATACTCGCGCAATCGTGGATTATCTTTGTGAGAAGAAGATCCCGGTCCTGATGTTCGCCTGGGGCGAGCGGGTCCTGGAGCATTACGACAATGCCGTCTATGCGCTGCAGAAAGGCGCGATCGTCGGTAACCACAGCTTCACACATCCTTTCTTCTCGAAGCTGACGCTCGAAGAAGGAATCGCCGAGATCGAGAAGACGGAGAAGCTCCTGGATAAGCTCTACAAGGACGCCGGCGTGGAGCGGAAATACCGCCCGTTCCGTTTCCCATATGGTGATAAAGGCGGCGAGAATAAGGATGCCCTGCAGGCCTACCTTCGGGAGCATGGGTTCAATAAAGTAAAGGATACCCAGATCCCGTATGCGATCTGGAAAGAGATGGGACTGGATAAAGATATCGATACTTTCTGGACATTCGATTTCGCTGAGTACGAGATCCGTCCGGGCAGCGGTGTCACGATGGAGAATATTCTGGCCCGCATGGAGGAGGTCAATCCGGAGCTTGGAAAGTCGCTTCTGACTGACGAGGACGGAAGCCATCTTCTTTTGATCCACGCGCATGACGAGACGGAGGAACTGGTGCCGGAGTACTATAAGACCCTGCTTCAGAAGCTTCTGGATCACGGATTCGTCTTCGATCCGCCGGAGTTTCTCAACTGAGATTTTTGATGCAAAAGCACTGTTTCGCATCATGAAGGCTGAGAATGGAAAGAATAGGAAAACATGAAGATACTAGACATAATTGGAGACAACTATTTCGGTAACTGGACGAAGTGCCGGACAGGCTGCCGTGCCGTGATCATCAGGGACGGGAAGATCCTGATGTCCTATGAGACGAAGAACGATCAGTGGATGCTTCCGGGTGGCGGTCTCGAGGAAAATGAGACAGATGAAGAGTGTGTGATTCGGGAAGTGGCCGAGGAGTGCGGCGTCGTGATCCGATCCTCTCCCTGTGTGCTTCAGATCGACGAATACTACGAAGACTGTAAGTGGCTGAACAAGTACTTCCTGGCGGAAGTTGTCGGCGAGACCGCGCGTCATCTGACCGATCGGGAGATCGAAGCCGGCATGGAGCCCAGGTGGATTTCTCTTGGAGAGATCCTTTCGATCTTTTCTACTCATGCGGACTATGACGGCACGGACGAGATGCGTAGAGGTATGTATTATCGCGAATACACAGCGCTCCAGGAGATCCTTCTTTCGGAGCTTCCGGAGAGCATCCGGGAGAAAGTATCCGGCAAAGATTTCCGGATCGACGATCTGGGCAAGTCCGGATCGAAGATATTTCTCTTTGATGAATTCGTTCTGAAGTGCGAACCGCGGATTCTGGAGAACAGCCCGGAAAGCGGCTCGGAGAACAGCCCGGAAAGCGGCCCGGAGAACAGCCCGGACGCAGATCCGGCCGGCGCGAGAGAAGCGGCGTTTTGGGAGGATCAGGATAAGACCGTCGAGGTGATGCGCTGGCTTAAAGGAAAGCTTCCTGTTCCGGAGGTCCTGGCCTACGAGAAAGATGAGAAATACAGATATCTTCTTATGAGTAGAATCGAGGGCGCCGTGGCCTGCGATCCATACTATATGGAGCATCCGAAAGAGATGATCCCGGTCCTTTCCGATGCACTGAAGCGTCTCTGGAGCATCGATATCTCCGACTGTCCGAGAAAGACGGACATCGATACCGTTCTTGCAGAGGCGGAGTATCGGGTGCGAAACGATCTGGTGGATCTGAGCGATACGGAACCGGAGACCTTCGGTGAAGGTGGATTTAAAGATGCGGAGGAGCTTCTTTCCTGGCTTAAGGAGAACAAGCCTTCCTATGAGCCGGTATTGTCGCACGGAGATTTCTGCCTGCCGAATGTTTTTATCAAGGACGGAAAACTCAGCGGACTCATCGACCTTGGAAACACCGGAGCCGGCGATAAGTGGATGGACATCGCGCTTTGCTACCGGAGCTTAAAGCATAACGCCGACGGAATGTGGGGCGGGAAGGTCTATCCGGACATCCGGCCGGAAGTGCTTTTCGAGGAGCTGGGAATAGAGCCGGACTGGGAGAAGATCCGATACTTTATCCTGCTGGACGAGCTCTTCTGAAGACAGAATAATAATGTTACAAATGCCGTAATTGGAGGTTTTCTGATGATCCGATTTATTACTGATACAAATGAGAAAAAGGCGATCACCCGCGCGATCCTGGAGGCGCTTCCGGAGTGGTTTGAGGTCGAAGAAAGTAGAGAGCAATACATCCGTGAATGCGTGGACTGGCCATTCTGGGCGGCCTGTGAAGAGGCTAAGCCTGTGGGGTTCCTCTGCCTGAAGCAGACGGGCAATGCCACCATGGAACTGGCCGTGATGGGTGTTCTTAAGACCTGCCATAGAAAAGGCTACGGCCGCCGTCTTTTCGCCGCGGCGAAGGACTATGCGGTAAGAGAAGGATTTTCCTTCATCCAGGTCAAGACCGTGAAGGAAGGCATGTACGCGGATTATGACATCACGAATGCGTTCTATAAGAGCCTGGGCTTTAAGGAAATGGAAGTCATCGAGAGTGTCTGGGATGAGGCAAATCCGTGCCAGATCTATATCATGGGACTTAGAAGTGCTCTTGGGACCATCGCCACAAGACACAGCTATAGAGGTGCTTTTGCCGAGGAAAAAGTGCCGGAAGAGGACCTCAGAGCGATTGCTTCGGCGGGCATCGACGCCCCGTCCGGGTGCAATAAGCAGACCACGGATGTGGTGATCGTGGATGACGAAGAAGTGCTGGATCAAATCAAGGGAGTGCTGGATCCGCCGGTGGCCCAGACGGCGCCGGCCATGATCGTTGTCCTGACGCGCCGGATCAATGCGTACCGCGACCGCTGTTTCGCGATCCAGGATTATTCCGCGGCCATCGAGAATATGCTTCTGGCCATCGTGGAACTGGGCTATCAGAGCTGCTGGTACGAGGGGCATATCACGGACGAGGATAGGATCTGCGATAAGATCGGTGCGATCCTTCATGTGCCGGAAGAGTACGACGTCGTCTGTATCCTTCCCGTGGGAAAAGCACTGGATGATTTCCATGCGCCGAGTAAGAAAGCTTTCTCCGAGCGCGTGAAGTTTAACCGCTGGTCATGACGGCGGCTCCTGCAGCTTTTGAAAATGTCCGGCATGGGCGTCTAAAAGAGGCGCCGAGATAAAGGAGTTAAGAAAATGAATACATATGAGATCGTTCCGCTTCCGAAAGAGGAGTGGAAAGGAACGCCGGTCCCGATGCGCTACACGACAGAAGGGTACTTCGACGTAGAGATCCGTGAGGATGCGGATTCATTCCATGTGGATATGGTCATGAAGAAATTCGATGAACCGGTATTACATGAGCCGGATTTCGTGGATGGGCTTTATCCGGATTACTGGCCCGGTGCCGAAGCCTGGGGCATCATCGGAGAAGAACCGGTCGAGGCTTGCGAGGGCGCAAATGTTTCGGATGAAAAAAGTGCGGCAGATGACGAGAAACCCGCGCCGAAGAAGAAGCTTCTCGCCTGCATCGAGTGCTGTCCGGAGGAATGGAGCAACCGCCTTCTGGTCACCGAAGTGTGGGTGGCGGATGAACTGCACCGTCAGGGCATCGCCACGAGACTGATGAATCTCGTGAAGGAAAAGGCCATGCGGGACGGGCGGCGTGCCATTATGCTGGAGACCCAGAGCTGCAATCTTCACGCTATCGCTTTCTATAAAAGCCAGGGCTTCCGGCTCATGGGTATCGACAGCTGCTGCTACGGAAACTTCGATATCGCGCGCCATGAAGTGCGCATCAACCTGGTGTATTATATCCGGCCGGATGTGGTGCGGGCAGAGAAAGAAGATCTGAAAGAGATCCTGGATCTTCAGTATCTCGCATACCAGAGCGAGGCGGCGCTTTTCGGGAATGAGGATATTCCGCCGCTGAAGGAGACGCTCTCTGAACTGGAAGAAGAGTTTGCAAACGGCATCGTCCTGAAGATGGTTTCCGAGGACGGTAGAATCATCGGATCCGTCCGCTCCTATGCCAAGGATAAGACTGCCTATATCGGCAGACTCATGGTGCATCCGGACTTCCGCGGCAAAGGCTACGGCAGCAAGCTTCTCCGGGAGATCGAGCGCTACTATGTCGATACACGCTACGAACTCTTTACCAGCACGAGAAGTGTGGATAATATTAGACTATACGAGAAACTCGGCTACAAGATCTTCGACGAGAAAAAGATCACCGATGAGCTGGTGTTCGTGTATATGGAGAAGATGCCGGTGTAACTCGGGAAATAATGACCCCTGACCGATCAGCGGACGCGGGGATACATATAATGGAGGGCGCGGATATGTCGGAATATGCTTTTGGAAAGCCAATCGGGAAAATCATTCATGGTGGAGATTATAATCCGGATCAATGGCTGGACCGGCCCGATATCCTGGAAAAAGACATCAAGTACATGAAGCAGGCCGGAGTCAACGAAGCGACCCTCGGTGTGTTTTCCTGGGCCATGTATGAGCCGAAAGAAGGCGAGTTCCATCTGGAGTGGCTTCATGAGATCATGGACCATCTCTATGAAAACGGGATCTATACGATCCTGGCAACGCCTTCTGCCGCGCGCCCGGCGTGGCTGGACAGTAAGTATCCGGAGGTCATGCGCGTCGATGACATGGGTATCAGAAGACGACATGGCCTTCGCCACAACCACTGCATGTCTTCCGAAGTCTATCGTGAGAAGGTAGGCATCATTAACAGAAAACTGGCAGAAGAAGTCGGCGATCATCCGGGACTTCTGGCATGGCATATCTCCAATGAATTCGGCGGCGAATGCTTCTGCGACCTGTGTAAAGCGAAGTTTCAGGACTTCCTCCGGAAGCGCTACGACGGGGATATAGAGAAACTTAATCACGAATGGTGGGCCACATTCTGGAGCGCGAGGTACAGTGCTTTTGAAGAGGTAGAACCGCCTTATGCCAACGGGCAGATCGCCATTATGGGACATAAGCTGGACTGGCGGCGATTCACCACATGGAACTTCGCGGACTATACGAGAGCCGAGATCCGCGCCATCCGGGAGGGCTCGAAGAAGAAAGATGTCCCGATCACGACCAATCTCATGAAGCGGTTCTACGACATCGATTACCGTGTTCTGGCAAAAGAACTCGATGTGATCTCCTGGGACAGCTATCCGCTTATGCATAACGACTGGGAAAGCTACGAAGATACCATGATCGAAGGTGCCTTTGACCACGCGATCATGCGGGGACTTAGGAAGGACAAGCCGTTCCTTCTGATGGAGAGCTGTCCGGGAAGCGTCAACTGGTCGGAATATAACAAGCTGAAAAGACCGAAAGTCCACGAGCAGTTCTCGCTACAGGCGGTGGCCTGCGGGTCGGACTCGGTGCAGTATTTCCAGTGGAG
>DFFH01000096.1 GCA_002368805.1 Mageeibacillus sp. UBA3781 | reverse complement strand
TCTTCGACGGGGATGCCGCCGACCTTCCACGTATCATCCTTCTGCATCTCGATAGAAGCGTAACCATATTCGCCGGTCTTGCCCGAGTAAATATTGACGTAGAGCATGTTACTGTCCGTATCGAAGGCGATGACCTGGATGATGGTCCTGGCCGCGACCTTCAGATCGCCTGCCGGTGCGCCGCTTTTGTTATATGCGGTGAAGACCAGGTCGGTGTTGGTGGCGAGGTAATAAGACGTTTCGTAGTAAAGATCTCCCAGATGCTTAGGCATGCCGCTGCCGTCCGTCATATCAAAATACGAGAACATGTAGTTGGTTCCCAGATTGCCGAAATACGTGCTCATCTTCACCCGCTGCGGGTCATAGGGGTGATCGTATTCTCCGTTTTCCCAATTGCCGGTAAATGTCCAGGTTCCGTTTTCGTATTTGTATCCTACTTCTTCGATGCCTTCATCAACACCGACCAACATATAAATGTAGAAAGCATCCGGTGCTTTCATAAGATAGAAGGAGCCATATTCCGGATTGAACTCGCCCCAGATGCCTTCTTTGACTTCGAAGGATTCGTCACCGACATGGATCACAACAGAGGTGACGAGAATAGAGTCATTCGGATTCTCAAACTTCGGCTCGAGAATGATATCCTCTGCCGTGCCGTCGCCGTCCATATCCCACTTCAGCGTGCCGTCGAGGTTGAAGTCCAGAAAGTACATCTCCGGAGCATTGCCGAAAAATCTGCTGTCAACGCCCTTTTCGATCTGATCGAACGGGAGTTTCAGTTCCAAATAATCGTCGAAAAGATAAAGTCCGTCATAGGTAAGCGCGAAGTCTCCGGTGCCGTTTTGGACGCCTACTTTCATCCTAAGCAGGTTCTCGTCCGGGATATTATACTTCTGACCGAGGGAGGTGATCTTCTCGGAAAGGATATCGTCGTTCGTGACGATGTCTGAAAGCGAGATCTCTTCGCCTGTCTCGCTCCAGTAAGCCTGCGAGATACATCCGTCGTTATCGCTCGAGAGATCTTCGGGGGTCTTGACTATATAAGAGAAGATATACGAATCGTCCCGGTAGATATATGTGTTTGCATAGCACTGATCGTCGTAATATGTATCGGAATTGATCCCGGAGGCTTTCCGCTCTTCGAAACGCTTCGTAAGGGCGGCCTCAAGATCGTCATAGAAACTGTCGACTTCCTTGCGGAGTTCCGGGAACTGGTCAGTGGTGAACCTGATCCGGTTGAATTCATAGGTGATGCCGTCCACACGGGTGAAATTGTCGTCGTTGATAAGCTCCGCCAATCCGTATGTCTTCAACTCGACCTGAGAGTGAAGGTTGACCGATTCTTTGAGTTCCGGAGCAGGCGAAGTGTCCGATGTTTCATCCGACTCGGTCGTTGACGGTTCAATCATCGAAATGTACGGATCTTCCGTGGTCTCGGAGATCTCCGTGTCCTTTGTTTCCTTAGTTCTCTTCGTCCTCTTTGTTTCTTCCGATCTGTTGCAGCCGGATAGTGCTAGGACCATAGACATAGAAAGCAGAACTGCCAGTGCTTTTTTCATAATTCTGTACCTCCCGGTCGATCTACTTCTTCTTATCCTCGTATCTTTAACAAAGCTGTTCTTTTATTCCGATTTTGTTTTTTTGTCTTCTTTTACGAAATTGTCGTAAAGATAAGAAGCATACCGCTGATAGACGGCCTCCCGTCCGATCTCGTTATGCGGTTCATGGCGCATGCCGTGGCGGATGTCGATCGTGACCTTTACCTGACCGGACTCTATGAGTTTGTCGTAGATCTCCTGCGGACCTTCGCCATAGTCACCGACCGGATCCTCGTCGCCGGAGATCAGAAGTATCGGCTTATCCTTCGGGATCGAGTCGTACCAGGACTCGGCATTGCACTCCCGCAGAAGACGGAAGAGGTCGATATATCCGGAGTGAGTAAAAGTGAATGTACAGAGCGGGTCAGAGACGTATTTCTTCACGACGTCCTCATCGTAGGAAATCCAGTCACTCGAGGTCTTAGGCCTGCTGATCTTCTTGAGGTACTGATTGTTGATGGTCCGGGCAAGCATGTTCGCTGCGCGCTTGTCGCCGACGAAAAGACGCTGGAGCTTCGCAAGGACCGTGAGCGGACGAAGGAGTTTATTTGATTTTGCGGTGCCGGAGAGGATCAGTCCGGCGCAGTCGTTACCGTACCGGGCATACCAGTTTCTCGCGATAAATGAACCCATCGAATGGCCGAGGATAATATACGGCAGATCCTTATAGGTCTCTTTCATGACGCGGTGCAGTTTCTCGACGTCCTCGATCAGGTGCTCCCAGCCATCCTCGCGCCCGAAGTATCCGTAGATGCCGCCTTCTCCAACTGTCTTTCCGTGACCCATATGGTCCTCGCCGCAGATGATGTACCCCTTGTCACAGAGGTATTCCGCGAGCTCCGTGTAGCGCTCCATATATTCGCACATCCCATGGACGATCTGAACGACGGCCTTGGGCTGTGTATCCGGAACCATCTTGAAATAGCTGATCAGGGTCTCGCCATCGGACCCCATGAAATTATCCTGCTGAAAAGGCATACTCTCTACTCCTCCTCGCAGGCAGACGAAAAAACACTGCCTGCCACATACTCTTATTATACATTTCAGATGCCGAAAAGTAACGTTTCCGCTCGAAATGCACCTGGCCGCGGGGAGAAGTGCTTTTTTGAAAGGAAAGGTTTGAAAATCGAATTATATGATAGTAAGTAAAGTTCGCGCGAACACTCTTGACGGTCATGTGACCACGTGATATTATATACACAATCCGGACGATCGGAACACTATGCCTTAAAAGTGCTCCGAACAGAAGGTGAATAGCGGGAAAGGAGGCATCTTAGATGAGTGAATATCTTCCGGGTACATTGATCAGTGTTTCGAAAGATCATCTGAAAAATGTGGATGTGATTCTGGATCCGATGTTTCTTCTGGAAGGCATGCAGCTTCGTCAGGTGACAGGGCTCCTCGGGATCGAGGCGCACACGGTGCAGAACTGGGTCAAGCGCGGTTTTGTAGAGTCGCCGGTGAAGAAACTGTATAACAGAGACAAGTTTATCCGGCTTGCGATCCTGAACTACTTTAAAGATGTCTTCTCGCTCGAAGGGATCATCTCGCTTCTGAAGATGGCGGACCAGGACAGCACGGTCTATAGTGCTTTTTGCAAACTGCTCTCGATGGCGCCGGTCGATCCGATCCGGTCGGAAACGAAGCTGAGTGACATCGTGACCAAGGTTATCGATACAGAGAGCTTCGACTTCGGAAAGACCAGCAAAGAACAGATCCGAAGACTTCTGACGATACTTTATACGGCGCATCTTTCCATCGTTCTGAAGAAAGAAGCGGAGAGACTCTTAACAGAGATTTGAAAGGAGAATGAAAATGGAATTTCTTACGAATTGGTTTGAAGCGATGAATCTGCCGGAGCAGATATTCGCGTGCATCGCCGTCGTGTTTACTGTACTGCTGATCTTCCAGTTTATTCTTCTTCTGATCGGCGCAGCATCCCATGCGGGAGACCTCGACGGACACGATATCGGCGGACATGGCCACGACTTCGGTCACGGACATGATATGGATATGAGCCACGATGTCGGTCATGACTTCGGAGATGGCGGCCATGATTTCGGTCATGCGGGACATGACTTCGGAGGACACGGGGATGTCGGACATGATTTCGGACACGGCATCGGACACGGCGACTTCGGTGGAGTCCACGGAGATGTCACAGGAGGCGCAGTACATGACGGAACAAGTGCTTTTGGCGCGGACGGATCAGATGCGGGAATCGAAGTAACACATGACGGTTCCTACGAGTACAGCCACGACATGGATGCCGGATCCGGACACGTAGGAGCGATCGCACACGAGTTTGCTGATGTGCAGGGCGGGGTTGTGGTCGATGTCCACACAGGTGACATCTATCTTGCAGAGGCAGCACCGCACGTAGGCGGTATCCACGGACCGGACGTAGGAATCCCGGATCAGGATCTGCCGGACGGAAGAACGTATGTGGACCATGCGGACAAGGTGCACGGCTCCGGATTCCGACTCGTAACGATGCAGGGCATCATCGCATTCTTCTCTATCTTCGGATGGACGGGACTTCTGTTCATGAAAGGCGGGCTTCCGGTATGGGCCGCAGCGATCCTGGCATTTGCCTGCGGATTCCTGGGAATGTTCCTTATGGGACTGGCGCTCTGGGGTATGCAGAAGATACAGTCGGATGGTACACTGAATATAAAGTTCGCGCTCGGCAAGACCGGCGAAGTGTATATCCCGATCCCGGGAAAGCGCGCGCAGCCCGGTAAAGTCATGGTAGAGGTCCAGGACCAGCTTCAGGAATTTGAGGCGGTCACGGACGAAGACGAGAAGATCCCGACCGGAACTCCGGTAACGGTGATCGGTATTACAAAGGGTACAACACTGATTGTGACCAAACATAATTAACAAGAAGTAGTAGGAGGAAACGAAAATGCCATTTGAAGTAATTTGCTTATTAGTTGTAATTGCTCTGCTGGTGTTCACACTGTTCTTGATCTTTCTTTCAAGATACAGAAAATGCCCGTCTGACCGTATCATGGTCATCTATGGTAAGGTTGGTAAGAATGCGGACGGCACCGCGCGCTCATCGAAATGTATTCACGGTGGTGCTGCGTTTGTTTGGCCGATCATCCAGTCATACCAGTACCTCGACCTGACGCCGATCTCGATCGCTGTTGACCTTCGTTCGGCACTGTCACGTCAGAACATCCGTATCGACGTACCGTCTATCTTTACCGTCGGTATCTCCACGGAACCCGGTGTCATGCAGAATGCTGCCGAGCGTCTCCTTGGCCTGAAACTCTCAGAGATCCAGGAACTCGCAAAGGATATCATCTTCGGTCAGCTCCGTCTGGTCATCGCGACGATGGACATTGAGGAGATCAACACAGACCGTGATAAGTTCCTCGAAGCAGTTTCCAGAAACGTGGAAACAGAACTTAAGAAGATCGGTCTTCGTCTGATCAACGTTAACGTAACAGATATTTCCGATGAGTCCGGCTACATCAGCGCTCTTGGTAAAGAGGCAGCTGCAAAGGCGATCAACGACGCGAAGAAGAACGTTGCTGAGAGGGAGAGAGACGGTTCTATCGGTGAGGCTCTCGCCCAGAAGGATCAGAGAATCCAGGTTGCATCCGCAAACTCCCTGGCTATCCGTGGTGAGAACGATGCGAAGATCGAAGTTGCTAATTCCGAGGCTGTACGCCGTGAGAAAGCCGCTGAGGCGATGAGACTGGCGATTGCAGCTGAGAAGGTTCAGGCCGCTAAGGCACTCGAAGAAGCGTATGCTGCTGAGAAAGAAGCTGAGCTTTCCCGTTCCGCCCGTGAAAAGGCAACTCTCGAAGCCGACGTTATCGTTAAGGCTGAGATCACAAAGAGAGAGATCGAGCTCGCTGCTGAAGCAGAGGCTGAAAAGATCAGAAGACAGGCAGCCGGTGAAGCGGACGCTATCTATGCGAAGATGGAAGCGCAGGCTCGTGGTATGCAGGAGATCTTGAGCAAGCAGGCTGCAGGTTTCGAGAAGATCGTTGCCGCTGCCGGTGGCGATGCGAAGAATGCAATGATGCTCATGCTCGCTGATAAGATGGAAGACCTCATGAAGATCCAGGTAGAAGCGATCCGCGACCTGAAGATCGACAAGGTAACGGTTTGGGATTCCGGCAACGGCGCAGGTGCCGACGGCAAAAGCTCCACCGCGAACTTCATCTCCGGCCTCATGAAGAGTGTTCCGCCGATGAACGAGATCTTCGAGATGGCCGGCATGAACCTTCCGGAGTTCCTCGGAAAGAAGATGGACAAGCCGGAAGACGGCGCTGTAGTATCTGCAGTAGACGCCAAGGAAATCGCATCGGATGCGAAGGAAGTGTCTGACGATGCAAAAGAAGCTGAAGCAGTAGAAGCCCCGAAGGCTTTTGAGTCAGCCAATGTTTCTGAAACGGCAAAGGCGGAAGAATCCGCAAAGGCAGCAGCTCCGGCAGCTCCGGCCCAGACCGCAGCTGTAGCGCCGGCGAAGGCCGCCCCGCAGGCTCCTGCAGCGGAAACACAGGTTCCGATCTGGGAGAAGAATCCGCCGATGAATGACACTCAGGCATAAAAACTGAATAAGTAGCAGAACCGGAGCTCTAAGTGAAAACATTCGCTTAGAGCTCCTTTTTTGTCTTTTTAGATGAATTGGTATTGTCGGGTATTCCGCCTCATGTCGCGCGACAGTGCTTTTCCAGAATTCTGAGAGTGCTTTTCCAGTATTTTTCCATAAATCCGCTTCGAAATGGAAATCTATTGGAAATCCTTCACGAAAAGCACTCAACACACCGATTTTTCCAGAATATTTCCACAAATGCGGTCTGTTTTGGAAAAATATGAGAAAAACATCACGAAAAGCAATCATCGCTTCGATTTTTCCATAGAATTTCCAAAAACGTCCCTCGATTTGGAAATCTATTGGAAATCGGAAATCTAACCTGCGAAAAGATTCATCCTTGGGACTTTTTATTCGAAAAGATCGTTACCCGCGTGCGCGGATCGACAGCAGGACCATCAGCTTCAGCGTCTCGATTAGGCGGCCTCTGGCTTTTGCATCGACGGCGCGGGTGGCCTCGAGGATGCGCGACATCTTGGTTGCCCAGCTCGACCCCGGACGGAAGATGTTACCTGCACCGGACGAACTGGCGATATGGTAAAGCATTTCCGTGAAACTTTTGCGCTCTTCATAGGACTGATCGGCGAGCCAGGAATTGACAGCGACGATCCTGTTCTTGGCGTTGATGTCCCAGCCGGGCTCGTAGTCGA
This sequence comes from Mageeibacillus sp. UBA3781, assembly GCA_002368805.1. Taxonomy (GTDB): domain Bacteria; phylum Bacillota; class Clostridia; order Saccharofermentanales; family Saccharofermentanaceae; genus Scatonaster. The sequence goes on along the minus strand of DFFH01000096.1, from coordinate 10,541 downwards.
AGTCTTCCTCGCCGACCTCCCATGTAAAAGGACTATGCTGCTTCAGCCAGACGGCTTTGTTCTTGATGAAGCGGGTGCCGGGCGCGCTCTGCAGAAGCATCCCGACGAAGGATGCGGAAGGCACGAGGTGGTGCACGATCCCGCCGATCTTCTTGTATTCTTCGGTTTCGTGAAGGTTAAAAGAGAACCCCGGCCCGTCAAAGGAATAGATCCCGAGCAGCCTTGACTTCGTGGCATCTGAACAGCTTGCCGCGGAGTAGATGGCGAGGTTCCCGCCCTTGGAGTGGCCACCGATATAGAACTTCACATTAGGCGGCAGTTCGCGCGAAAGGAAGCTGACATAGCGTCCGGCTTCTTCCTGCGCCGGAACCGGATACTGATAGGACAGCTGGAAATCTTCCTTCCAGCCGATCAGTGTGCCGTCGGTCCCGCGGAAAGCGATATAGCAGACATCTCCGGGAAGATGGAAGCACATTGCCGCGAACTGGATCTGTTCCTTGTCGCTGGTATGCGCACACAGATGCGAGACGGAAACGTCCTTGTACCGCGGACTCTCCCGAAGAATATCGATCATCCTGAGATTGTTTGGCGTGTCCGCTGCATACTGCCCGAACAGCGGCATTTCTTTCGAGGCGGGCATCTCCGAAAACAGCATGGAATCGGATTCCTTGTACGGCCATTCCGGCGTCCAAATGTTGTGGAGCGGGTATTCCCACTGGAAATACGTCGCCTCCGCGAAGACGAGTGCGTCGATATGATTGAATGGAAACTCGTCAAACGTGCGCGTTTCCTTCTTGGTATAATCCAGTATCGTTCCCATTTTATCCCTCTGCAAAAGCACTTGTCCCCGTGCATTTGGCTTTCTTGTTTCCATTTACTATTTTACCACGTGTACCGCCGGTGGAATAGAAATCCGCCGGTAAATCGGTTAGAATAAAAGAAAAGAAGAGAAGAAAGGAATGCGCGATCCGTGAATGATATCTTGATCATCTCCTATGCCTATCCCATCTGCGCGATGCTTTCTCTTCTTGTCCTGGCACTGCATTTTTTCAGCAAGCGCCAGATCCCGGTGCAGAGAAATCAGATGTTCACGGCGGCGATCCTTTTTGCCTGTGCGGATGTGATCCTGGAAGTTTTCTCGGCGATGGTCGTGAATAATTCCGCATCGGTGCCGCCGGTCCTCGGGTATATCGTTCTTACGATCTTCTATCTGCTGCGGCTCTCGTTCCCGCTTCTGATGATCTTCCACTCCATCTCGGTCACGAGAAGCCTGAAAAGAAGAAATCTCATGTCGATCGTGCTGATGAGCATTCCGACAGCGGTCGTGGGCGCGATCATCCTTCTGTCACCTCTGACACACCACTTTATCTACTATAAGAATGACAACTACTATAAGGGCGAATATTTCCCGATCCTTTCCGTTCTGACGATCCTGTCCGCACTCTTTTCGGTGATCTACGGACTTGCCAAGAAAAGTGCTTTTCAGGAGAAAGGATTCCGCGTGGTGGCGGGTATTTCCCTCTTGGCGCTCGGAAGCGTCATGGCCGAGGCTTCCTGGCCGCGTCTGAATGTTTCATCGATCGCGATCGCGACGAGCATGCTTCTGGCATATCTTTCCCTGAAAAAGCCGGAGTCCATGATCGACCACACGACCGGACTTCTTAACCTCGATGCGCTGATGACCTATATGGACGAGCTTATCAACCGCGAAGCGCGATACTATGTGCTCGTCATGAAAGTCGAGAATATCCGCCGCATCAACTCGATCTTCGGCTACACGATCGGCAGTTTGACGCTGAAAAATGTAGCGGATTTCCTTTCGACATTCTCCCCGGATATGAAGGAGAGAGCCAGACTCCGCAAGAACCTGAAGGTCTATGAAGGCACAAACGGCGCGGATCCGAAAGCGAAAGAAAAGTCGGAAAAGACTGTCGGAGATGCGCGCCGCCTCGAGCGGACACTGCCGCCGGCATGGGCATTCCGCCTCATGAGTAACCAGTTTGCCGTTGTCAGCACCAGCGAGGAGACACACGAGAAGATCCTTGAACTTCTCCGCGAAAGATTCGAGAACCCCTGGCACATCCGCGGCCTCGAGCTCAATCTCCTTCTTACCGTCGCAGAAATGCCCGAGACAAGTTCTTTTGCCGAAGGATCGGATCTCTATAAGGCAGTCGAGATCGTGCTCCCGGCTGTTCCGAAGGGCGACACCGTGACTGTCAGCGAGAGAGAACTTGCGAAGATCGAGCGCCATCTGATGCTCGAGACTTCTCTGGAAAAAGCACTTGCCGAGGATACTCTGGATGTGCGTTTCCAGCCGATCCTGTCCACCGCCACAGGGCGATACACGAAGGTGGAGGCGCTCGCGAGATTTACGCATGACGAGTGGGGAGATGTGCCGGCATCGGAGTTCATCCCGATCGCCGAGAAGCGCGGACTGGTTGCGCAGATCGATGAGTTTGTACTCCGGAGAGCATGTGAATTTATCAAGAGTGCGACCGATGTCGAGATCGAATATGTCGGCATAAATATCTCCGTGACGGAACTGGCGAGCTCTTCGTTCCCGAAGAAGGTCAGCGCGATCCTCGACGAGTACGGAATCCCGTACCGCAAGATCGTTTTTGAGATCACGGAGAATGCCCTGATGACATCGATCATCCTGATGATCGAAAACCTGCAGGAACTCGCCTCGATGGGATTCCGTTTTGCAGTCGATAATCTGGCCCTCGGAAAGGGCGATATCGTAAAGCTTTCGATGCTTCCTTTCTCGATCGTCAAGCTCGACCGCTCGGTCCTGGAGGAAGTGGAGACGTCGGCTCGAAGCCGCATTCTCTTTGAAAACACGATCGATGTTCTTAAGAAGATCGAGATCGAGTCGGTGGTCGTCGGATGCGAGACGACCGTGCAGTCGCAGTGGATCTCGGAGTGCAGCCCGGATGGGATCCAGGGATTCTACTACGCACGTCCGATGGATAAAAACGGGTGCCTGGCATTTATTCAAAGGAATAATGCACAGACACCCAAAAAGCCCGGAAGGGATAATATTATTATCGTAACCGAGTGAGGATCACATTACGGTTGATGATCATGTCGCCGCATGAGACCCTTTTGTTCTAAGCAGCTATCAGGCTGCTTTTTTCTCCTCTTTCTTTGCTGCCTTTACGGAAGCAGGATCGAGGAAACGGTAGATGATCGCTGCAAATGCTGCACCGAGCAGAGGAGCAACGATGAAGATCCAGACGTTCTCGAGAGCTTCGCCGCCCTTGAAGAGAGCCGGTCCGATGGACCTTGCCGGATTAACAGATGTTCCGGTGAAGCCGATACCGAGGATGTGTACCAGAGTCAGTGTAAGACCGATCACGAGACCTGCGATATTGCCGTTCTCGATCTTCGATGTAACACCCAGGATCGCCAGAACGAAGACGAATGTCAGAACGCCCTCGATAAGGAAGGACTTCGCAACATCGTTGTCGAAGAGACCGTTGGTACCAAAGCCGCTTTCCTCAGGATTGAAGAATGCACTCAGCAGGAATGCACCTGCGCAAGCACCTACTACCTGGGAGCACCAGTACAGAAGCATATCCTGGAGGGACATCTTCTTGTTGATGAACATCGCCAGGGAAACTGCCGGGTTGATGTGGCAGCCGGAGATGTTGCCGATAGAGTAAGCCATCGCAACGATAACGAGACCGAAAGCGAGAGCTGTCAGGGCATAAGCACCCATTCCGCCTTCTGCGCCGCATCGTGTAACGATTGCGGTACCGCAACCGAATACTACCAGTACAAAAGTACCGATGATCTCAGCAAGATACTTTCTTAAAGAATCCATAATAAAACCTCCTATCGATAAAATCTATTTACCTATAGTATAAGAATAACACGTCTAAAATCACAGGTGCATGATATAATCAAACTGTAAAAAAGAAATAAAGTGAGGGAAAAGAAATGCTCGACAGTGTCACGATCAATCTTCATAGCAGTATTAGAATTGCTTCGGGAAAAGCACTATACTTCGATCCTTTCCGTATCGTAGAGGCGACATCCGACGCGGACATCATCTTCGTGACACATGATCACTACGATCATTTCTCACCGGAAGATATAAAGAAAGTAATGAAGGCAGACACCGTCTTCGTAGCGCCGGCTTCCACGGCGGCTCTGATCAGACAGACTTTTCAGATCCCGTCCGATCGGATCGTTACCGTCGCACCCGGCGACAAGCTCGAGGTGCTTGGCATTCCGGTAGAGGTCGTCGCATCCTATAACCCGGCAAAGAAGTTCCATCCGAAGGCAAACGGCTGGGTCGGCTTCGTCGTTACGGTGGATGGTCTCCGCTACTATGTCTGCGGCGACATGGATATTACCGAAGAAGGAAAAGCGGTGAAGTGCGATGTGCTGATAGCACCCTGCGGTGGTACTTACACCATGGACTATAAAGAGGCAGCCGAGCTTACAGGCTATATCTGCCCGAAGTATGTCATCCCGACGCACTACGGTGACCCGGTAGGCGAAAAGACCTGTGGAAGTGCTTTTGCCAGAGAGGTCTCGGAAAGAGGAATCGACTCCGTAGTCGTTATTAAACTCTGATCCTGCATTCCAGGGGCGGCCGCGGCCGTCAAAGAAAGGAAAGAATGAATTCCGTAAAAACTGAAAACAACTTCCCGGCATTCAATGACCGGAAAGCTTTCTATAAGATGCTCTGCAAGCTGGTCCTGCCGATCGTCTTCCAGTATTTCATGTCGGCGCTGGTTTCCGCGTCCGATGCATTTATGCTGGGATTTCTGGACCAGACATCCCTGTCCGCCGTATCGCTCGCGGGACAGGTGGCCTTCGTGTACTATCTTTTCATCAACACGTTCCTGACCGGTGCGATGGTGCTCGGCGCCCAGTACTGGGGAAAGAAGGAATATACTACGCTTGAGGACGTTCTCGGCGTGACCATGCGCTACGTTATGCTCGTCGGCATGGCGTTCACGCTGGCGGCGGTATTCTGTCCGGGTCTTCTGATGCGCGTGTTTACCCGTGATCCCGAGCTCATCGCAGGCGGTGTCAAATACCTGCGCATGGTGGCGGTCGGGTACTTCATCATGGGATTTGTGGACTCCTATCTGTGCTTCATGAAGATCTGCGAGAAGACCATGATGAGCACGGTCATCTCGACGATCGGCGTCGTCATCAACATCATCCTGAATGCATTTCTGATCTTCGGACTCGGGCCATTCCCGAAGATGGGGATCGAGGGCGCAGCGCTCGCGACAGTTATATCGAGAGTGATCGAACTTGTGATCGTGGCATTTGCCGTGCTCATGACCGACTGCGTCAAGCTGCGTGTCCGAAAGCTCATCATCCAGGGAAAGAAGTTCATCCATGCGGATTTCTGGAAATACTCGTTCCCCGTCATGATCAACCAGTTCGGCTGGGGCGGCGGTATGACGATGTACTCGGTCATTATGGGACACTTAGGCTCCGACGCCACGGCGGCAAACTCGATCTCCAGTATCGTCCGCGCTCTGATCGCCAGTGTCTGCTGGGCGCTCGCGACCGGAGCCTCGATCATCATCGGAAAGATGCTCGGGGCAGGGGAACTGGAGCTGGCGCGAAAGACCGGCGGCCGCTTCGTCCGGCTGTCGCTCGGGATCGGTGCCGTCTCCGGGCTGGTGATCCTGGCGGGCATCCCGCTCGTGCTCATGATGCCTACCGACATGACACCGGTTGCGCACGGATACCTCAAGTGGATGCTCTTCCTTGCGACTTATTACATCATCGGAAACTCCCTGAACTCCACGGTCATCGGCGGAATCTTTCCCGCCGGCGGAGACACGAAGTTCGGCATGATCTGCGACTGCATCACATTGTGGCTCGTGGTCGTCCCCTTAGGCGCACTTGCCGCCTTTGTCTGGGATCTCCCGGTCATCGCAGTCGCCGCGATTCTGACGCTCGACGAATTCGTCAAGATCCCCGCCGTCTATATCCATTACAAGAAATATAAGTGGGTGAAGAACATCACCAGGGATGAATAAGCATATGAAAATCATTTCACCTGTTTTTCCTACTATGTATGAAAATGCCGAAGTATCTAGGTTTGTAGTTTTTCGGTTTCATGTCTTGTGCCAATTTTGTGCCATTTTATACACATAACGATTCCGAAACCATATTATATTCTTTGGAAATCTCATCCTCAGTTACGTGTACATAAAGATTCATTGTTATAGCAAGAGTCTTATGACCGAGTATTTTCTGAAGCGTTTTGGGCTTCATCCCATTCTCTATGCATCTTGTCGCAAAGGTATGTCTAAGAGTATGCGGAGTAATCTGTCTCACGTTTGCTTCAGCACAGATTCTGTGCAATGCGGCTTGATACGTTCCATCACTGATAGGTTTTCCCTTATTACTTAGGAAGACTTGATCACGCCACTCGATTTGAACAGTCTTCATCGCTTTTTGCTTTGCTCTTTCCTCTTGTAAGATGCGAATGGCCTCATCAGAAAGCGGTATAGACCTGTAGCCCGCATCACTTTTGGGAGGCCCGATTTCCCAACTTCCATCTCGATATTCCATTGTTCTTTCCACTTTAAGCATCTTTCGATCGAAGTCGATATCCTGCCATCTCAAGCCAATAAGCTCTCCTATACGCAATGCAGTCAACAATATGAATCGGAATATATTCTCATATTTCTTGCCTTTCATACAGGACAAAAGCCTGCTTTGTTCTTCTCTTGTAAGTGCTTCACGCTTTTTAGGTGGCGTGCCTATATCGCTTCTCACAGACTTGTTGCAAGGATTTTTCTGAATTATTCCACGATCCATAGCACATTCAAGCAAGTCATGCAAAACTCGTTTGGTGTTATCAATGGTGGCCGAACCACGTCCTTCTTTTGCCATCGTCTCAACTATACGTATACAGTGATTTGTCGTAACATCCACCACTCTTAGTTTACCAATCGCTGGCTTGATGTGGCATCGATAACATGTCGAGTACGTACTCAGCGTCCCTGGCTTAACTCTGAGGCTCTTGGATTTAAACCACTCCTCATACCAAGCATCTACCAGATACTCTGTCGGAATATCAGGATTGCTGTGCAAATCTTCGTACTCTGCCTCAATCAACCACTGTTTCGCTTCACTTAGCGTCTTAAAGCGCTTTCGTACCCTTTTACCATAGAAGGTTGTATGTCCAGCTACATATACACCACTTCTTTCTTGTGAAATGCCTTTCCCAAGGCTTTTACCATTTAAACTCTTTCCCATTTTTGGCTCCTCCATACACTAAAAGAGCCCCATACAGTGCTATTATACACCGTATGAGGCCATAAAACTTTATTCTGTTTTTGTTTATCATTTTGCTTACATCCTACTTACCTGAGAGATATACTCTTCAAATTCTTGACGTTTCACCATGGTCTTATTCCCCACTCGCATAGCAAATGGACATCCAGGCTCACGCAGATGGTGAGCAATCCTGTTTTGACCAATACCGCTGTACGCAGCAGCTTCTTGAACGGTGAGAGTCAGTTTTAAATTTATAGGTATATATATAAAATTAACCATATTTACTTTATTACGCATAAGCGATTACCTCCGCTATAGATTTTTTAATTCACTAATAATTTGTTCTTTTCTCTTCTCTGTCTCATGAGCATCGATGTACTTTTTCAAGTCAAAAGTTCCTCTTGATTCAGGAACAAGGACTACGACATGCTCTGTAATACCGCTTATCGGGTCATTTTCATCGAATTCACGAATGGAATTTACGGTGTAATCTACTGTCAGTTCACTTGTAAGTTCACCGAAATCAAAGACAGAAGTTATTCTTCTAAAAAGTGCAGAACGATGTCTCTGGTTTTCTCTCAAATACCATGAAGTTATCGGCACATTTGTTGCTATAATAATCGTATCTCCAACAAACAATTTGTTTCGATATCTGCTCTTGATGGATGAGTTGTTGTGCGGATCCGTGAGTTTCATGAAGTCTTCTATCTTGAATGCCCTATGATCGAAGTCATCAAGAACTAGGATATCTTCACCTGCATAGTCCTGAACGATATCGTTGCTCGAACTAGAGAAACATATACTTTTCCCTTTTGACTGTGCAAAGGCTCGTGCCATGGTACTTTTACCTACTCCTGGTTTTCCTTGAAGGACTATTACACTCACGCTTCTCTTCGTATCAAGTAGTACTTTTCTCTGCCTATAATCCAGCGCATTTTTAATCTTCTGAGCATATCGAACGTAAACCTCGGGTTCAACAAGTTTCGGAATCTCATACTCACGAATCTCCCCTGAGATTATTTTGTCAGTGATCAGTTTGAGTTTAAGATCCATGGCATACCGCCCAGGGATCTTATATGATTCCAGTTTTGTTGGAGCATTTGTTTCAATTTCATCCCATGAGTATTGATACTTCTCAGGTTGATCGGCATGCACCAGATATCGTACACAGTTTTTGACACCGTATTTACAGCGTTCTATAGAGCCATAAGGGAATTGCTTCTTCAGTGTAGAAAACCTCGACTGTGAGGTTTTTCCAAACTCAATAACGATATGATAATGGATATTGTCTTCATCGGCATCATGTTCTATCAGATAGTATTTCATATCCTTTTTTCTATGTGCCCACTCATCAAGTGTTTCAAGGATCTGAGACTTCTCAAAGATGACTGTATCACCCTGCTTTACACCGAGTTCAACGTTATCCACTTTGGCTATGTTTTCTTTTGTAATCCTAATAAAGGCATTACGATAATTTTTATTATTTCTCATTATATTAGTTTCCTTTCTGTTAAAAGATGATATAAAAAAAGCTCCTTCCCGAGAGGGAAAGAACAATAGCACTGTTCTGCTGTCTAAATCTTGTTACTCCCTTCCGACAGAAGATTCAGAACAGTCATATATAAGATTTCACTCAAGTTATCTTCTAAATGCCTGCAAACACGCAATTCTTTACTTCACGCATTTGAAGAACCTGAATAAAACATTATTTTCTACACATATAAATAGCCCAAATTTCAGAGGTTGTCGCAAACTCAAAGTTTTACATTCAATGATTTGTAAAACTAATAATTTTACATATATAAATAGCCGAAATTGACCGGCACAGATTTCACATCAAGAAAAGGATAAACGCTGTGAAATCACTGCGACAAGAGTGTTTTGCTATGTTGAGGGAGATGTTATTGCTTATAAGTCGAATCAGTTTTATCGATGATTACATCAGTACGATAAAAACATACGATTTCTATCTTCGGATTAATTTATCAAACAAATTTTACAATTTAAGAATAACCACGAAATTCCGTGATACTATGTAGTTACTTCAAACGGAAGTCACTTCCGAGAAGCAGGAACTTGATAACTGAATATCTACTTTCCTTTTCTAGTTGATTTAGTCAACCGCTGTTACTGTGGCATTGTAACCGATGTAATTCTCATTGTGCAGAAAATCGAGGATTGTCTGACGAGTTTCAGATGTAATCTTATAATCTCTTGCTCTAGTAGAGGGGTTGCCAACTACAGAGTTATAATTTGCAATAGTGACATGTTCAAATGTCTTTGTAAGGAATACACCAGGGTTATCCTGAACATCGTAGGTAACTGTAACAGTACCCGTAGTAGTATATGTTTCATACTGCGGTTCAGGCTGCTTAACTTCCTCTGCCTTGACATAGATTTCTACATCAGAGTTAAGAGTGAATGTGTAAGATGTACCCTTGTTTGCACCGTTTACTTCCAGCCAGCAATTATACTGTGTATTATCAAAAGTAATCTTAACAGTTACCTTTGTGCCTGCGTCAAATTCCATGTAACCGCCCATTGTACCGTTAATGTATGTAGTTGTCTGAGCGATGTTATAAACCATGACACCATAAGTCTTTGTCGGCTCAGGAGTAGTCGGCTTCGGAGTAGTCTCTGTCGGCTCAGGAGTAGTCGGAGAAGTTGTCGGCTTAGTCGGCTGAGTAGTCGGCTTAGTTGTTTCTGTCGGCTCAGGTGTGGTCGGCTTCGGAGCGTCCGTAGGCTTAGTAGTCTCTGTCGGCTTCGGAGTATCAGTCGGCTTAGTAGTTTCTGTCGGAGTAGCGGTAGGTTCAGTAGCCTTAGTTGTAGGCTCAGAAGTAACCTTCGGCTCAGTAACAGTAGGTTCAGCCTTGGAAGTAGTAGGTTCAGTAGTAGTAACCTTAGAAGTTTCCTGAGTGGTAGTAGTATCCTCAGTTTCCTTTGTTGTAGCCTTTGAAACAAGAGTACCGTCAGTAGTCTTGGTGATTACTGTTACAGTACCGTCATCGTTCTTGATAGTTTCAGTAACGGTAGGCTCATTCTCATCAATTACTGTATAAGTAGTAATATCTACTGTTTCAGTAGTGATTTCCTGAGTATCCTTAGTGTTGCAACCAGTAGCCATAAGCATTGTGGCTACTACCATAGTTGCGATAACCTTTGTTGTTGTGATCCTTCTCATAATCATATGCTCCTCAAAGACAGTGCTTTCGTCATTGCTCTCCACCGGTATACGGTATACACATTTGGCAATGATAAGGAATGATAAGGAATGA
>DFFH01000116.1:1946-41261 GCA_002368805.1 Mageeibacillus sp. UBA3781 | reverse complement strand
GCGTCGGCATCGGCCGTCTCGAGCGTTTCGTGGCGGATTACCACATGGCACACAGCCAGGAAAAGATCGAGAAAGCGGAAGATAACGGTCATAAAGTCGCAGTTATCGGTTCCGGTCCGGCAGGCCTGACCTGCGCCGGAGACCTCGCCCGTCTCGGCTATAAAGTCACGATTTTCGAGGCATTCCATAAAGCCGGTGGTGTACTGGTATATGGTATTCCGGAGTTTCGTCTCCCGAAGGCCATCGTACAGAAGGAAGTCGATCATCTCGAGGATCTCGGTGTCGAAGTCAGAACGAACTTCGTCATCGGAAAAACACTTACCATTGATGAGATCTTCGCGGAAGGTTATGAAGCTGTTTTCATCGGATCGGGAGCAGGTCTCCCCTCTTTCATGGGTATCGAGGGCGAGTCTCTCGTCGGCGTATATTCCGCTAATGAATACCTCACCCGCGTGAACCTCATGAAGGCCTATAGCGACAAGTACGACACCCCGATCAGAAAGAGCTCTGCCGTTGCTGTCGTCGGCGGTGGTAACGTCGCAATGGATGCCGCCCGTACCGCGAAGCGCCTCGGCGCGGAGCACGTCTATATCGTGTACCGCCGTTCCGAGGAAGAAATGCCGGCCCGCGCGGAAGAAGTTCATCATGCAAAAGAAGAAGGCATCGAGTTCTTGTGCCTGAATAACCCGACCAGAATCCTCGGATCGGAAACAGGCGAAGTAAGCTCTCTCGAAGTGATCTCGATGGAACTCGGTGAGCCGGATGCCAGTGGAAGAAGAAGACCTGTCGCGATTTCGGGGTCCGAGCACGAGATCACTGTGGATACTGTGATCATGGCCCTCGGTACTTCTCCGAACCCCCTGATCCGAAGCACCACAGAAGGCCTCGAAGCGAATCCGAAGGGCGGCCTCATCGCAGATGAGACGATGGCCACTTCCCGTCCGGGTGTTTTTGCCGGAGGAGATGCCGTCACCGGTGCCGCGACCGTTATCCTCGCCATGGGCGCAGGAAAAAAGGCAGCAGCTTCCATCGATAAGTACATCAAGGAAAAGGGCTGATACCAGAAGATCTTCTGATAAAACGGCCATCACGGAAAGGACAAAATGAAAAGATCATCCTGGAAATTAAAATGCGGAGGGTTTATGCTCTCCGCTGTTATTTTTCTGTCGTCCTGCGGCAGGAACGATACAGCTACATCTGAAACGAAGTCCGATACAAGTTCTCCCACTACTTCGGAAACCACGGTCGAAACCTCTCCTTCCGAAACGTCTTCTGTGACAACGGAAGGATCCGATCCTTCACTGATCACGGTAACCGAAGCACCTGACGGAACCGGTTTTCCGGTCAGCGGCGATATGAAGGATGCGCATGACGAGCTCGCCGAAGAATTCAGAAAGCTTCCGGGTGTAGTCAATGTGCAGAAAAGATCCCACTACGATGACAGCCAGTATGTCCTGTTTTTTGAAATGCCGGTCGACCACAAGGATCCGGCAAAAGGAACTTTCCTTCAGCGGGTATATGTGAAATACAGGGGAAAAGACGCGCCGAACATGTGCACGATCGGCGGATATAATCTTTACTACGGCATGTATGACGGAGATTTCTATAATGAAGCAGAACCTCTGTTTTCGGAAAAGTACGGTTGTAATCTGATCGAACCGGAATACCGCTTTGACGGTAATTCCCGCCCGGATGGTTTCAGCAGTGACAAAGCCGACTACTGGGAATACCTGACATGCGAGCAGGCTTCGGAAGATTTCCACGAGATCATCGAAAGCCTCAAGACGTTCTTTTCGGGAAAATGGTGTATCGAAGGCATGAGCAAAGGCGGTGAATTCACGGCTTATCAGCTCGGCCGTCATCCCGAAGACGCGGATCTTTTCATAGCCGAATGCGCGATGCTGAAGATCGGGCAAAATTCTCCGGGGCTATGTGATTACATCTATACGACCGCCGGAGATGACCGCTACGGAAAAGAAAAAGCGAAACGATACAGAGAGCTTCTTTTCGAGTTTCAGCTGGAAATGCTCAAGCACGAAGATGAATTTCTGGACCAATACTGGAAAAACGCCACGGAAATGTACGGATTACAGTTCTCCTCTTCCTTTACCAAAGAGATCCTTTATGAGTGTACCGTTTTTGATCTCGTACACATTTTCCAGTACGACAGCGAAGATATGCCTGACGGCGATTACTACGAAATGATCGAGCAAGCGCTGGCGCTGAAAGACAGTACAACCGATTGGGAAAAACGTCAGTTCCGGGATAAATCCTTCGAGGTCATGGAAAATCTCTACGGTCCCTGGCACTATGCCTATCTCGAAAAAGATGTGGTCCCATCCGGCGATGAATTGAATCTTTATAGCTACATGTTCCAGAGTTATCGCGAGGACGGCTACTACGCTTATGATTTTTCCTATTTCCGTGATGCCCTGAAAAAAGAGGGTAGCGACGTGTCCCTTTACATCACCGAGGAAATGGAACCGGAGGTGTTCGGATACCGGATCACTGACGAGCATAAGGAGCTCTTCTCCTATAATCCGGATGTCCTCAACACCCGTATCGGGGCCGTGGAAAAAACAGGAAAACCATTGATCATAGTCAATGGTCTCTCCGATATTTTCCAGGTCTCGGAGATGAAGGAATCCGATAATCCGAATGTTCACATCTTCAATCTCCCCGCTTCTTTTCATGATGAAGTGACACTGGATTACTTAAGTGATGAACAGTTCAAGGAATATGACGAAGTCGTTCGTTCGGCGCTGGATATCTAAGCTATAATACCCTATTGAGGTGAACTGAAATGAAGATCGTAGTACTGGACGGATACACCGAAAACCCGGGAGACATCTCCTGGGCTCCCTTTGAAGCGCTCGGCGAGCTGGTGGTATATGACTACACCGCACCTTCCGAGATCTTCGGAAGGCTGGAAGGCGTATCGGTCTGTCTTACAAACAAGACCTGTTTCCCGAAAGAAGTTCTGGAAAAGCTCCCGGATCTTAAGTATATCGGCTGTCTCTCGACCGGCTTTAATGTCGTGGATGTGGAATACTGCAGAGAGCACGGGATCACCGTGACGAACATCCCGGAGTATGCGACTTTTGCCACTGCACAGATGACCATCGCCCTCCTTCTGGAGATCGCGAACAAGGCCGGCCATCACAGTGATCTCGTCCATGAAGGAGTATGGACCAGGGGCCGTGATTTCTGTTTCTGGGACGGATCGCTTACGGAACTCTACGGGAAGACACTGGGGCTTTTCGGGTTTGGTAAGATCGCATCCCGCGTCAGCCGCATCGCATCTGCGCTGGGCATGAAGGTCCTCGCCTGCCGCCGTTCGGAAATTACAGAGGAGATGAGAAAAGCCGATCCTCAGGTGACCTTCACTGATGAGGAGACGCTCTGGAAAGAGTCGGATGTGATCTCCTTCCACTGCCCGCTGACACCTGCGACCACCTCTCTGGTGAATGAGAAAGCGATCTCGAAAATGAAAGACGGCGTGATCCTTATCAATACTTCCCGCGGTCCGGTGCTGGACGAAGCCGCAGTCGCAAAAGCCTTGAAGAGCGGGAAAGTCGCTGCCCTCGGCGCCGATGTCGTAAGTGTCGAGCCGATCCGGGAAGATAACCCTCTTCTGACTTCGCCGAATACCTATCTGACTCCGCATATCGCATGGGCACCGAAAGAGACACGTCTTCGTCTGATGGATGTCGCGGCAGGCAATCTGTCTTCTTACTTAAAAGGATCTCCCGTCAACGTCGTGTCGTAAGATCAGGCGAGTTACCGGTCCATAAGGTATGTAGTTTGGCAGAGACCAATTTATGTGGTATTCTTATGCCGTTTGCGGGTGATTTCTCCCGCTATATAGGAAAAAGAAAGAATCCCGGCAGGTGCTGCCGCCAAAGAATATAAAGGAGATAAAAGGATGAATAAGATCCTCTACATGTTTCTCATATCGATGATCCCGGTCGTGGAGCTCCGTGGAAGCATCCCATATGCCGCAGCTGTCGGCATCCCATGGCACATCGCGCTGCCGCTGGCGATCGTGGGAAATCTTCTTCCTGTTCCGTTCATCCTTCTCTTCGTCAAAAAGGTCTTCGACTGGATGAGAAAGTATCCGAAGCTCAAAAAGATCGTGGATTTCTGCGAGAGAAAGTTCGCAAAGAAAGCAGAAAAGGCCGGAAATGTAGCATTCTGGACCCTGGTCGGATTCATCGCTATTCCTCTTCCGGGAACCGGCGCATGGACAGGATCCGGCATCGCTGCGATCTGTGAGGTTCCCTTTAAGAAAGCGGTCCTGGCAGCGATCATCGGCGTATGCATCGCCGCAGTTGTCGTTACGCTGATCGCTTACGGCGCACTCGCCGGCTTAAGCTTCCTGATCTGATAAATGTATTTCTACGGAGGATCGGTCAGGATCACCCATGCAGCTGATAGATAGTTTCACCAAAGCGGATAAAAAGCGTGTACTCCTGAGTTTCGCAGGTGTTTTCGGGATGGGATTCTTCCTGTCCTTTCTTGTCATGTGCGATCTCGGCACCGACCCCTGCACTTTCATGAACCGCTCCATCAGCAGCCGCATCGGCCTTTCTTTCGGCAACTGGCAGCTGCTCCTGAACTCCGTGATGTTTCTGATCGTGCTTCTCCTTAAGAGAAGACTCATCGGCTGGGGAACTCTTTTTAACATGATCCTGGTCGGTTACTATGTCGATTTTTTCACCTGGATCTGGAGAAATAATATCGCGGATCACATCTTTACGGATGCGCCGAGCCGCTGGGCCATCTTCCTGCTCGCGCTTCTTTTCTTTATGATCAGTGCCGCCGTTTATATTAACGCGGATACGGGAGTTGCCCCGTATGACGGCATCCCGATCATCCTGTCAGATGCGGTCACATCGCATCTTCCCCAAATACCGAAAACGGCCATCCGCATATGCTGGGATGGCCTGGCGATCATTATCGGTATTCTTTTCGGGGGTGTGCCGATCGTAGGTATCATCCTGATGGCACTGTTTCTCGGACCGCTTATCACGCTGGTCGGAAAGAAACTCAAGCCTCTACTTTCGGGAGAGTCGAACCGCCGTAAGGCATAACGACGATCTTTGCGTCTTTTCCCTTTTCCCTGATGGCAGCATCGATAGCTGTCTGGATATCCGAATACGGCTCGAGGAATACCTTCTTTACAAAGTCGTGTTCCAGATCGGAAACGAAGAAGATACGTGCGCGCTCGAGGACCATCGCGATCGCGGCGGCCTTGTGTCCGCCTAAGACGAAGTCCGTCTTGATGTGGGTGATCATGTCAGAGCTCTTCTCGTGACCGGTGAGCCACTGCTCGAAGTGCTTCTCGCCGAGTCCTTCCTTACAGGAAGCGATCCATACGATGATACCGCCGTCCTTGACAGCGTGCTTGGCGTTGTCCAGTGCTTTTTGCGCCTGATACATATTGATGTCTTTCGGGAAACCACCCGCACTGACGACGACGATGTCCGCCTGCTCGGGGATAGAGACCTTATAGAACGAATCGAGGAACTTGCAGCCCTCGCGGTGCGCCAGGATAGGATCACCGGCGAAGCTCCGGATAATCTCCTTCTTCGCATCGAGAACGACATTGACGATATAATCGACGCCCAGGATCTTACCTGCTTCTTCGATATCCTCACGGACCGGATTGCCCTCGAGGTGACCGGCACATGCAGAAGGCTCAACCATCGCGCTGTGGTTGTGCTGGATCGCGTCCCAGGTGGAAACGCCCGGCATGATGGCCTTGTATCCTCCGGAATATCCGGCGAAATAGTGATACTCGATATTGCCGAGGCAGATCCTTCTGTCCGCTTCTACTACCGGACGGAAAATATCTACCGGAGTTCCGCGGGATGTGGTACCTACATGCACTGCGTCATTGACGTCGGAATCGATGCAGCGGACACGGTCATAGACAGCATCTCCGACCATGTAGCGCATACGCTCTTCGGTATGGCCGCCGTGGGAGCCGAGTGCAAATACGATAGTGATGTCCTTATCTTCGATACCGGCGGCGGAAAGCTCGTCGAGTACTGCCGGAAGGACTTTATAACTCGGGATCGGGCGGGTGATATCCGAGGTGATGATCGCTACGGTCTCACCTTTCTTCACGACTTCACGGAGCGGCGGGAGCCCGATCGGCTCTCTCATGGAACGATAGACTTCATCCGATCCGGTAAGACCGATCTCTGCCTCGTTCGGTGTAAGGACTGCCATCACCTGATCATCCGGGACCTGTACCGGGATCTTCTCTTTACCAAAACCTAATGCAATCTCCATGGAGCGCCTCCTGACCGTATGTTATCCGTTTACGCCGCATTTGCGGCTTTTTCTTTCTTATGATGATGCGCCGCTGTCTTCCGGCGGGAGCTGAAGCCCGGGGTTCCGGCTCGAAAGTTCGTGCGGGGTCTTCGACCTCGTCAGGCACTTCTTCACGCAGATATCCATCAGGATCGCACCGAGAGGCGCCGTAATGAGGATGGAAAGAACAGCAGTCGTTAAAACTATGTTACCACATGCCAGGCCGGCAGTCAGCGGGATCGCACCGACGGCAGCCTGTACGGTTGCTTTTGGAAAATAGGCGACATCGCAGTAGAGGATCTCCTTGAACTTGAGACCGGATCCGAGAAGGCTGACGAGTACACCGACCGAACGGAATGCCAGCGCGCCGAAGATCAGTACGACGGAGCCGAGACCTGCGGACAGGAGTGCTTTGATCTCTACCGCGGAACCGAGCATGATGAACAGAAGAAGCTCCGCACCGACCCAGATCTTCGCGATCTTCGCGGAAAGACGGGTGGCAACAGCACGGCGGCGGTTCAGGATCGCACCACCGAGCGCCATGACGGCAAGAAGTCCGGAGAACGGAACAAATTCGGAGATATAGGACTCACAGCCCACGAAGAGGAAAGAAAGTCCGAACAGAAGAAGGATCTTAACAGTATCACGCAGATGAACATGCTTGAAGATCTCCGCCATAACGATGCCCACTCCGATACCGACAGCCAGGCCGGTCACGATGGAGATCGGGATCGAAACGACTGTCCATGCGGACATGCCCTCGCCCTTGCTCATGCCGATAAACGCGGTGAAAAGAACGATCGCATAGATATCGTCTGCGGAAGCACCGGCCATGATGAGCTGCGGGATATGCTTATCTGTACCGTAGCCCTCTTCCATGAGCCACAGCATCTTCGGCACGATGATCGCAGGAGATGCCGCCCCCAGCATCGCACCGACGATCGCGGAATCGACGTGAGACAGGCCCAGACAGGCAGGTCCCAAGATGACCGCGCCAACGATCTCAAAGGATGCCGGCACGAAGCACAGCATGATCGCCGGACGGCCGATCTTCTTCATGTCGCTGACATCGAGACTTAAGCCTGCACGGAACAGAATAACGATCAAGGCGATCTCACGGAGTTCGGAAGAAATAGACAGGATCTTCGGATCCAGAAGATTCAGCGCTGCAGGACCCAGAATGATACCTGTGATGATCAGGCCCAGAAGTGATGGTATATGCAGTTTCTTAAAAATCCCGCTGATGCAGAATCCCACAAGGAGCATCAGAGCAAGACTCATAAGCATGTTATTCATAGTATGTCCCCTCTTTTTGCAAATGCAATCATTTCATCGAGAAAACCTTTTCTCGCACAATATCGGATTATAGCACGTTTCCTCTTCTCCGACGCATAAAAAAGCACTGGAAAATAAACGATTTTCCAGTGCTTAACTTCGCTTTTCTTGTGTACTTTTCGTGGGACTTACCGCATCACTTATACATACGCTCGACAAACCTCGGATTCTCATCTGAGATAAGCGCCGCTGCCGCCTGATCGGCAAGTCTTATCGTCAGCTGTTCATACTCGCACTGAAGAGCGGATACCTGCGACATATCTCCTGTCTGTCCGTGGTTGGCGCAGGCGCAGGTATGACGGCATCTCGGACGCAGGACACATCCTTCGCAGTCTTTCGCTTCGACACGTTTTGCCTCGAGATCCCGGATCTTCTTTTCATCCGTACCCTCACTTACCGAGCCGATACTGAATCCGTCTCTTCCGATGAAGTGGGTGCAGGGATAGTATTTCCCGTCGGCATCGACCATGAGCTTATGACATCCGAAATGGCACATCGCATTATCCGCATCCTTCTGGCGGATATAGTTCCGGATCTTGTTTTCGAACGGGATAAAGCGGAAAGCATCACTCCCTTTATTCCACTCTTCGTAGAGTTTCTCGACCTTTTCGAGCTCTTCGGAAAGGGTAGCGAAACTCTCATCATCCCACGTCACTCTCTCGCCATGCGCCGGAACCATACTTACCGCACGGACGCCCTGTTCGCGGAAGAACTTTACCGAGGCGGAAACCGTCGATGCATATTCCGGGTGCACTGTCATCATGATGATCGTATCCGGGAATGTCTTAAGGAGCATCTGAAGTTTCTGATCCACCTTCTCTTTTGTGAGGTTTCCACCGCAGTCTCTACGGACCGGATCCTGCGCCAGACCATCATGGGAGAGCGCCAGGATAATGTGGTTTTTCTTTGCAAAATCGATAAAATCCTGATCAAGAAGAGTGCCGTTCGTCGTGATCTCAAAAGCAAATTTAATATCCGGGATCTTCGTGAGTTTTTCCACCGCATATGTCACCAGATACTCGATCTCTTGTCGTGCCAGAAGCGGTTCCCCGCCATAGAAGGAGATCTGCGCCTTCGGATGATCCTTGATCTTTGAGACGCTGTCCACCAGCATATCGATCGCCTTTACTGCCGTCTCCCTCGGCATATACACATCCTCGTGCTTCTGAAGGCAATACATGCAATCAAAATTACACTGGTGAGTCATCACCAGTGTAAGATTTCTTTTTCTATCTACCGTGGGATCTTTACCCATTTTTCTTTTCTCCTTAAGCGGCTGTTTCAGGCCATACCGTATCAGAATTCAGACGCATCAGATTCCACCGTTTCCTCGCCCTGATAGTCGATATCATCATCCGTCGGGCACGTTTCATCTGTCGGCTCAACATAGGTATCCATTCCGCCATCGATCTGCATATCACCGCTGATGTCATAACCGGTATCTACCGTGGTCTCACCATCGAGCTCGATCTCGCCTTCGATCTGATACGTCTCTGTTGCCATAGCGCCAAAGTAACCCAGGCGTCCATCCATCTTGTGCTTGGAGGACTCTTCTCCACAGCCGGTAGCGGACAGTGCCATCACCGCGGTGAGTGCTGTAACCGCTGCGATCTTTGTCATCGGAGCCTTGCCCGGATTCTTCTTCAGCTGCTCCATCGTCGGATAAGCTGGTCTATTTATATTTGTCACAGGATTCTTTTTCATGGTTCTGAACTCCTTTTCATTTTTCTCTTCTTGCAAATAAGACGATGTATCTTTTCTTTCTGTTGCATTTATTCTAAAAAATTAGTCATCCCCGAACTTAAACTGCACCGCAACACCGGCTCCGATCAGGGCGGCCCAGATAAAGAACGAGATCCAGCCGTTGTGAAGGCCCTGGTTGACGGCAGGAGCGAGGAATCCGGGAAGTCCTTTCCAAGCATGGAGGATACCCATCGTTCCGAGGAAAACATCCCGAAGGATATCCGCGCCGATCACGGCCGTGATGATCTTTATTGCCGGTGACTGGAGCATGCAGATCAGGATGCCGACGAGGATCGCGATCACCAGAGCGATCAGGCAGATCGCCAGAAGCTTCTGCCCGTCGGTACTTCCCGGAAGAGCGGACATCACAGCGTTCATCTGTTTATCCGGGATCAGGTTCTGCGTCTTTTCCGATCCGTCGGTCAGCTTCGCGACCTTGTCCGGCGAGAGCGAGACGACGAGTTTTAAGTTATTCTGCGTCTTGACGATATAAAGAAGGAAAACCTTCACGATGGAATACCAGGTGAAGAACACCGTGATGAAGAAAAGTGCTTTTTTATAGACGGCATACGAGATCACCGCGAGAAATATACCGAACATGATCGGGAAGAAGAACTCAAAGACATTCCTTCCCTTCTCCGGGATCTTCTCGAGAAGGAAGAGGGAGTCGATGAGATTCGCGGCATGAAATCCCATGAAAAATCCCGCGATCGCCATGGAAAAGCGGAACATCTTAAAGCCGTAAAAGCACAGCAGGATCCCCATCGCAAGCAGTGTCACTAATGTTACGGTATCCAGCATA
Organism: Mageeibacillus sp. UBA3781; assembly: GCA_002368805.1. Classification (GTDB taxonomy): domain Bacteria; phylum Bacillota; class Clostridia; order Saccharofermentanales; family Saccharofermentanaceae; genus Scatonaster. Next base: position 31,060 of record DFFH01000116.1, on the reverse strand, counting down.
TTTCTTAGTTCTCCGTTCTCTATTTCTTCTGCAAAAGCACTTGTCCTCTTCCCCTGATGATCCGGGAAAGAGAAGCGCAGATGTTTCCATCTATCATTGTAGGGAGGAGACTATGCGAAGATGTAACAAAACCTTTTCATTTGTCCGACATTTTTACCTTAAATTGCCTTGCGATTATCCCCCGATTTTGCGAAAATAGAAACAGTACTTCTATTTTGAAATAGGGAGGTTGATTTATGCGTTACGAAGATAAGATTTGGGTGGGCGGAACCAGCAACAAATGCTTTATTGAGCCATCAAAGGCAAACCGCCATGGTTTGATCGCCGGTGCGACCGGTACAGGTAAATCCGTTACACTTAAGGTCCTCGCCGAGAGTTTCTCCGATATGGGAGTTCCGGTATTTTTAGCAGATGTAAAGGGCGATATGTCCGGTATCTGCGCAGCAGGTGTCAGCAATGACAGCATGGAAGAACGAATCGCGAAGTTCGGTATCGAGAACTTCGAATATAAGGCATATCCGACCACATTCTACGATGTATTCGGTCAGATGGGCATCCCGATGCGTACCAACATCTCCGAGCTCGGCCCGATCCTTCTCGGACGTATGCTGGGTCTTTCCGATGTACAGCGCGCGGTTATGTCTATGGTATTCCGTATCGCGGATGATCAGAATCTGATGCTTCTCGATCTCAAAGACCTCCGTCTGCTTCTGACATATGTCGGTGACCATGCTGATGAGTATAAGCTCACCTACGGCAACATCTCCACTGCGACGATCGGCGCCATCCAGAGAAATCTGGCGCTCCTTTCTGACGAAGGCGCAGATGCATTCTTTGGCGAGCCGGCATTCAATGTTATGGACTTCTTCACACCCGCTTCCGACGGACGCGGCATGATCAACGTCCTGAATGCGACAGAGCTCTTTAATAAGCCTCTTCTCTACTCGACATTCATGCTGTGGCTCTTAAGTGAGATCTATGAGAATCTGCCGGAAGTCGGTGATCTCGACAAGCCGAAGATGGTATTCTTCTTCGATGAAGCGCATCTGCTCTTTAACGATGCTCCTGCCTTCCTCCTTGAGAAGATCGACCAGATCGTTCGTCTCATCCGCTCTAAGGGCATCGGAATTTACTTCGTATCCCAGAGCCCGAGCGATATCCCGGACAACATCCTTGCCCAGCTCCAGAATCGTGTACAGCATGCTCTCCGCGCTTATACTCCTGCCGAGCAGAAGAAACTGAAGGCAGCGGCCGAGTCTTTCCGTGCAAATCCGGAGTTCAATACCGAAGCTGCTCTTTCCGAGCTGGCAGTTGGTGAAGCACTCGTTTCCTTCCTTGATGCCAAGGGTACTCCGGGCGTCGTCGAGCGTGCCTTCATTCTCCCGCCGCAGAGCTTCATCGGCTCCGCCGGTTTTGAGAAGATCCAGGAGCTGACCTATGCCAACCCGCTTTACGAGAAGTATAGAGTTGCTGTCGATCCGGAATCCGCTTACGAGATCCTGATGGCCAGATATGGCGTCTCCTCTACTCCGGCTGAAGCTGCACCGGCTACCGTTGCTCCTGCAGCACCTGCTGCCGCAGTTCCGGTAGAGACCGCACCGGCTGCTGTTGCTCCTGTAGCTGCTGCACCGGTTGCTGCTACTCCGGCACCTGCAGTTGTTGATCCGAAGGAAGAAGAGAAAGCTCGTCTGGCTGCAGAAAAAGAAGCAGAGAGACAGCGCGCCGCAGAGATCCGTGAGCAGCGTGAGGCCGACCGTCAGGAAGACCGCGACCGCCGCATCGAGGAAAAAGAGCGTGCTGCCGAGATCCGCGAGCAGCGTGAGCGCGACCGTCAGGAAGACCGTGAGCGCCGCGAAGCTGAGCGTCAGGCCCGTGCAGAAGAAAGAGCACGTAAGGAAGCGGAGCGCCAGGAAGAAAAAGCGAAGCGTGAAGCTGAGAGAGCCAGAAAGAACAGTCCTGTTACGAAGATGGTAAACTCCGCAACGACTGCTGCCGGCCGCCAGATTGGTTCTTCCCTCATCAGAGGTATCTTCGGAAGCCTGCTGAAGAAGTAAGCGCGGTTGATCAATCAGTAAGTCAATAAAAAGGGATATCCTTTGTGGCTCATACAGTTTGCTGAAGCAAAACCCGCCACCTAGGATATCCCTTTTTTTTCGTATTCTGTAAGGAGAACTTCAACTTCTTCGATGGTGCCGGCGGTCATCAGACGGTTCTTGATGTCAGCCGTTCCGCGCCCGCCCTTGAGGTAGCAGGCGATCTGCGACCGCATCTCTTTGACACCGGTCTTCTCACCCAGTTCAGCGCACAATCCGACCAGGTGGCGGCGGATCACATCTGCCCGGGTCTTTCTGTCCGGAAGTATTTTTCCCGCATCCGCATCCCCCGTCAGAAGCGCCTCCCGGATCTCCGTAAACACCCACGGGTTTCCCTGCGCGGCACGTCCGACCATGACACCGTCGCAGCCTGTGGTTTCTATCATCGCGATCGCAGATGCACCATCTGTGACATCTCCGTTTCCCCATAGAGGTATGCCTGTCCCGGCGATCGCTTCTTTCGTCTTACGGATCACTTCCCAGTCGGCATTTCCTCTATACATCTGTTTCTGCGTCCTCGCGTGGAGAGCCAGCGCCTTCGCACCGGAATCGATACACATCTTCGCGAACTGCGGAGCATTGATATCTTCTTCATCCCAGCCGGAACGGAACTTGACCGTGACCGGTTTCCCATAGGGCTCCGCAGCGCGGACACTTGCCTCGATGATGCTTGCCGCCAGGCGCGGATCGATCATAAGAGAAGATCCGGCGCCGGTCTTTACGACTTTACTTACCGGGCAGCCCATATTCAGGTCGATCACATCCACACGGCTAAGTCTGGGATCCTCGAGAATGCAGGGAATCGCGTAGGAAAAATCCTCCGGATCCGCGCCGAAAAGCTGGATACCGGTCACACCTTCGTGATCCGGATCGATACGAAGATACCGCATGCTGATCTCGACCGACTGCTTGAAGCGGATGCCTCTGGCCGAGACCAGTTCCGTCACGCCAAAAGCCGCGCCATGCTCATGAGCTATGGTGCGGTAGATGCAGGTACTCGTCCCGGCCATCGGCGCAAGCGCGATATTTTCCGGTATGACGAGATCTCCGATTTGAAATGGGTGCAGGTATTTTTTCATAAGCAAAATCATAACACGAAAAGCACCTGTTGTCTTGCTGTACGGGAATTCTTTCCGGTGCCATTCAGCGGAATCCTCCTGAGGTGTCTCTTTTTCTTGTCAACTTGATCGAAAACTGTCCTCATGATTTACGATTTTTTAACGAAAAGAGAGCAAAAACTCATTGATTTCTTTCTATAATCATCTTATCCTATATAACGTAAGTAGGTATCGCCTTTCGGGTATTGCTTTACAAAAAAATGAAAAAGAAAGGAGAAACGGTATGCCGTCACGTATTTCAAAACGCGAACTGAAAGTCCTCGACTGGATGTATGAACATCTGCGCTGTAAGGCCTTTGACCGTGTCATGCCGTTTCTGTCGCTGACCGGTAACTTCGGAATCATCTGGTTCGCCGCAGCGGGAACTTTCTATTTCGCAAACATCAATCAGGAAGCCGCTGTCTGCATCCTTCTCGCACTCGGCTGCAGCCTGCTGTTTGTCAACCTGATCCTGAAGAGAGTCACGAAGCGCCCGCGTCCTTATGAGGCCAGAGGCGAGATGCGTGATATCATCATCCGCGAACCGAAGGACTTCTCCTTCCCGTCCGGACACACATTCTCTTCCTTTGCGGCAGCGACTACGATCGCCAGATTTTCCCCGAGACTTGGCGCCGCAGCTCTGATATATGCCTTCGGGATCGCTTTCTCGCGCCTCTATCTCTACGTTCACTACATCTCGGATGTACTGACCAGCGCGATCTTCGGAGTAGCGACCGGTCTTCTGGTCAGCTACCTCTACATGAACGGATTCATCTCTTTCTGATCCATCACTTGCCGTTTTTCATTTTCTTTCTGCAGTCTTTGCAGTATCCGAAGACCTCTACCGTGTGTCCCACGACCATGAAGTCATCGTTTTTCGTGTGCAGGTGTTCTTCCTCTTCTTCAAAAGGACACCCCTCCAGCTCGGTCCTGCTCTTACAGCCGAGACAGATGGCATAGTGGTGATGCCCGGTCTCAGTAAGAGAATATAGTGCCTCCGGGCTGTCTTTGAGGATCATTCTGTTTACGACATGTGCCTCTTCAAAGGCTTCGAGCGCGCGATACACGCTCGAGAGCCACACACTTTTACCGTCTTCCCCGCCGGAACCGGAAGCGGAAGCCTGCTGCGCGATCTGGCGTGCTGTCAGCGGTTTGGAGCTTTTCTCCAGGATCTCCCAGACCTTCAGTCTGGATTTCGTCTTGCGAAGTGAATCAGGAAAAGCCATCAGTGATCACGCTCCTTTCGAAGAACTGCTTCTGCCGCGCAAAAAGGCGACACAGCGGAAGAGCAGGAAAAATGCCACGGAGATCAGTACGATGGTTCCTCCGGGCTTTAGTCCGAGATAGAAGGACAGGACCAGTCCTCCGATCGTGGAAAAGACAGATACAAATGCAGCCCACAGCACGGTCGTTCTGTAGCTTCTTGCGATGCTCATGGCGGCAGCGACAGGCACTACCAGAAGAGAGGACACGATCAGGGCGCCGACCGTTCTTGCGGCGATGGAGACAGTGACCGCCGTCAGGATCGTAAAGATCGCGTTGATGGTACCGACCGGGACGCCGGAGATGGACGCTGCCTGTTCATCAAATGAGATATAGAAAAGTTCTTTATAAAGAAGAATAAATGCCAGTAGTACGATCACGGAAAGGATCATGACCAGACGTGCTTCAAAGCTGCTGATCGCGACGATCGATCCGAAAAGGAAAGAGTTAAAGTCAGCAGAGCTCTTCACGAATCCGGACATCACGCCGGCCAGGCCGATGCCTGTGGACATCACGATCGCGACCGCGAGCTCCGAATGGTTGCCGAGTTTCTTGCGGATCACCTCGATGGAGAAAGCTGCGATGATGCAGACCGCCATAGCGCCGACGATCGGGTTAAATCCCATAAGAAGACCCAGGGCGACACCGGCAAGCGATGAGTGCGAGAGCGCATCTCCAATGAGGGACAGGCGCTTATGTACCATGACCGTGCCGAGGCAGGCAACGATGACCGAGAGAAGAAGTCCCACGAAAAGGGCTCTCTGCATGTACGCGTATTGCAGGATCTCAGGCATTTCCCTCACCTTCCTTTCCGTGGTGCGCATGATCATGTTCATGGCATGCGTGATGATCTCCATGTCCGCAGGAGGTATCGCAGTGCGCACACTCGGCGCAGTGCTCCGCATCATGTCCGTGTGCATCGCCGTGTTCGCAGTTCGCGCAGTGGATATGTTCTGCGCCGCCGTGCGGGTGGCTGTGCGCATGTGCGTGGACGATCTTCGCGTCCGGAAGGAGCTCTTCACGGCAGGCCCCCTCGGACAGGCACAGTACACGGTTGGCATACGGTCCTGCCTTCTCGACATCGTGGGTGACCATGAGGATCGTGACTTTCTTGTCGATATTCAGGTGGTGAAGTATGTGAAGCAGGCGATCGACCGATTCGGCATCGATACCGACCGTCGGCTCATCGAGGATCAGTATCTCCGGATCTCCCGCGAGGACCCGCGCGAGCATCACGCGCTGCTGCTGTCCACCGGACAGTTCCCCGATCAGAGACTTTCTCTTATCAAGCATATCGACCATCTTCAGCGCTTCTTCCGCCTTCTTCTTATGTTCTTTTCCGGGAAATCTTCCGAATCCGATCTTTTTATACAGCCCGCTCATGACGATCTCTTCGCATGTCGCGGGGAAGGTGGAGGCCTTGCTTCCGCTGTTCTGCGGCAGATACCCGATCCCGGTCCCGCGAAGCGAGGTCAGCGGTTTTCCGCTGATGCTGATCGTTCCCTTCGTCGGGCGAAGGACACCGAGAAGGAGCTTGACCATCGTACTCTTACCGACGCCGTTATCACCGATCACGACGGCAAAATCACCCTGTTCCACGGTGAAGTCCACGTCTTCGAGGATCATGTCCCGCGTATAGCCGAACGACATGCCGGAAACTTCGATCACATTTCCCATACTCCGTTTCTCCTTTTCATTTCATCTCTTGCATCGGGTACTTCTTAGCCGAATGACGCGGCCAGCGCCTCGAGGTTCTCCCTCATGACCGTGAAGTATTCGCGTCCTGCGTCGATGTCTTCTTTCGAAAGTCCGTCCAGCGGGGACAGGGACTTTGACTCGCAGCCGGTCTCCTCCGCGATCGACTTGGCGACCTTCGGATCGACCAGTTCCTCGAAGAAGATGCACTTGATATCATACTCTCTGACCATGTCGATGATTTCCCTCATTCTCGCCGCATCCGGCTCCTGATCCGCCGACACGCCCTCGATGCCGATCTGCTTCAGACCGTAATCTTCGCACAGATAGCCATAGGCCTCATGTGCCACGACGATATATTTTCCGGAAAAAGCACCGAGTTTTTCCCGAAAAGCACTATCCAGTGCTTCACATTCTTTCTTTGCCGATTCCAGATTTGCCCGGTAGATGTCCGCATGATCCGGGTCCTTCGAGATCAGCGCCTCTGCGATCGCAGCGAGTTCTTTTTCCGCATTCTTAGGAGAAAGCCATACATGCGGATCGTACTCACCGTGATGGTGAGATTCCTCGTGGCTCTCCTCATCTTCGTGTCCGTCTTCGTCGTGATGGTCTTCTCCTGCTTTCAGAAGCGTGACATCCTTCGATGCGCACAGGACGGTAAGGTTTTTATTCTGCACTGTATCGAGAATATCCTCAGCCCAGGCGTCGATCCCTGCGCCGTTATAGATGAACAGATCCGCGTCCTCCAGATCGAGCATATCTCTGGTCGAGGGTTCCCAGGAGTGCGGCTCAGTCCCCGCCGGGACAAGCATCTTCACGGCCACCTGATCGCCGCCGATCTTCTTGGCAAAATCATACATCGGATAGATCGACGTGATGATCCTGACCTTGCCTTCGGCATCTTTCCCGAAGCCTCTCTTCTTACATCCGCAGAGGTTTCCCGTCGTACAGAGCATCATCAGGGAGAGGATCCCCGTGAGAACCCGTCTGATACGTGCGCTGTGCATCATCTGATCCGAAGGTTTTCTATATTTTCCCGACTTCATGTGTACCTATACTCTTTTCGTGTTTATTCCGCCAGTTGCGAATGGTTCGCAACTGCAGAAGCGAGTATATAAGATATAGATCAAAAAATCAAGGCATAAAGAAGATCCTCTTTCTGGAAATCCGGAAAGAGGATCCTTCAAATCTCATTATTGGTATCGATCAGGAGAATACCGGAGTGTATTCTTCAGATTCGATCGCCTTTTCCATCTCTGTATTCATGGCTTTGTAAGCGATCTGCTTCTTCTGCTCGTCATCGGCTTCCTTCTTGCCGACAAAATACATGACATGGTAACCATACTCGGTCTCAACTACGTCCATATCACCGATGTTGTGATCAGCGAAGCACCATTCTTCGAAAGGCTTGACCATCTGTCCGACAGATACTGTATATTCAGCCGCCTCGGCTACTTCATTGGCCGCCTTGCCAGCCTCCGCTTTTGACTTGAGGTCATCGAGGCTTGTTGCCGAAGCCTTCAGAGCTTCTGCTTTCTGCTTCGCCTCTGCCTTCTTATCATCTGCAAGCATCTGTCCTGTCGTCAGATCCAGTGTCGGATACAGAACATGGTACACCGTCGGAAGCATCGTCTCTCCCTCGGCGAACTTATAGTTTTTCACGTAGTGATCCATCGCAAGATTTACCAGCTCATAGCGCTGCAGGATCGCACGCAGGCCATCCTCGTTGGCATCCGGTCCGTAGTAGGACTTCAGATACTCATCGAGCGTCATGCCGATTTCTTCTGCGGATTTCTTGGTCTTCTCGAATTCTTCATTGATCTTACCCGCAGTGTCGTCGCCAAGAGTCAGATTATTCTTCTGTGCGTATTCGAGAAGGAATACCTCGCCCTGGAAGTCGGAAACGACCGCTTTCTGCAGATAATCCTTTACCTTCATCTCCGTTGTCAGCTGTCCTGACATATCCAGGAATCCGGAAGGTGTCATCGGGATATTGGTAACGCCCTGCACCTGCATCTTCATCAGCTGAACATATTCATTGGCGAAGTAGAAGTTATAATCCAGCGCAGTGAACTGCATGTCGCGGATCTTGACTATCTTGCCCATCTCATTGATCGCCGCCTGATCGTAGTTGTTCTCATAGGTCATCTTCATATATGTGGTGGAAGCGCCCGGAACACTAGCATCGCTGCCGGATGCGGATGAATCCTCGACAGAGAAGCTCAGACCCGTATCGGAGCCGGTAGCCCCGGTGGAAGAAGAACCCATAGTGGTCTTCGTCTCCTTACATCCGGACAGGCACATGCCCGCCATGATGCAGATCGCCGTCAGTACTGCACTGATCCGTATTTTTTTCATTTTCTTTTCCTCTCTCAACATACCTGCCCGGCGGTCCCTATTCCCTGGAAGAAACACACTCCGAGCATTAAGTACTTTATATATAACAGGGGCATTATACCACAGGAAACCTTATATATACTATAAATTTCGTCACTGGAAGACTTTGCAGGGCGAAAAGCACTATTCTTTCAGGTCGATATAGATCGGGCAGTGATCCGATCCCATGACGTCCGACAGCATCTCGGATTCCGCGATGCGATCCTTGTGCGATGCATCGATGAAGAAGTAGTCGATACGCCAGCCGACGTTCCTGTCTCTGGCAAATGTCTTATAGGACCACCATGTGTATTTCTCCGTCACATCCGGATAGAGCATACGGAAGGTATCGACCAGGCCGGTCTCCGCGAAGTGGTCCATATAGACACGTTCTTCCGGGAGAAATCCCGAGATCTTACTATTTGCCTTCGGATTGGAAAGGTCGATCTCCTTATGCGCCGTATTCACATCGCCGCACACAAGGACCATCCTCCCCTCGTCCATCTGCTTTTTCACTTTCTTGAGGAAGCAGTCATAGAACCGGAGCTTAAACTCCACGACCTCCGGACCGCGCCCTCCGTTCGGGAAATAGATGTTATAGAGGATAAAATCACCGAAGTCCAGCTCGATCGTCCTTCCCTCGTGATCGAATTCATCCTCGCCGAGGCCGTAGGAGACCGATACCGGCTCCCTCTTGGTGTACACGCAGGTTCCGGAATACCCTTTTCTCTCCGCCGAAGAAAAATAACTCTTATATCCGGGGATGTTCAGAAGGCTGTCATCGAGCTGGTCCACGGACGCCTTCGTCTCCTGGATGCAGAGGATGTCCGGGTCGAGTTCTTTTACCGTATCGAGAAATCCCTTCTTCGCGACAGCACGGATGCCGTTTACATTCCAACTAATTAACCGCATGTTAACATTTCCTCGCTATTTCTTTTATCTTTCTTGTGTATTATATCAAACAAATAAAAATAATCTGCGCTATAATAAAAATATGATTTTCGGTCCTCTGAAGCGGTAGTTTCCGCTTTTGCGGCCGGCGTTTTAATGGGGAGGTATTCACATGGCAGATCTGAAAAAAGTCCTGATGGTTTTTACCGGTGGAAGCATTTCCACCCGTCTTTCGAAAAAAGCACTTGAACTCGGCGTCGCACCTTATGCTGTGCTCGATGCTGCCGGCAAGTTCGGAAAGGATTTCACGATCATTGAGCCTGTGGATGTATGCTCCGAGAACTTCACCCCGCCCATGTATAAAGTGCTTTTCGATGCGCTGAAAAAAGAACTGGACAAGGGCGAATACGGATGCGTCCTGATCGCGCACGGCGCCAACACGATGGCCTATACCGCCCAGCTCGCAGAGCTTCTTCTGTCCGGCTATGAGATCCCGGTCGTACTCTTCGGATCGAAGATCGCGCCCACAGAGGAAGACACGGATGCGGTCATCAACCTCAAGGCCGCCTATACTCTTGCTATGGAAGTCGATAAGGGTGTCTATGTCGTCGGCAAGGCGGCAGACGGCAAGATCTATGTCCACTATGCGGCATACATGATGAGCCCGAATAGAAAGACCGATGACTTCGCCAGCTATAAGAACCGTGTCGCCGGCAAGATCTCCGGCAAAAAATTCATCAGAAACGAAGACGTGGAGCTCCCCTCCGAATGCCCGAATTCCATGAAGAATCTGCGCGCATTAAGCAAGCTGATGACACTTCCGAAGGAAGATACCATCCTGACGATCGATGCTCCTGTCTGCTTAAACTACGACAACTTCAGCATCGCAAGATCCGATTACAAATATGTCCTGCAGCGTCTGCACTACGATGGCACGGTCAATACTCTCTCCGAGGATAACCCGTTCTCCATCCTGTATCTGAAGAAGGCATGCGCCCGCTACGATAAGCAGGTCTTCGTCGCGCCGATCGACAGCGCGCTCGTGCCATCCCCTTCAACCAAAGCGATCCTGGATGCGAAGATCAAGCCTCTTTACGACATGCCGCTTGAGGCAGCCTGGGCATATCTGATGCTGTCCACCTGGCTGGGCAAGCTCATCAAGAAATAATTCTGAAAAAATTACCGGAAACGTCGCCGCCGATTCCCGGATTTTTCCGCGGATCGCTCCTGACGTTTCCGTTTTTTCCACACCTTGGATGCCCGAATATCAGGGTATTTCTGGTAATTGTGAAGAAAATGTGTCAAATTATGTCGCGGACTTCACTTTTATTAGAATCCAGTTAACAGATTGATGATTTCTTTTCAACGACCTAGGGATATAATGACAATGGAAGCGGTTGAGAGCGCTTCAGGGAAGCTTGTTGAAAACCCGGTTTGTTGAGTTTGTGTTTGGGGTTTGAGCTTACCATCCTAATAACAACATAGTGCTTCATAATAACTCCGGGCAGTCTTTCAACAGAAGACTGCTTTTCTTTTCCCCGGTTTTTCTACCCCTTTTTTCCTCGATGATTTTCCCTTGGCCGGATCAATATGCACGGCGGATACTTGCATAAAAAAGAGCAGGTATCCGGGATTACCCCGAACACCTGCTTCTTTTGCTATTCTCGTGCTATTCGTCAAGCACCTGGTCTTTCGTTAATGGAACAAAGAGTGTTCCGATATCTTCGCCATCGAGGATATCCTCGAGGATCTGGGACTGGGAACCCTCTGCGATCACACCGGCGATCCCGTGATGCATCAGCATATTCATCGCCGTGATCTTCGTCTGCATACCGCCGGTACCCAGAGAAGAACCTGCGCCGCCGGCACCGGAGATCAGGGCATCGTCCACCTCGGTCACCACAGAGATGCGCTTCGCATCCGGATTCACACGCGGATTGCTGTCATATACAGCATCGATGTCCGACAGGATGATCAGAAGATCCGCATCGACCACGCGGGCAACCAGTGCGGAAAGCGTATCGTTGTCGCCGAAGGTTCCGGCATGCGGGATCTCGGCCGTGGATACGGTATCGTTCTCATTTACGATCGGCAGGATCCCCTTCTCGATCAGGGCCTCCATGGTATTCGAGATATTCTCTCTCGTGATCGGGTCGTCGATACCGTCCTTCGTCAGGAGGATCTGTGCCACGACACGGGAATACTCGGCAAAACAGCGGCTATATACATTCATCAGCTCACACTGGCCGACCGCTGCTACCGCCTGCTTATCACGCATCTCACTCGGTCGCTCGGGAAGATCCAGACATCCTACTCCGACACCGATAGCACCGGAGGTGACCAGAACCACTTCACGACCGGAATTCATCAGATCCGCGATCGCTCTGGCCAGGCGGTCAATATTACGCATATTCATGCGTCCGTTCTCATACGTGATCGTGGACGTACCGACCTTGACGACGACACGCTTCGCTTCCGTAATCAGATGACGGCCTTTTCTCTCTTCTTCACCCATTGATCGACCTCATTTACATGCATTTGCGGCAGTTCGTCCGACGCCGGAAGCGCCTCCTGAACGTACCACAGCAACATATAGAATAATATCTTCCGTGAGAAAATGCAATTGGATTTTTAATCCGCTGCCGAAAAGCAGCCTGACTTTTCAGGCTTACCGGGGCGAAGAAGAAAGAAAGCTTGAGAATCATGCTCCCCAGAGTATGTTATAATGTGTGCGGGTCTAGGGTTTCTTTTCTCTAACATAGGTACAGGAGGAGAATGTTAGTGAAAAAACATATCGGTTTTTTGCGTCGTCTTTCGTCCATCGGCATCTCAGCTTTTCTTCTATTCACATCGGTCTGTTCTACGGCCTGTGATGCTCGAAAAGAACTCGTCATCTACAACTGGGGTGATTATATCGCGGAAGATACGATCGCAAACTTCGAGAAGACGCACTCGAAGTATAAAGTCGTATATCGTACTTTCGAAGACAACGAGACGATGTACCCGAACCTGAATAACTCTTATGACGTCATCATCCCGTCGGAATATATGGTGTCCCGTCTTCTCCGTGAGGACCGTCTGCGCGATCTGGACTGGGACAAACTTCCAAATGTAAAAGAATATCTTGACCCCCTCTTCTACTCTGTAAAGTATTCCCGCGACAAAGACATCAACGATGCGATGCTGAAGTTCGCGATCCCGTATCTGTACTGCACCGTCGGTCTGATCTACGACGCCAACCGCGTGGATCTGCCGGAGAATACCCGTGATCCGAAAGAGATCTGGGGAGTGCTTTTTGATAAGCAATATAAAGGGAAGATCGGCATGTACAGGAGCATGCGGGAGTCCATCGGCGTCGCACTGAACTACTGCGGATACAGTATCAATTCCATCAATAATGATGAGCTTGCCGAAGCCCGGCAGGTGCTTCTCGATCAGAAGGCCGAGGTCGATCCTGCACTCGGTATCGATAACCTCAAGGAACGCATGGTAAATGGTGATCTGGTAGCATCCGTCGGATGGTCCGGAGACCATAAGGTCATAAGCGACCGCATCCGGGAGAGTGGCAAGAGCGGCAGCATCGATATGCGCTTCGTCCTCCCTTCCGGCAGCAACTGGTCTGTGGACATGATGTGTATCCCCACCAATGCGAAAAACGTAAACGGTGCCCATGAATTCATCAATTATATGTATGACCCGCAGGTCGCGCTTGCAAACTGCCAGGCAGTCGGCTACTCCACCCCGAACACTGCCGCCTGGAAGATGCTCGATCCGAAGATCGCGAACAATCCTTACTATTACCCGGATGCGGAGACATTTGCGCAGCTTGAGGTCTACTACTCTTCTGAAGAATACGAGCGGAAGTATGAAGATATCTGGAAAGCGATCGGCGCTTCTCTCTAATACACCATGAAATTCGAACCGATTGAAAAAAGAAACGATAAGGATAACTCGATCCTCTTTTACATGCGATCGTCTCTGGTCCCGGTGCTGGCGGATCTGATCCTCAGCTGTCTTCTGGGATTTTTATACTTTGTATCTGATATGCATACGAAATACGGGCGACTCTTGGGACTTCTTTCTTTCGGATTCTGGCTCATCGCCTTTCTCGGATTTGCCGTCGCACTTGTCTGCCGGCTCAGTACGCTGGTATTCGTCACCAGGTTCCGTCTCTATGGACAGATCTTTGCCTTCCTCCCCTCCCACCGCCAGATCGAGATCTCCCTTTCCGAGATCAAGGACGTCGAGATACGGGCCACCATCGGAACGAAGCTATTCCACTACGCACACCTCATCATCTATCCGTATAACGGCAAGAAGATCATGCTACGGAACATCCGAAATGCCGAAGAGCTCGCTTTGATCATCTTAAAGCTTCAAGACAAAATCCAGAAGAACCCGCCGGAAAAACAAACCTGATAATTCCTCAATAAAATAGCGCACAGAAAAAGTTTCTCGTGCTGGTCCTCGGCTACGCCTGCGGAGGCACTTCGAAATCTTTTTCATGTGCGCTTCTTTTTACTGCGGAATTATCTCAGTTCTTCGTCGGCGTGTTCTCCGTAGCTGTCACTCATAGCGAAGCACATATCGATGAAACTCTCGTGATAAGTGATAAATGTACCTTCGCGGATCATGTCGATGATCTCATCATGTGACGCCCAGCGGACCGCCTGCACCTCTTCCTCTTGAAGGGATAAAGAAGATACATCGACCTCCTGTTTCAGAACGTAAACATCATCAAATCCACTTAGCCAGTTCACCGTAAACCGCGGCAGTACCCCGGTAAAGTCGATATCCAGGCCGATCTCTTCGAGCACCTCGCGATGTGCCGCGTCCTGCGATGTCTCGCCGGTTCTTGAGCATCCGCCCACCGTGACATCCCACAGGTTCGACCAGTCCGATTTGAAGGGCTGGCGCTGCTGGATCAGCATCTTTCCTTCGGAATTAATAATACAGATATGCACGACCATCCGGTACTGGCCGGGCGCCGCCTTCTCCCCACGTGTGACGACCTCGCCGGTCTTTATGCGGTGAATATCATATACGTCCCACTGTTCTTTTTCCATAGTGAACCTCTTTGTCCGAAATGAAGGAGCGTCTCCTTTTTTAGGAAACGCTCCGTGTCGAGTCTTCTTATTTCTCGTACGGTTTGATGGTCTGGATCGTGCCGTCCTCATTATACTTGAGCTCGGTGTACTTCACGCAGCGGCGGTGGTTGATGCCGTTGCTGAGCTCGCAGTCATGATAGAACAGATACCACTTGCCCTGATACTCCACGATCGAGTGGTGGGTCGTCCAGCCGATGACCGGCTCCATGATGCGTCCTCTGTAAGTAAACGGACCATCCGGATTCTCGGATGTCGCATATACGAGGTAGTGTGTCGTTCCCGTCGAATAAGAGAGGTAATAAAGACCGTTGTACTTATGCATCCACGGACCTTCGAAATAACGGCGGTCTTCGTCTTCAGCCTTCAGGGGTTCACCGTTCTCATCTAGGATCTCCAGATGCTTCGGCTCTGTCTTAAAGGACTTCATGTCGTCATTGAGCTCTGCGAACATCGGTCCGAGCGCCTTATCTTTTCCGGCCGGACGAGGTGTGTTCTCATCGAATTTCCCGGTCTGCCACATCTCGAGCTGGCCGCCCCAGAGACCACCATAGTAGATGTAAGCGCGTCCGTCGTCATCTACGAGTACAGCCGGGTCGATGGAGTAGGAACCCTCGATATAGTTGTCTTCCGGTGCAAAAGGACCTTCCGGCTTATCGGATACAGCAACACCGATACGGAAGATGCCGTCCTTGTCGCGTGCCGGGAAATAAAGGTAATACTTACCATTCTTATATGCGCAGTCCGGAGCCCACATCTGCTTGCTGACCCACGGAACATTCTTCATATGGAGAGCCTCGCCGTTATCGACGCAGTCTGCATCGAGGTTATCGAGAGAAAGAACGTGATAGTCCTCCATTCTGTACTCATCACCGTCATCGTTATCCTCGCCGTCATGCGGGATATCGTGGGACGGATAGACATAGATCTTACCGTTAAAAACATGTGCAGACGGGTCTGCAGTAAAGATATGGGTTACAAGAGGTGTTCTTTCTTTCATAATCGTATTCTCCCTTATTCAGATAGAACTATAATATCATATATCTGACATCAGTACACATCGGAAATGCATTTTTCGAAACCGATTACGATAGTGATATCTCCGAACGGAACGCTTTTACTCCTGTTCCTCTTTTCTTCTCTTGTTTTTCCAGAAGAAGAACGGGACGTTCATTCCGGCGATGATCAGAATTCCCAGGATAAAGATCCACATGTAAGGAGTATTCGTCACAGAATAACCTGTCGGCGCGATCGTTACACCACTGTTAGTAAATGTGATAGTGACCGGGTCCGTGATCGTCAGCTGTCCTGTCGTAATACCCGCCTGAGCCGGATCTGTACCGGTCTGTACCGATGTGGTAAAAGCACCTGTCGATGTTTCCGTGACGTTCAGGTTTGCTCCGTACGGAACACTCAGAATAATGGTGTCCTCACCATTTCTTGCCGGAGACAGGGTAAAGGGAGCCTTACCGTCTGTTCCCGTGATCAGATCATCAGCAGTCGTGTCTGTCGTTCCTCTGTCATTCAGAGTATAGTTACTGATCGCGGAACTGTAGCTCAGAAGTGCTTCAAAGTTAAAGGTTCCTCCTTCTCCGACGACCTTCTTTCTCACGGTTACCGGAACTGTCTTTCTCGTATTGGTAAAGGTGATCGTTGCTGCAGTATCAACATACCGGATAGTGTAGGAATATCCTTCCGTCGCAGTTTCACTATTCAGCTGGAGCTTGGTATCATACACGTTTTTTACCCAGGCGTACTTATCCGAACCGCTATCCTCGTACAGCTCTTCGATGACCAGGTCTGTCGCACCTGCCGGGATCGTCAGCTTGGTTCCTGCTGTAGAACCGGAGATCGGAGACAGAGTAAATGTGCCGCTGAAGATCTCGGTATCCGGATCTATAGAGTTATCCAGATTACTATCGAACTTATAGCTCCACCTGAATTTAAATGTCCTCTGTGTAAGAAGCGGGTCATGGAGTGCTTTTACAATAGAAATATCTTTTTCTTCCAGATTCTTGACCTCGAAGATCCAGACTTTATTCGTGTTATCCCACTCCGCTGTGACACGCGGATCGGAGATCGTAAACGGTGCATTCTTATCTCCGCTGACCTTGATCGTCACAGGTCCGTCCAGACCGAGGTATCCGGACTCAGTAAAGGTCTCGGTAAGCGTATATGTGTAACCCGCATACAGCGGCTCGTATGTGTCATCACTGGTATAGAACACACCATTACTTCCGGCATTGTCATATGCCTGGAGGTTTGTCCCAAGATTATACTTGCCTGTGGAGTTCACCAGATTGAATGTCGCTGCAACCACACCTGCATTCCCGGCCTGATCGATCTTGATGAACTTGACCGGATAGGACTTAAGCGTGTTGGTGTACTTCACGGTGCTGTTCTCCGTGACAGTAAAGACGGTTTCTTTTCCCTCAGTCTCCGTCGAGCCTCTAAGGATAGTGGTATCGTAGTTGTCGTTATCCTGCTCTTTGATGGTCAGCTCCGCACCGGCAGGGATGCCCTTCAGTGCCACATCGTTCGTCGTACCACTCGTGACGATAAAAGAGTTCGGTTCTGCAAACAGCTGGACTTCTGATGGATATGTGCCCTTATCCAGAACATAGCTTGCAGTATATTGGAAATTCTCAGGATCACTTGTATTACGGATGAGGGTCTTCTCTACCGCCACATCATACGTCTTGATCACGTTGTTATAGATTACGGTTCCATGCGCATCAGTATTCGTCCAGGAGACCTGATTCGTTTCTTTCGTCTGTGGAATATCGGAAACGTCATATGTCTCAGAACCGAGCATCAGCTGGTCATCATGCTCTTCATAATCCAGCGTGACACTGGTGGTGTAGTACTGATCCGTAGCCTCTGTGGCAGAGATCATTAATCCGGTAAAACCGTTATTGTCTCTAGGTGTAACAGTTCTTTCCCAGCGCACGATAGCAGATCGGGACATATCCTTCTCGTATCTGGTAGTTCCATTCTCGATAACAGGATAGTAGACTTCTACTTCTGCCTGAATAAATGCTTTCGTATGTCCGGCCTGGATTCCGTAGTCAACAGTAGTCACGACTCTCAGATACTCTCCATGCTTGATCGAGAATACCTTCGACGTAGCCGTATCTGAATTCTGGTTTGTCGAGCTATTGATCACATAATTCGTACTTCCGACATGATAACTACCCGTGATCGCCAAAGTAAAGTCAAATGGCTTTTTCTGGTTGCCCGGTTCCGGAACTTCCTTGTAGATATATACCGCATCCTTCAGCGGCTCCCAGACTGCATACAGCGTACGGGTCGTAACTCCATCGATATCCTGAGTTCCCTCACTGAAGAACCCGTCGTCCTTGCTGAGATTAGGTATCAGCATATTTCCGGACGCCCGAAAGTCCGGCTGAGTCGCATCCGGCTCATACGCCCATCCGACGAAAGAATAGCCGAAGCGTGTGCTAGTACCCGGAAGCACCTGGGATTTCGGTTCGCCGGTAACCGAATCCGGCTGGATATCGTCAAGAGTATAGTCGATCTCCTGCGTTCCGCCGCCGGTTCCGTCGCCATTCCAGTTATCTTTCAGCAGCAGCGCATATGCATTATCTCTGGACGTAAATGTAACTGTTAACGGCTTATCATTTACGAGCAGTTTTTCATCGAAGGTGAAATTCTGAAGATTGTTCTTCTCGCCGGAAGCAAGTTCATGCGTATGCGTCGAGTTATTTACCGTATGGTTAAACTCGGTGCCAGGATCAGCAGAATTATTATCCGGATCCGGATCCACAAGAGGATTGGTGCTATATGTTCTATCCCCTGCAAGAGCGATGGATGTATCCCACATCAATACTTTACCGGGACCAAGTTCATTCGTTCCGGAAACAGTGATCGTCTTCTCTGCACCCTTCGGGAAAGCCAGCGAGATCTTCTCACCCGGAGCTAGTGTAATAGAGTCTGCACTGCTTAGCGGAGTACGGTCATACATGCCTTTTTTCACATTGATGACTTCAAGTGCGCCGTCTGTAGAGCTAAGGGTGAATGTAACTTCTCCTGCAGTCTTGTTTTCAAATGTTGCATATACCATCGGTTCCCAGATGGCATAGAGTTTCTTATCATCTGTACGCTGTACGGCGATGATGCTGTCAGCCGGATAATTCGGGACATAGGGCTGCGAACCGCCGGTGATCGCATCATTCTGCGGATCGACCCAGACAATGCTTTCCGGATCACTCTGAGGATCAAAGCCGATAAGGAGATATCCCTCCGGATGCTTGAAGTACTGCTTGCCTCCGGAAAGTCCGGTATCGACATCACTGGTGGAATACTTATAAAGGTGGATCGCAGCATTGGCCTGGATATCACCAAAGATAAGCTGCTCCTCACTTGCATCCAAAAGGATCGTGCCTACACCGCTCCAGATGACATTTCTATCCTCAGAAATATCATTACCTGCGCCGTCTGTCATATAGCCGCCGTTTGCGTCCAGAGTCAGGTTTGCAATATTCGGACGGCGGAGAGAGGAACCTGTTTCCTCATATACTGCCTGCATATGGATAATGTTATTGCTGTCGGCAAACTGTACATTAACAATGTAATCATCACCCGGGTCATAGAGAACACCATCCTCCAGCGGAGTATAGGTCTGGATCGTCTGCCCGTTCACTGTCGTACTGGTGATACTCACCACACGCCATCCCAGGAAGTTGACAGATTCGTCATTGACAGCAATTCCATTTTTGGTAAGGTCGGTAGGCTGCTTATAAATCGTTGTCGGCGCACCATCGGTATAGCTGAAGACTCCTGTTGCTGCATTTGGATCCGGGTCAGTCCAGGAATCCATAGCACCATTGATCAGATAACGGTTACCGTCCTCAGAATCCAGCCAATACTCCGGTGTATACTGGATAGTATAACCGCCATCCAGACGCCAGCGGGCGGTCAGAGTGAACGGTCCGCTTACCGGAGTACTGAAATTATACGGCATGCTTTCTCCGTCCTTAAACCAGCCAAGGAAAACCCAGTTCTCTTTTTCGTTGCACTTACGGAAAAGCTGAGGGTTGGATCCGTTAGACTGTTTCTGGACATAAAGGTTCTTCCACGCATCATAGCTGAGATTCTGTGCGGTCATTCCCGGAAACAATTCCGGTGCCAAATCGAAGTTCGTCGCTGTATCTTCGTGGAAGAAATCGTACAGTGCCCGAAGCTCGGTCTCATCGATTTCTCCGCCCGGAGTAGATGGTGTTACATCCACATACAGCGCATTACGAAGGTCAGACGGCAAGCCGGAACCATCAGAGGAATTATACTGGAAGTTAACGTAGTAGTACAGACGGCCATTGTATGACGTCGCTGCCGCATCCCCGATCGGCACATGGTTTCTTCGAAGAGTATATTCTTCTATCAGCTTGCCAAATGTGCCATTGATATATGTGGACTGGGATTTGTTGTATCCCGAGTCAGCAGAACGCTCCCCATTGGCCGCACGGTTGAATGGTTCGAAGCTATATGGTATTCCATTATAGGATCCTGTGTAAGAATCACCAGTATGGTCAATATGGTCGATCTCCGCACCATTCGGGTTAATGATGACACGGTAACGTACCGGCTCATATACCGCGTAAAGTACGATATCGCCATCCGGCATGGTGCTGTTAAAGTTAAACGGATTACCAACACCGTCAAAGTTCTCATACCAGCCTTTAAAACTGTATCCGGCCGGAGTAGCAGCAATCGCAGCATCTGTATAAGTATCGGAATTTGCCAGAGACTGCCCATAGTTGATATTCTGTGGAGCAGCAAATTCTGTGTTTATAAGAGAAGAATCTGCGCCGAAACCGTACTTGAATGCTAATTTATGTTCATTGGGCTGGAACCGGAAGACCATGATCATGCCGTTACCGACACCTGCCTGATTAAGTTCCGGAATCTCATATTCACTATAGTTGTCGTTTCGCGGTACTAATTCATTTCCATTGCTATCAATAAGCACCTTAGATACCATATGATATCCATAGTAAGTCGGCGGAGTCTGAATGTCCGGATTACTTCCGGAACCGGCGGTAATAACAAATTTCTCAGTCGGTTCATCAGGATAAACGTTGATATTATCTACATCTGAAAGATAGATACGGTACAAATACTTTTTTGCTCCGTTAAGAGATGTATAGCGGCAGTGGAACTCCTGAGTAATACCATATTCTCCGGTTATAGAATTCGTATTATTATCTTTATCAACGGTTACTGCCGAGTAATTATTGGGGCTGACGTTCTCGTTTTTAGTATTATAACCCGGAATAGCACCTCCGGTAAGGATCAGATCCTCAGAAACAGTTTCGAAATAGCCCTTGATACTCGTGTTAAGTCTGGCATTATAGTAAGAGTCTCTCTGTGCCAGCCAACCTACGAAGAGATACGAGTTATTTCCGTTTACTCTCGGTGGTTGGGAACCCGGATATCGATTCAGGATATTCTCGCCATATTTCGCAGTAATGTCATAGTAATAGATCACACCATCATACGAGTTGTTATTATATCGGATTCCGGAAACCTCATATGTCCCGGTGTACTCGTCAGGCCCAAATGGATTAGTGGTTCCTAAATCTCTTGCGTCAGCTGTTAGGAATGTATCCCAGTTACTGGTTGCGCTATAATTGGGTGCAGTTGTTCCTGATACGAAGTACCGCCATGTACCGCTCATTGTAGTCATTTGATAATACTTCCCGGAATAAGGCACAACAATATCACCGGTATATGTATTACCATTCATCGTATACGTTGTTACTGTGGAGGAATGTGCTGTAACAGGCACTTTTCCGCCATTATCATCTATATAGTATCTTCCCGTCGTATTCAGACTGGAATTATTTGTTACATCCGTGGATCCATCTGTAGCACGGGTATAACGAGACGTCCCCGTATATCTGTCGCCTCCGTCCAGATAATAGTAATATGTCTGGTCCGTGCCTCTGGAATAAGGTATGACTTCATTAGAATAAGTGTAGTTACCAATTCTCCCGCTTCTGGTACGGTAATACGTTCCGTTGACATTATATATAGTGACAGCATTACTAAAGCCGTTTCCCGTCCAATAATAATCGGTTTTTGAAGCATTCGTAAAATAATCAGGAGAATAAAGCCGCTGAATTCTATATACCGGAACATATTCCCCGTTTACTAATCCAAACAGGTTTGTTGTAGCGTTGTTATTCTGTGTGTACTTGTAATCTGCCGTATATGTTGTCGTATTTGTCGTGTTCGCTGTCACCGGAGAATATACACCGCCATCAGCTCCATACATTGTTCCACTGTTGGCAGAATTATCCACATAGCCGAAGATTTCTGTCCCATCAGAGAGCGTGTATCTGGTGAGTGGTACGTAATTACCATTGACTACACCGTAAACGGTTCCTGAATACGTCTCAGCCTCGGATGCCGTCATGGTCGTATATGTTGTAGTTGATCCGCTATTACTGGTCTTTGCTGCAAAACCAATATCGAACCGAAGCGTATAAACATCACGGTCATAGTACACATTGACAATCGTAGAACCATCGCCTGCGATCTCCTTCTGCTGAATATTGTTCTGGTCGCCCGCAGTGGCTTTGTCCTGATCTGTACTAAGATGCATGAATTTCAGATTATTTTCAGTATATATAGATTCGCTGGTGGCAATCGGTGCAGCTGCTGTCTGATGACCTGCGATGTCCGTCATTCTCTTATAGTACATCAGCGTGTAGTCATCATCATTGGCATTCTGCAGCCAGTAAACCACCGTGTAGTCGACCGTATCCGGTACCCAGTTCGCATAGACGGTCAGCGAATCAAGTGCCTTATACACCAGAAGTCTTCCATCCGAGGTGATCTCGAAGAGTTTCTCACCGGCTGTCGGGTCAGTGCTGATCGTTGTATCGCTTCCATAGTAGGTCTTTCCCTTTGCCGAAGCTACAAAAGCACCGGTTTCATCCGTGAGCTGATCGGCGGTATTCACGGTTCCGTCTGTCGGACTCAGATACCATCCTGCGAATAGATAGCCGGGGCGTGTGGAAGTCGGGAAAGAGGTAAAGGCAGTTCCTTTATTCTCATCATTTGTCAGACGGTATAGGGAACCAACATATGACGCACCATTACCGGAACGGCCCGTGTTGAAGTTGACCCAGCGGGCTTCTGCAAACACCGGATACAGATCCAATGACGAGGGAGTAGAGTCTGATTTAGTTAATTTGATCTTGAAGCCGTATCCGTCTGCTTGAGGAGTGGTTGTAGTTCCATCCTGAAGGATATTCTTCTCGTTTCCATCTATATCAAGTGTTTCATAATAGATCACCGTCTGCGGAGTGGAAGGATCTGTAAAGTCAACTGTTTCCCATCCTGCAAAAATCTGGTGTCTCGGATCAGGACTTGGCGCTTCCACATCACCGATACGGACGACGGCGGATGAATTCTGTCCGAATACGACCAGACGGCGGGTCAGAAGGTTATTTCTAAGGCCTGCATTTGCTTCTTTGTGTCCCATATGGAAGTTAACGAAGTGATAATCTTCATAAACCGGAGCGATGTACACATGCGCTGTACCCTCGGAATCGATAACTGCAGTACCCGAGGTGGCTCCGATCGACCAGTTCACAGACTCACCTGCTTCGATCGTGCCATTGGAATTCTCATCGACAGGTGTAATACTGATCGCGGTTTTTTCAGGGACCTTCTTCGGGTCCATCCATGTATATGTGATGGTTCCGTTATAATACGGGGACGCAGGTGCACCGGTGTTGTATTCGGTGGTATCCTCCGAAGCATCTACGGTGTACCACCCGTAGAAGAAGCTGACTTCCTGGCCGAGACTATCCGTCTTGTTCGGAGGGTTGACGATCTGTTCGAGAGTCTCCCCGTCTTTTAAGATCTGGGTGATCTGATACTCGTTATGCTTATTCAGGAATTCATAGCCTGGAGCGGTATAAGAGTATATGCCCTCGTTATTATTCTCCTGATAGTTGGGAGAAATGTAGTGGAAGGCTACTCTCGGAGTCTCGACGGCTTCGCCTTCATGCTCAATGATGACATATACACTGAACGATGCGGCATCAAAGGTAACGGTTCTGTTTTTCGCACCGAGGTTTTCGGATACCAGCTGAGCCGGACTATTCGTATCTTCCATGTGATATACATCCACAGAAGGTGCTTTGATCGCATCACTCTTCAACTGGACCGAAAGAGCGGAGGCACCCGGCTGCCATGTGATGCCCAGAATCTTCATGAGTTCGCTGGCATAGATCTTGATGTCATATGCAACGATCGCATCTTTCCCGTTAACAGAGACATCTACTCTCTTTGCTTCGATGATGCCGGTGGATGGCATGCTGCCGGAGATAACGATGTCGTCATTGCTGAAAAGGGTTCCCGTTTTCATTTCGGAATCCGATGCATCATTATCGATCGTCGCATTTACCATCCGGTCCGTTAAGCTGAAATCCAGGAACGAGAACACGGAAAAACCATCCGTCTCAAATCTCACGCTTCTGCCGTTTGTCGAAGCAGTGAGTTCTTCTGCTGTATCGCCTTCGAAGTGAACGACTTTTACATCTTCCACTTTCGGCGTATCCATCAGATCCACTTTAACCTTGACTGTAGAACCATCCACAGGCTGGTACTTCACACCGGCTTTCTCAAGAGAGATGTCGAAGAACTTGCCATATACCACGCTATGGATATCTTCTCCGATAGCCTGTGATGCACTTGTCAGATAATCCGCATACTCCTCTTCACTGATCTCAGAGACCTTAAGTTCTGCATCAGAAGGGATACCGCTCTTATCTGTAAAAGAAGCTTCGATTCTATATGTTCTTCCGTCACTTGCCGTGATCGTAGTAAAGACCGTCGTACTGACGATACCATATACAGAGAATCCTTCCGTATCGAATTCGACGACAGTATCAGTATTCTCACTGGATGTTGTATTTTCGACGACTTCTACGCTTCCGTTTCCGGGATCTTCCGGAAAATGTACGACGCTGAGATCGTCTTCTCCTGCATCTTCGAGAAGAATCTGCATATTCACTTTTGATCCGTCTTCCGGCTGAAGTTCTTCGCCATCCTTGGCGATGCAGATATCGAAGAAGCGGGCATATCCGATCTTATCGCTCTCAAGAGCGGTCTGTGTGTCTTCGAGGTACGCGTCGATCTTCTCGTCTTCAATGATCTCTTTGACGATCAGCTCTGCATCCGCAGGGATCCCGGAATCAGAAGTATATGTAGCAGTAAAGCGGTAGTTCTTGCCATCGCTGCCTGTCAGTGCTTTTTCCAGAGTATATGTATCATCGTCAGGAGCAGCAGAAACAGCTCTGGATGTTCGGAGAAACGGAGAATCGATAAGTCCCAGAGGGAAAACAGACAGCAGTAAAGAAGCGGCTAATACCGTAGAGATAAGGGGCCTTGTTATCTTATTCGACCATCTCTTAAACATCGGCTGTCTCTTCTCCTGCTTCTTCGTCTTTCTTCTTGCGGCGGGCGAAAAATTCTTCCGCCACGAGTGCAATACCGAGGATGATCAGCATCCACGGTGTATATTTATCCTTAAGGATCATCGGGGTCTTCATATTCTCATATGTGATGAAGATCCAGAGCGCAATGATCACCATAACGATATTCACCAGAGGACCTACGACCCCTTTGATCGATTTTTCTTTTTTCTTATCCAGCATGTCCATGAGGTACGGAAGCACGGTCATGAACGTCAGGATCAGGCAGCAGAGGTTAAGCAGAGACCAGCCCGATCCAAACCTTCCGGCATCACCGGTCTTCACGATCACGCGGCCGGAACTGTCTTTTTCCGGTTCCGGAGTTACCACAGGATCTACCGATTTCTGTGTATCATTCAGTTTACAGATTAGAAGTATTCTTCCGTCCGTCGCTGTACCTTCACAAGTGGAGAGCACGAGGAATCTATCTGCAGAAGTGACTGCACTGTTCTGGTTTACGACTTTGATATTGCTGTTATTTAAGATGGTGGCAATATAGCTGTTCCAGTCCGTGGAAGTGGTACTATATACGGCTGTTTCGTAAGCATCCGTCTTAACTACGGAGATGACTTCGATGTCGAAGACTTCTTTCGAAGTCACCAGCGTTCCGGCGAGGTGGCTGTTAAAGAAAGCCGGATCGAGGTATTTCGTAAGATCTCCGAACATCGCGCCATTATCCATGTGATGTCCGTAAAGAAGGTTATATGATTCGGTAAAATCACCCGCATTTGCTGCCTGCAGATAGATCGCACCGGTAAGAGACGGCTGCTGGTAGATGTCACGGCTGGCATAGAAAAGGTCATCCTCCCCCTGGACGATCGGATAATCGATGTGCGTACTGTCCATCGTGATCCAGCCGACCGCGTCGGGAATATTGGACATCAGTTCATCGATGGAGACCGTATCCTCCTTAGTATCGGGCTTATACTGGATAGACGCAGAACTGAATGCCCGATTCTGCAGATAGGTATTCTCGTAGATCATATAGCCGGAAAAGGCCATGATCGATACAGAGGTGACGGTAGCCACCGCGGAAAGGACCATATTCGCAATTTTCAATGTTTTTGAAAATGCCATCTTCTATTTCCTTTAAAAGCTATGCTGCCGGATGACCAGTATCAGCGTACCCAGGATCTCTTTTTTCTTGACAGGTCCGTAGTATCTGCTGTCCACACCGGTCATGCGGTTATCGCCCAGGACGAAGTATTCGTCAGATGCAAGAGTGATCGGATATTTCACAAATTCGGTATATGGAAAGGTCTGGCTGTAGATCTTCTCTTCAACGATGATATTTCCATTGACCTTGACTGCGCCGTTCTCCGTAACTTCCACTTCATCTCCTGGGATCGCAATTACACGGGATATGCATGTCTTTCCGTCTTTCTTAAAGACGATGACATCATGTGCAACAGGATCCTTATTGACACGGGAATATACGATCCGGTCACCCATATTCACTGCCGGGGTCATATCGTGTGAGCTCACGGTCTCCGTTCCGATAATGAAGGAGAACATGACCCACAGACTGATGATGATGATGAAGCTGTTGCGTACAAATCTTCTGATGCCGTCCTTGTTCTTGGATAGTTCTTCGGTTATATGCTTTAGCTTCTCTTTGATCATCGATTACCCCGACACAGATCCTATGCGTGATTTCTCACCTGAAAGACCGTATCTTATGCTCTTTCTTTTTTTGCCCAGCGGCGGCTCAGTACGAACAGTACAACAGCTGCTCCAAGAAGCAGGATGTACGGAGCACTTCTGACAATTATGCCGGTAGGAGAGATCTGCTGCAGAGTATTTGTGAATATAACCTGCTTTGCTGTCGATGCTGTGGACGTGTGATTCTCTGCCGCTTTTGTCAGTGCAGTAGCGTTGCAGTTTACTGTAGCTGTATTCGACCATTCACCGGTATAGATATCCTTCGAGTCTGCATTAGTATCTGCATTTGTCGACACAGACGTATACGTTACACCGGTAACATCGTTCTGCTCTTTGATTGTAACAGTAGTACCTGTCGGGATACCTACATATGTAACCTTAGCACTGTCCGCAATCGTCGGTGTCCATGTAGTCGCGGAAGCACCTGTCCCGATAGCGCCTGCAGAAAGAGCTGCCTGTGTAGCGTTTGCACTAACCGACATGATCGGAAGAACATTCGCAGTAACAGTCGCATTGTCCAGAGTGATCTCGAACGGGAACTGATGATGATTATTCTTTGTATAATTATCACCCACGACTGTCTTTGTTACTTCCAGATTGAAAGTGTAGTACTTATCAGCAACAGAAGTATCGCTAGAATACGCTGTCTGATCTGCTACAGTACCGACGAATCCTTCGGTCTTGCCTGCAGCTGTAGAAGCAGATGCATCAGCATCTTCTCTTGCATCAATGTCAACGTTATTCGTGAAAAGAACATAACCATAGATCTTTCCCTCACCATCTACATAGACATCCATATACAGAGTATTTGCAACTTCGCCTTCTTTAATGCCCGCAGCGATTTTCTCTGCTTCTGTAGTTGTCTCATCGATCTGGTAGCGATATACACCTGCTCCGGAACCATCTGTTAAAAAATTAATCCCGGAAAAGTCAACTGTCAGAGGGTATCTGTTCGCTGTACCGTTTTCGGATGCCTTCAAAGTATTTGTTCCAGGAACAAGTGCTATCACGCCTTCGCCTGTACCGGTGATCGTCGGAGATCCTACACCCTGCTTTGTCAGAACATGCACATTAACTTCAGGTTCATGATGGGATTTCGCATCATAGATGTTCTTCCCTGCAAGAGCATTACTGGAGCTTACTGTGTAATTAAAAGTGATCGTCGGAGCGTTCACTGTGCAATCTTCCGGATTATACGCTGTAAGCTCTTTATAGATAACTACTTTGGAACTCTTTTCCTCGGCACCAGCAGGAGGTGTAAACTCACCAATCACGCCGCTTTCACCGGTCATGCTTTCATCGGCCATTATCGTTCCGCCCAAACCCAGCAGCATCACCGCCGAGATGATCAGAACACCTAGTTTCTTAATTGTCTTTTTCATGTTAGCCACCCTTCACAATTTGTGATTTACCAAAGATGAAACTGCAAATATGCGTATGTCCCCAGTAAATAGCCAATAAATATACTGTTTTTTTAACATATGGCAGGGGGGTGTTGTCAAGACTTTATGATATATATTAAATTCCTTTTAACAAAATATTTATATTTTGTAATTCAAACCTTTCTTACATGTCCTCGAACTTGATTTCATCAACGCCGGCTTTAAATGTAAACCGCAGTTCGTGAAGCTTCAGACCACGCTTGCCGAAGTGTAGCCGGAAGATCGAGTGCTTGTTTAGAAGTCCGATCTCGGTTTCCTTTGTTACCACTTCACCATCTGTTCCGGTAAAGGTGATAACACGCATCGGTATGCTCGTATAATATGCTGTGACCGGCAGCTGCGCCAGAGGCGAAAGCTCTGAAGAAGCCACCACTTCACATGTATACAGACCATGTTTGTCTGTCGTAATGCCGAAGACATAGTCTTTTCCATCAGAAGTATCTACATCGATTTTAATGACCGGATCTTTATCGATATCGAAGTAAACATCCACTTTCGCCTCGATGGTATCATCTGCAAACGGGCAGTCGATATGCCTGACGGTCGGTTTATTTCCCATCACAGCATCCATCGCCGGTGTATGCATCGCGAATCGGAGGATGTTGGCCGCATTTCTCTGCAGTTCCGCTCTAGTGATCAGGTCCGTCCTTCCGCTTTTAAGATTTTCATATGTATCCGTCGCATCCAGCGCCTCACGCTCGACATGCGGGCAGACCATATAGACATCACACTGTGCTCTGGCCATCAGCGAATGTTCTCTGTTTCCATGGTTGAAGGGGTTGCCGGATGTCTCCTGGATAAATGCCCACCAGTCGGTCATAAGAAGGCCCGTGTATCCCCACTGGTCGTGAAGAATAATGGTATTCAGCTCATAGTTCGATGTACCGAAACATCCGTTGATCATGTTATACACGGACATGACCGATCTTGCTTTTCCTTCTTTGATCGCGATCTCAAATCCCTTAAGATAGATTTCGCG